>RFGB01000250.1 GCA_003697125.1 Alphaproteobacteria bacterium
CGGGGTGTCGGCATCGGGCGCCGCGCCGGGCCTGTCGGTCGCGGCATCATCGGGGGGTGGGGATTCGGCCTCCGCCTCGCGCCGGGGCTCCGCCGCGTCGGGGGGTTCGGCCCCCGCCCGATGCCGCGGCTCGGGCGCATCGGGCGCGGGCCCGGCCCATTCCGGTTCGGCCGCGGGGGCGCTCTCGGGCCAGTCCTGCTGCCGCCCGCCCTCCGGCGCCGGGTGGTCGGGCGCGGGGGGCTGGTCCGCCTGCGGGGCGGGCGGCGCGGGCTGCGTCCCGGTCTCGTCGCTTCCGGTATTGTCCTTGCGCTGCATGAGCCAGTCCGCCTTCGTGATGTCGCGCCTTGCGCCGTCGCGCGCGGGCCGGGCGGGCCGCCGCCCGGCCGCGTGCGGCCGCGTGCCAAGCCTAGGGCAGCGGCCGGGGGCGGGCAACGGTTCTTCCGCCGCAGCCCGTCATGGCCGCATCGGTGCCAGCCCGTCCAGCGCCGCCAGCATGCCCGCCCGGTCGGGCCGCGGGGCGGTGATGATGCGGGCGAAGCCGAGCCCTGTCAGCGGGGCGGCCGCGGCGGGGCTGATCGCGATGGCGCTGGCCCGGTCCAGCGCCCATCCGCGGCCGGCGCCGGCGGCCTCGACGGCGAAGGCGGCGAGGATGCGGGCGCTGCGCGGCGAGAACAGGGTGACCGCATCGATGCCGCCCTCGGCCAGCAGCGCGGTGATGTCCGGCGGAACCGACCCGGTGGCGCGGGCGGAATACAGGATGACCTCGCGCACGCCGATGCCCTCGGCGCGCAGCGCCCCGGCCAGATCGCCCGCGCTGTCGCGCCCGCGCACATGCAGCAGGTCGCCCCCGCCCGGCAGCCAGGCCGCGGCGGCCAGCCGGGCCAGCGCGCCGGCATCGCCATCGGCGGATTCGGCGGCGAGACCCGCCCGGCGCGCCGCCTCGGCGGTGCCCTCGCCGACGCACAGCGCCGGAAGGTCGCGCCGGTCCGAGGCGCGCGCGAAGGCCGCGACGCCATTGGCCGAGGTGAACATGAGCGCCTGAACGCCCTCCAGTTCCAGCGGCGCGGGCTCCTGCTCGATGTGAAGCAGCGGCCAGAACACCGGATCGAAGCGGTCGGGCCAGCGCGCGGCCAGCGCGGCGGCGAATTCCTGCCCCTGGGGCAGCGGCCGGGTGACCAGCAGCCGGATCGGGGCGGTCATGGCGCGCCCCAGCCGGGCATGGCGCGGATGGCGCGCCCCAGCTCGGCCGCCGCCGCGGCGCCATCGGCCACGGGGCCCGACCATTCCGCGCCCTGCCGGGCGCTGCCGTCGGGGCGCAGGATCTCGCCGCGGAACGTCATCCGGCCGGCCGCGATCTCGGCCAGCGCCGCGATCGGGGTGCGGCAGGATCCGTCCAGCGCCCGCAGGAAGGCGCGCTCGGCCGCCACCCGCGCCGTCGAGAGCGGATCGGCGAGCGGCGCGACCAGCGCCTCGGCCCCGGCATCGCCGGCGCGGATCTCGATCCCGATCGCGCCCTGGGCGGGGGCGGGCAGCATCTGGCCCACTGGTATCGGCCGGCCGACCCCGGCCCGGCCCAGCCGCGCCAGACCGGCCATGGCGAGGAATGTCGCCGCGGCCAGGCCCCGGGCCAGCTTGTCCAGCCGCGTCTGGACGTTGCCGCGGAACTCGATCACCGAGAGATCGGGCCGCCGGGCGAGCAGCTGGGCGCGGCGGCGCAGGCTGGAGGTTCCCACCACCGCCCCGCGGGGCAGATCGTCGATGCCGGCATGGCGGTCGGAGATGAAGGCGTCGCGCACATCGGCGCGGGGCAGGACCGCGGCGATCGCCAGCCCCGCGGGCGGCACGGTGGCGACATCCTTCATCGAATGCACCGCGATGTCGATCCGCCCGGCCAGCAGCGCCTCCTCCAGCTCCTTGGTGAACAGCCCCTTGCCGCCGATCTCGGCCAGCGCGCGATCCTGCACCGCATCGCCGGTGGTGCGGATCGGGACGATGGCGAATGCCTCGGCCGGCAGGCCGTGGGCGGCCATCAGGCGGGCGCGGGCCTCCTCGGCCTGGGCCAGCGCCAGGGGCGATCCGCGGGTGCCGATCCTCAGCGGCCGGCCGGGTTCGGGGGGGCTCGATTGCAACGCCATGCGCGCGGTGTTACCTGCCCCGGGGGGCCGAGGCAACGGGCGGCCGGGTTCGGCCACGGAACGGGCATGACGGACGGGCGCGGCGCGGGCGGGGAGTTCACCGTCCTCGGGATCGAATCGAGCTGTGACGAGACCGCGGCGGCGGTGGTGCGCGGGGGTGCGCCCGGGCCGGGGCGGATCCTTGCCGACATCGTCTTCGGCCAGGCCGAGATGCACGCGCCCTTCGGGGGCGTGGTTCCCGAGATCGCCGCGCGCGCCCATGCCGAGCGTCTCGACCTGTGCGTCGAGCGGGCGCTGGCCGAGGCGGGCTGCGGGCTGGGGGCGATCGACGCGATCGCGGTCACCGCCGGGCCGGGCCTGATCGGCGGCGTGCTGTCGGGCGTGATGTTCGCCCGCGGGCTGGCCGAGGCCACCGGGCTGCCGATCCTCGGCATCAACCATCTGGCCGGGCATGCCCTGACCCCGCGGTTGACCCACGGGCTGGCCTTTCCCTATCTGATGCTGCTGGTCTCGGGCGGGCATTGCCAGTTCCTGGCCGTGCTGGGGCCCGAAAGCTTCCGCCGGCTGGGCAGCACCATCGACGATGCCCCGGGCGAGGCCTTCGACAAATGCGCCCGGCTTCTGGGCCTGGGCTATCCCGGCGGGCCGGAGGTGGAGCGGGCCGCCGCCGGCGGCGACCCGGGAAGGTTCGATTTTCCCCGCCCGCTTCTGGACCGGCCGGGCTGCGAGATGTCCTTTTCGGGGCTCAAGACGGCGCTGCGCCGGGCGCGCGACCGCTGCGTGGCCGAGGCCGGCGGGCTCAGGCGCGGGGATCTGGCCGACCTGGCCGCGGGGTTCCAGGCGGCGGTCGCCGATGTGCTGGCCGCCAAGGCGGCGCGCGCCATGGCCGCCTTCGCCGCCGCGCACGGGCCCGGCACGATCGCGGTGGCCGGGGGGGTGGCGGCCAATGCCGCGGTCCGCGCCGCGCTGCAGGATGCGGCGGCCGCGGCGGGGTTTGCCTTCCTCGCCCCGCCCCTGCGCCTGTGCACCGACAATGGCGCGATGATCGCCTGGGCGGGGGTTGAGCGGCTGTGCGCCGGCGCGCGGGGGGATGCGGCGATCGTCGCGCGTCCGCGCTGGCCGCTGGATGCCGGGGCGGTGCCGGTCGCGGGCTCGGGGCGCAAGGGGGCCAAGGCATGAGCGTCCTGCATGTGCTGGGCGCGGGCGCGTTCGGCAGCGCGCTGGCAAGGGTCTGGGACGGGGCCGGCCACCGGGTGGCGCTGCATGGCCGGGGGGCCAGGCCGCGCCCGGCGCCGGGCGATGTCGCGGTGGCCTGCGTTCCGGCGCAGGCCACCGGCGGGCTCCTGGCCGCGCTCGCCCTGTCGCGATCGGTGCCGCTGGTCCTGTGCGCCAAGGGGCTGGAACTGGGCAGCGGCGCGCTGCAGACCGAGATCGCCGCGCGCCATCATTGCGGGCCGCTGGCGGTGCTGACCGGGCCGTCGCTGGCCGCCGAGATCGGGCGCGGCCTGCCCACCGCGCTGACGCTGGCCTGCGCCGACCCGCTGGCCGAGACGCTGCAGGCGCGCCTCGCCGCGCCCACGCTCAGGCTCTACCTGACCGATGATCTGATCGGCGCCCAGCTGGGCGGGGCGCTGAAGAATGTCTATGCGATCGCCTGTGGCGCGGCGGTGGGGGCCGGGCTGGGCGAAAGCGCCCGCGCCGCGCTGATGACGCGGGGCTTCGCCGAGATGGTGCGCATCGGCACCGCGCTGGGCGGGCGGGCCGAGACCTTCGCCGGCCTGTCGGGGCTGGGGGATCTCGCGCTCAGCTGCGCCTCGCCCGCCTCGCGCAACTTCGCCCTCGGCATGGCGCTGGGCGCGGGGCGCCCGCCGCCCGCCGCGACGCAGGAGGGTCGGCCCACCGCCATGGCGCTGCGCGACCTGGCGGCCCGGCGCGGGATCGACGCGCCGATCGCGACGGTGGTGGCCGAACTTCTCGACGGCGCCGTCACGGTGGCGCAGGCCATGGCGCGGCTTCTGGCCCGCCCGCTGATCCGGGAGAACTGATCATGCAGTACTGGCTGTTCAAGTCCGAGCCCGACGTCTGGTCATGGCAGCAGCAGCTGGCCAAGGCGCCCGAATGCGAGGAATGGTCGGGCGTGCGCAACTATCAGGCGCGCAACAACATGCGGGCGATGCGCCCGGGCGACCGCGGCTTCTTCTACCACTCCAACCGCGACCGGGCGATCATGGGCATCGTCGAGGTCTGCAACCCCGCCCATCCCGATTCGACCAGCGACGATCCGCGCTGGGAATGCGTGGATGTGCGGGCGGTGGCCGCGCTGCCGCGGCCGGTGACGCTGGCCGAGATCAAGGCCGATCCGCGGCTGTCCGAGATGGCGCTGGTGCGGATGAGTCGCCTGTCGGTGCAGCCCGTTCGCCCCGGGGAATGGGCGGTGATCCTGGAGCTGGCCGGCATGCCGCGCGATCCGGCGCCCTGACCGGGCGGCGGGCGGGGCGGCCCGGGGGCCGGGGCGCGCGAGAAAGCTGGCGGAGAGCCCCCGCCCGAAGGGCTCTCCGCCTCCCACCCGAGCCGCCCCGGCAGGGGGCGGCCCGCTCCCAGTTGTGGCTGCGCACTCCTCCGCCATCCGCCGCGCGGACATGGCGAGACCATGGTCTGGCCGCGATCGGGCCGGGGCGGAACTGCTGGAGGACGTGGCGCGGCGATCTCGTGGCGATCCCGTCCGGATGAAGGGGGGCCGGCGGATCGGCCCGCCATCCGGAACCTCGCGCGGGGCCCTTCTGGGCGCCGGGTTCATTTCTGCCAGCGAATCGGCGCCCGCGCAATGCGCCGATTGCTAAACTTGCATGCGATATCAGGGGCTTGACCGCGCGGTCAGTAGCGGTACTGCTCGGGCTTGAACGGACCCTGCGGCGGCACGCCGATATAGTCGGCCTGCTCGGGCGTCAGTTCGGTCAGCCGCACGCCCAGCTTCTCCAGATGCAGCGCGGCGACCTTCTCGTCCAGATGCTTGGGCAGGACATAGACCTTGTTCTCGTACTGCTCGCCCCGGGTCCACAGCTCGATCTGCGCCAGCACCTGATTGGTGAAGGAGGCCGACATGACGAAGCTCGGATGGCCGGTGGCGTTGCCGAGATTGAGCAGCCGCCCTTCGGAGAGCAGGATGATCCGGTTGCCCGAGGGCATCTCGATCATGTCCACCTGCGGCTTGATGTTGGTCCATTTGTGGTTGCGCAGGGCCGAGACCTGGATCTCGTTGTCGAAATGCCCGATGTTGCCGACGATGGCCATGTCCTTCATCTCGCGCATGTGCTCGATGCGGATCACGTCCTTGTTGCCGGTGGCGGTGATGAAGATGTCGGCGGTCTTCACCACATCCTCCAGCCGGACGACCTCATAGCCGTCCATCGCCGCCTGCAGCGCGCAGATCGGGTCGATCTCGGTCACCTTCACCCGTGCCCCGGCGCCGCGCAGCGAGGCGGCCGAGCCCTTGCCGACATCGCCATAGCCGCAGACCACCGCGACCTTCCCGGCCAGCATCACGTCGGTGGCGCGGCGGATGCCGTCGACCAGGCTTTCCTTGCAGCCATACTTGTTGTCGAATTTCGACTTGGTGACGCTGTCGTTCACATTGATGGCGGGGAAGGGCAGATGGCCCTTCTCCATCATGCGGTAGAGGCGGTGCACGCCGGTGGTCGTCTCCTCGGACACGCCGCGGATCATGTGGCGCTGGCGCACGAACCAGCCGGGGGTCTCGGCCATGCGCCTGTGGATCTGGGCGAACAGCGCCTCCTCCTCCTCGTTGCCCGGATTGGCGATCAGGTCGGTCTCGCCCTCCTCGACCCGCGCCCCGGTCAGGATGTAGAGCGTGGCGTCGCCGCCGTCATCGAGGATCATGTTGGCCCCGCCCTCGGGGAACTGGAAGATCCGGTCGATGTAGTCCCAGTATTCGGGCAGCGTCTCGCCCTTGCGGGCGAAGACGGGGATGCCGCGCGCGGCGATGGCGGCGGCGGCATGGTCCTGGGTCGAGAAGATGTTGCACGAGGCCCAGCGCACGCTGGCCCCCAGCGCGACCAGCGTCTCGATCAGCACCGCCGTCTGGATGGTCATGTGCAGGCTGCCGGCGATCCGCGCGCCCGACAGGGGCTTCGTCTCGCCATATTCGCGGCGCAGGGCCATCAGCCCGGGCATCTCGGTCTCGGCGATCTCGATCTCCTTGCGGCCGAAATCGGCCAGGGCGAGGTCGGTCACTGCGTGTTCGGCGGTCATCGATGGTGGTTCCCATGTCCTTGCTGTCGGGCGCAGCACCTAACATCATTGGCCGGCCGCCTCAACGCGTGACGGGTGCGGCGGATGCGGCGATGGCCGGCATGACGCAGGATCGGGGAGGGGTGATGACCACCGGAG
>RFGB01000251.1 GCA_003697125.1 Alphaproteobacteria bacterium
CCCCGGACCCGGCGCCACGAGATGGGGCAGGCCCAGCAGGGGCAGCGTCACGCCATGGCCGACCTCCACCGGGCCCGGCCGGCGGGCGATCTGCTCGGCCAGCCAGCGGCGGTGCTGCGAAAGGAAGTGGCGGGCCTCGGAGATGGACATCCCCCCGGGCAGCGTCAGATACACCCGCAGATCCCGCGAGGACAGCCGCAGGGTCATCCGTCTTGCCCGCGCCGAGCGCCTGAGCCAGACGCTGACCGGCGGGTCGTCGAGCACGAGCCGACTGACCATCGGCCCCCGCGCCCTCAGCCCGGCAGGGGCACGCGGTGGTCGCGGATGAATTCGGCGATCCGGGGCTGGATCTCTTCGCGCCAACGCGAGCCGTTGAACACGCCGTAATGGCCCACCCCGCGGGCGACGAAATGGCGCTTCAGCCCCGCGGGCAGATTGGGCGTCAGCTCATGCGCCGCCTCGGTCTGCCCCAGCCCGGTGATGTCGTCCTTCTCGCCCTCCACCGTCATCAGGGCGATGTCGGTGATGGCGGCGGGTTCGACCAGCCTGCGGTCGCGATACATGAACCCGCCCACCGCCAGCAGGCGACGCTGGAAGACGCGGTCGATCGTCTGCAGGTAGAATTCCTCGGTCAGATCCATCACCGCCAGATATTCGTCATAGAAGGCGCGGTGGGCGGCGGCGCTGTCGCCGTCGCCACGGATCAGGTTACGGAAATGGCGCAGATGGGCGTCGACATGCCGGTCCAGATTCATCGACATGAAGCCCGACAGCTGCAGGAAGCCGGGATAGACCCGGCGCAGGAAGCCCTTGTGCGGCCAGGGCACGCTGACGATGACGTTGTTCTCGAACCAGCTCAGCGGCCGCTCGCTGGCCAGGGTGTTGGGCTGCTTGGGGTTGCGGGCGGTGTCGATGGGTGATCCCATCAGGGTGATCGAGGCGGGCCGCAGCGGGTCGCCATCCGCCGCCATCAGCGCCGAGGCGGCCAGCACCGGCACCCCCGGCTGGCAGACGGCCATGACCGCCACCCTCTCGCCCGCGCGGGTGGCGAGCAGCCGGCTGAACTCGGTCACATAGTCGATGTAGTCGTCGAGATCGAACCGCCCCTCCATCAACGGCACGTCGCGCGCATCAGCCCAGTCGGTGATGTATACCTCATGGGCGGGCAGCATCGCGCGCACCGTTCCGCGCAGAAGCGTGGCGAAATGGCCCGACATCGGCGCCACGATCAGCACCGGGGGATCCCGGCGCGCCGCCACCGCCGCCGAGTCGCGCCGGAAATGCATCAGCCGGCAGAAGGGCTTCTCGGCCACCACCTCCTCGACGACGGGAACGGGAATGCCGCCGACCTCGGTCGAGTCGATCCCGAATTCGGGCTTGCCGTAGCGGCGGGTGGCGTTGATGAACAGCTCGAAGGCGGCCGAGGCGGCGCGGGCGCCATAGGTGGCGGCGAAGGGGTTGAGCGGGCTCATCAGCATGTCGCGGCTCAGCCGCGCCGCCTGGCGCATGGGGCTCAATGCCGCATGGGTGAACTCATAGGCATGATACAGCAACTGCGTGCTCCTCGCTTCCGCCACCGGCCGCTGCGCGATGCATCCGCCGGAACCACCCTTGTCATGAAATGGTTAAAGGCCCTTTTGCAATGCATCAAGCATCAACTGTGTACAGCCGCCGCGCCGTGCGGGCGGTCACACGCGTCAAAGCTTTTGACAAGGCCGGAACGCTGTGGCATGCGCCCGGTCTCCGCCACGACAGTTCCTGACCCAGGGGGACGCGATGCCTGAACCGGAATGGGGCGTCAAACGGCTCTGCCCGTCCTGCGGGGCCCGCTTCTACGACCTCAACCACGATCCCGCGACCTGCCCGGAATGCGGCGGCAGCTTCAGCATCGAGCAGCTGAGCCTGAAGCGCGCCCGCCCCGACCGTGTGGAGGCGAAGGCGCCCGCGAAGCCGGTGCCGGTGGCCGATGACGAGGATGACCTGCTCGATGACGACGAGGATCTCGACGTCGACGACGACCTGCTCGAGGATGACGAGGACGACGACGAGGTTCCCCTCGACGACATCGCCGAGCCCAGCCCCGAGGATCCTGACAGCTGATCCCCGCCAATTTCCTCTTGCGATCCGCTGCGGGCGAATCTAAATGACGGGCGCGACGGGGCCATAGCTCAGTTGGGAGAGCGCTTGAATGGCATTCAAGAGGTCAGGGGTTCGACTCCCCTTGGCTCCACCATCGCTCCGACAGGACCGCACCGCCACAGCGCGCTGACCGGCGCCTGGCCAACAGCGCCGGGGGAAGGCCGGGGGGAAGGCACCGCCCCATGCCGCGCGGGGCCGCCCGCGCACCGCAACGCCTGCCGGACATCGCCGCACCCGCCGGGCCGCGCTTGCGGATATCGGCGGTGACGCGCCCGATGGTGCCGGTGATCTGCCTGCCCGGGCTGTTGTGCGACGGCCGATCCTGCGACCCGCTGCGCGCCGAACTCGGCGAGACGGGACGGGCGATGCGGGTTGCCGCAATTCCCGCCGTCGATTCGTTCGAGGCGATGGCCGCCCGCATCGGCGAGGCCCTTCCCCCGCGTGCGGTGCTGGTGGGCATGTCGATGGGCAGCTATCTGGCGCTGGCGCTGGCCTGCCGTCATCCCGCGCAGGTCGCCGGGCTGGTGCTGATCGGCACCACCGCCGCCGCCGATTCGCCGCGCGCGGCGCTGCTGCGGCGCCTGTCCGTCGCGCGTGCCGCGCGCGAGGGGATGGCGGCGCTGGCCGACGCCGTCGCCGATGCCGTGCTGTCGCCGGGACGCCGCGCCGATCCCGCCCTTCGCGCCCGGATCCGCGCCATGGCCGAGGCGACGGGCCCGGCGGTCTTTGCCGCCCATCAGAAGGCGCTGGCCGCGCGGCCCGACCAGACCGGAGAGCTTGCCCGGATCCGCTGCCCGGTGCTGGTGCTGACCGGGTCGGAGGACCGGGTGACGCCCCCCGAGGCCGGCCGCGCCGTCGCCCGGGGGGTGGCGCGGGGCCGCTTCGTGCTGCTGCAGGGCGCAGGCCATCTGCCCGCCCTGGAAGCGCCCGTGCCGGTCGCCCGCCAGCTGGCGGCGTTCCTGGACCGGCTGGCCGCGGAGCCGGCCCCCTAGCCCCGCGGCCCGCCCGACCGTCCGGGGCCTCAGCCGTCGCCGGCCCGCCCGCGGCCGGCCAGCCCGCCCGAGACCTCCTCGGTGGCCTCGGGGGCAAGTTCATGGGGCAGGATCAGGTTCAGCACCACCGCGATCACCGCCGCGGGCAGAAGCCCCGAGGTCATCAGCACCTTCACGGTGCCCGGCAGATGCTGCAGCGCACCCGGCTCCAGCTGCAGCCCCAGCCCCAGCGACAGCGCGATGGCGAAGATGACCATGTTGCGGCGGTTCCAGTCCACATCCGACAGGATCGAGACGCCCGCCGCCACCACCATGCCGAACATCACGATCACGCCGCCGCCCAGCACCTCGATCGGCACCGTGGCGATCACCGCGCCCACCTTGGGGAACAGCCCGGCAAGGATTAGCACCAGCGCGCCGATGGTCACCACATGGCGGCTCATCACCCCGGTCATCGCCACCAGCCCCACATTCTGGCTGAACGAGGTGTTGGGCAGCGCGCCGAACAGCCCGGCTATGGCCGAGCCGAACCCGTCGGCATAGGTGGCACCGGCAAGCTCGCGTTCGGTCGCCTCGCGGCCCGCCCCGCCCTTGGTGATGCCGGAGACGTCGCCCACCGTCTCGATGGCCGAGACCACGCCCATGAAGCACATGCCGATGATCGCCGCGGCGTGGAATTCCAGCCCGAAATGCAGCGGATCGGGCAGCGCGAAGACCGCGGCGCTGCCGACATTGCCGAAACTGACCATGCCCATCAGGAGCGCCACCACATAGCCCGCGACCAGCCCCATCAGCACCGCCGAGACCGACAGCATCCCGCGGGCGAAGAACTTCAGCGCCAGCGTCACCACGATCACCACGCCGGCCACGAACCAGTTCTGCAGGCTGCCGTATTCGGGCGTGCCGATGGCGGGCACCCCGCCCGCGGCATACTGGATGCCGACCTTCACCAGCGACAGCCCGATCATCAGCACGATCAGCCCCGTCACCAGCGGCGGCAGGGCGAAGCGCACCTTGTTGATGATCGTGCCCAGAAGCCCCTGGAAGATGCCGCCCACCAGGATGCCGCCCATCAGCCCCGCCATGGCGCTGACGCCCTGGCCCGCGACGATCGGGATCATCACCGGCAGAAAGGCGAATGACGTGCCCTGCACGATCGGCAGCCGCGCGCCGACGGGGCCGATGCCGATGGTCTGCAGCAGCGTCGCGACCCCCGCGAACACCATCGACATCTGGATCATGTAGATCATCTCGGGGAAGTCGGGCGAGTTCGAGCCGAAGCCGAAGCCCGCCGCCCCGGCGACGATGATCGCCGGCGTGATGTTCGAGACGAACATCGCCAGCACATGCTGGATGCCCAGCGGCACCGCCCGGGCCAGCGGCGGCATGTAGTCGGGATCGGCCAGCTGCGCGGGCGTCCCGATCGCGGTGTCGGTCATCATCGTCCCTCCCATGTTGCCTGCGCCCCCGGACCGGCCGGGCGGCCGGGGCGTTCAGGCCCCGACCACCTCCAGGGGCGCATCGAACCAGTGTTCCTCCAGATTGTCCCCGGGCCCGATCCGGTCGATCACCGCGAACAGCCCCGGGGGCGCGAGCGGCGTCAGCACCCCGTGCCAGGTGCCGCGCAGGAAGTTCACCGCCTGACCTGCCGCGGTGCGGAAGGCGCGCGGGGTTCCGGGCCGGCCGCCCGCATCGGGCGCCACGATGACCAGGAAGGGATCGGGCGTCATCGGGATGAAGGCCTGCGAGCCGAGGGGATGGCGTTCGACCATGTCGAGCAGGAGCGGCAGCCGCCGCGCCTCGGCGCGGAAGATGCTGATGCCGGCGCGCCCGTCGGGGCCGAAATCGAGCCGGGCGCGGTCATGCCAGCGCCCGCACATCCCGCGGTTGATGATGCGGTCGGGCGCGCCCGCGGCCTCGATCACGTCGCCGAAGGGCGCGAATGCCCCGGCGGTCAGCGCCTCGACGGTGATGCGCCTCATCCGAGCTTCTCCAGCAGGCGCAGCTCGGCGATTCGTTCGACCTGCGCGCAGGCCTCGGCGAACTCCGCCTCGGTGTCATTGTCCAGCCGGCGGCGGAAGGCCTCCAGGATCCCCTGCTTGTCGTGGTCGCGCACGGCGATGATGAAGGGAAAGCCATGCCTTTCCACATAGGCCGTGTTCAGCCGGGTGAACTCGGCGTGTTCCGCATCGGTCAGCGCGTCGAGCCCGGCGCTGGCCTGTTCTGCCGTGCTCTCGGGGGTAAGGCGGCGGGCCGCGGCGAGCTTTCCGGCAAGGTCGGGGTGGGCGCGCAGCACGCCGAGCCGCTCCTCCCGGCTCGCGGCGCGGAAGACCCGGCAGAGCGCGGAATGGATGCCGCGGGCGGTGTCGTGGGTGGGGCCAAGCTCCAGCGCCCAGGCGCGCTCGGCAATCCAGGGGGAATGCTCGAAGATCCCGCCGAATTCGGCCACGAAGCGATCCCTGTCCCATTCCGAGGGGCGCGGGCGCGCCCTTGGCGGATGGGTCGCCGCCCAGTGCTCGGCGATCTGCAGGCGGGTGGCGAACCAGACGCCCTCGCGGGCGCGGGCATGGGCGAGAAAGCGCCCGAGCGCCGCCGCCCGCCCCGGCCGGCCGGCCAGCCGGCAATGCAGGCCGAGCGACATCATCTTCGGCCGGCCCGCGGCGCCTTCGGCATAGAGGGTGTCGAAGGTGTCGATCATGTAGCGCTCCCATGAGCCGCCATCGGGATGGCCGGCGGTGATGGCGAAGCGCATGTCGTTGCAATCCAGCGTATAGGGCACGATCAGCTGGTCGCGCCCGTCGATCCTGATCCAGTAGGGCAGGTCGTCGGCATAGGCGTCCGCGACATAGGCGAAGCCCTGCTCGGCGGCGAGCCGCACGGTGTTCATCGAGCAGCGCCCGGTATACCAGCCGCGCGGCGGCGCGCCGGTCACCAGCGCATGCAGCCGCACGGCCTCGGCGATCTGGGCGCGCTCCTCGTCCTCGGGCATGTCCCTGTGCTCGATCCACTTCAGCCCGTGGCTGGCGATCTCCCAGCCCGCGTCCCGCATGGCGGCGACCTGCTCGGGCGCGCGGGCAAGGGCGGTGGCGACGCCGAAGACGGTGACCGGCAGATCGCGCAGCATGGCATGCAGGCGCCAGAAGCCCGCGCGGGCGCCGTATTCGTAGATCGATTCCATGTTCCAGTGCCGCTGGCCGGGCCAGGGCTGGGCGCCGGTGATCTCGGAGAGGAAGGCCTCCGAGGCGGGATCGCCATGCAGGATGTTGTTCTCGCCGCCCTCCTCGTAGTTCAGCACGATCTGGACCGCGATCCTCGCCCCGCCCGGCCAGCGCGGATCGGGGGGGGTGGGGCCGTATCCGGTCATGTCACGGGGATAGCGTCTCACCGGCATCCTCCACTGCATCCCTTCCCGACTGATATGCGGAAGAATGTCCGCATATTTTCAAAATCACCCACAAGAAGCTTTCGCCCGCGCGGATTTGCCTGCCGGCCCGCCGGGCCGCTAGAAGCGACCCAACCCGGAGGAATGCCATGCCCGGCCATCTGACCACCCATGTGCTGGATACCGCCCGCGGGCGCCCCGCGGCGGGGCTCAGGATCGATCTCTACCGGATCGAGGAAGACAGGCGGACGCATCTGCGCAGCCTTGTCACCAATCACGACGGGCGGACCGACGGCCCGATCCTGCCCGCCGGCGAGTTCCGCACCGGGGTCTACGAGCTGGTCTTCCACGCCGGCGCCTATCTGGAGGCGGCGGGCGCGCCGGCCGGCCCGCGCTTTCTGGATCTCGTCCCGGTAAGGTTCACGATTTCCGAGGCGGCGCACTATCATGTGCCGCTGCTGCTGGCGCCTTATGGCTATTCCACCTATCGCGGCAGCTGACCGGCGCGCTGGGCGTCGCGCACCACCTGGGCGATCCGGTCGATGGCGAATTCCATGAACAGCCGCACCTTGGGATCCTGCCTGCGGCGATGGGTGAACAGGCAGGCCATCTGGATCGGCACGGGCGGCGTCTCGGTGGCCACGGGAACCAGACGGCCCGCCTGCAGATGATCGATCACCTCGAAGACCGGCTTCAGCGCAATGCCCTGCCCGGCCAGCGCCCAGTCGGTCAGCACATCGCCATCGTCGCATTCGAAGCGGCCCGAGACGCGAAAGCGCCGCGGCCCGTCGGGGGTCATCAGCCGCCACTGGAATTCCCTGGCGCCCGGATAGCGCAGGTTCAGGCATTCATGCCCCTGTTCGACGATCTCCTGCCCCGAACGCGGCATGCCGCGCGCGGCCATATAGGCGGGGGCCGCGCACAGCACCCGCGCGACATCGGCGATCTTGCGGATGCGCAGGTTGCTGTCCTCGGGCTGGCCCAGGAAGAAGGCCAGATCCAGCCCCTCGGCGGTCAGGTCCACCCTGCGGTCGGTCAGCCGCAGCCGCACCGTGACATGGGGATAGCGGGCGAGGAATTCCGGCAGATGCGGCGCGATCAGCCGCCGGCCCACCCCCAGCGGGGCGGCGACATGGATGGTGCCGCGCGGGTTCTCGGTGATCTCGACCACCCGCGCCTCGGCAGCCGCCACCGCCTCGAGAACCTCGCACGCGCCGGGATAGAAAGCGCGCCCCTGCTCGGTCGGTGCCAGCTTGCGCGTGGTGCGCTGGAACAGGCGCACGCCCAGACGCTCCTCGAGCTGGGCAATGCGTGCCGAGGTCACCGCCGGCGAGATGCCCAGATCGCGCCCTGCGGCCGACATGCTGCCCAGCTCGTAGACGCGCACGAAGGTCCGGATGTTCTCCAGATGGGACATTGTTCCGGATTTCTTGATGCAGATTGTCCAATCCCCCGGATAGGCGAAAAATCCCCCGCTGCCTAGGCTGCGCGGGATCCCGGGAACGAGACGGAGGCCAGCGATGTTCGACCTTGCCGTGCTGTGGAGCTGGGCGGAATTCTCGGTGCGCTGGCTGCATGTCGTCGCGGCCATGGCCTGGATCGGCGCCAGCTTCTACTTCATCGCGCTCGACCTGATGCTGAAACCCTCGCCCGACCTGCCCGAAGGCGCCCATGGCGAGGAATGGGAGGTTCACGGCGGCGGCTTCTATCACACGGTGAAGTATCTGGTGGCCCCCGCCCGCCTGCCCGAACATCTGACCTGGCACAAATGGCAAAGCTACACCACCTGGCTGTCGGGGGCCGCGCTTCTGGTGATGGTCTACTGGGTGGGCGGAGAGCTCTACCTGCTCGACCCGGCCCGGGCGGACCTGACGCTGTGGCAGGGGATCGCCATCTCCGGCGGCTCGCTCGCCATCGGCTGGCTGGCCTATGACCGGCTGTGCAAGTCGCCGCTCAGCGAAAGGCCGACCATGCTGATGCTGGTCCTGTTCGTGATCCTGGTGGCGATGTCCTGGGGCTACAACCAGGTCTTCACCGGCCGCGCCGCGCTGCTGCATCTGGGCGCCTTCACCGCCACGATCATGACCGCCAACGTGTTCTTCCAGATCATCCCGAACCAGCGGATCGTGGTCGAGGATCTGAAGGCCGGGCGCAAGCCGGACCCGAAATACGGCAAGATCGCCAAGATCAGGTCGACGCACAACAACTACCTGACCCTGCCGGTCGTGTTCCTGATGCTGTCGAACCACTATCCGCTGGCCTTCGCCACCGAACATGCATGGATCATCGCCAGCCTGATCTTCCTGACCGGGGTCACGATCCGCCACTATTTCAACACCATGCACGCCACGGGCAAGGGTCCGGCCTGGACCTGGGCGGTGACGGTGATGCTGATGATCGTGATCGCGTGGCTGTCCAGCGCCACCGCCCGCGACAGGCTGGAGGAGGCCGGGGCGCGCCCGCTCTCCGCGCGCGAGGCGCGCCTGGTCGCCGCCGAGGGGTTCGACGCGGCGCTTGCCGTGGTGCAGGGCAACTGCGCGATGTGCCATGCGCGCGAGCCGGTCTATGGCGCGGGGATGTTCTGGCCGCCGCGCGGCGTGGTGCTGGAGACCGCGGCCGACGTCGCCCGCCATGCGCGCGAGATCTACCTTCAGGCCGGGCTCAGCCACGCCATGCCCCCGCCCAGCGCGGCGCTGACCATCACGCCGGCGGACCGCGCCGCGATCGTCGCCTGGTATCGCAACGCCATGGCGGGCGACTAGCCCGCCCGGCGGTCAGCCGCCGCGCCGGACCGCGCCGCCCGGAACCGGGCCGAGCGGCATGTGCCGGTTGACATCCTTGTAGAGCAGATAGCGGAACCGCCCCGGGCCGCCGGCATAGCATGCCTGCGGGCAGAAGGCGCGCAGCCACATGAAATCGCCGGCCTCGACCTCGACCCAGTCGCGGTTCAGCCGGTAGACCCCCTTGCCTTCCAGGACATAGAGCCCGTGCTCCATCACATGGGTCTCGCAGAACGGGATCGCCGCGCCGGGCTGGAAGGTGACGATGGTGACATGCATGTCATGGCGCATGTCGGCGGGATCCATGAAGCGCGTCGTCGCCCAGCGGCCGTCGGTGCCCGGCATCGGATCGGGGGCGATGTCCTGTTCGTCGGCGATGATGACCTCCGGGGCCGGCAGGCCCTCGACCGCCTCATAGGCCTTGCGGATCCAGTGGAAGCGCAGGGGCGCGCCGCCGTCATTGTCCAGCGCCCAGCGCAGGCCGGGGGGGAGATAGACGAAGCGTCCCGGGCGCAGCGGATGGTTCCGGCCCTCGATCTCGATCCGCCCCGTTCCTTCGGTGACGAACAGCGCCGCCTCGGCGGCGGGATCGGTCTCGGGCCGGCGCGAGCCGCCGCCCGGCGCCACCTCCATGAGATATTGCGAGAAACGCTCGGCAAAGCCGCTCAGCGGCCGCGCCAGGACCCACAGCCGGGTGCGCTCCCAGAAGGGAAGATGGCTGACCACGATGTCGCGCATCACCCCCCGCGGAATCACCGCATAGGCCTCGGTGAATACCGCGCGATCGGTCAGAAGCTGCGCCTGGGGGGGATGCCCTCCGGCGGGGGCGGCATATCGGCTGGCCATCGGCGTTCCCTTGCATGGTTGTGCCCGCCCGAATGGATAGGGCCTTCCCGCCCCGCAGGACCACGGCGCAAGTGGCGACATCTCCATTCGGGAAATCCGAAAACCGAGTGGCGGGACCCGTTCCGGCGCATCGGGGCCGTGGGGGGGCGCGGCGTCGGGA
>RFGB01000252.1 GCA_003697125.1 Alphaproteobacteria bacterium
CTCCCCGGACTGGCCGGAAGGAAATGCCGCCGCGCTGGAAGCGGGTCTGACGCGCGCCGTCGCGGCCGCGCGGCGCGCGGGCGCGCGGGTGGTTCTGGTGGCGGGAATTCCCGAACCGGGCTTCGACGTCCCCAATGCGCTGGCCCGGTCGCTGGCCTTCGGCCGGCCGCCGCCGCGGGGACCCGACGCCGCCGCCCATGCGGCCCGCCAGCAGGCGGCCCGCGCGGTGCTGGAGCGTCTGGCGCGGATGCCCGGCGTGTCGCTGCTGGACCCGGCCGCGATCCTGTGCCGCCCGGACTGCGCGGTGGCGCGCGAGGGTAGGCCGCTCTACTTCGACGACGACCATCTGAGCCTGGAAGGGGCGGCGCTGATGGCGCCCCTTCTGGCTCCGCTGCTGCGCTGAGGCCGCGCCTACTCCGTGAGGTAGCAGTAGCCAGCGACGCCGCCGGCGCCCACGGCCGTGACGGTCGCCCCGGCGATGACGTAAGGGGAACTGACCCCCGAGAGGAGCCAGGCCCCGAACGAGCCGAGGGTTCCGGCGATGTATCCCGTGCCGCCGCGCCCGACCGAGGTCAGGATCTTCCTACCGGAGCTGTGGGCGACGGCCGCGAAACCGGCCTTTTTGGCGAAGTCCGAGGCGTCGGCGACCAGTTCGGACACCGTGGCGATGGTCGACGAGATCGTCTCGTTGACGTAATCGCACACCCCGGCGCTGGCGGGCGTTGCGACGATGCCCGCGAGGGTCATGGCCCCGGCAGCAACAATCGGGCGGAACTTGCGCATGTCCGGACCCTCCCTTGTCAAGTAATGTAAATAGAGTCGGGGGTGAAAGGACCAGGGTCAAGACTTGCCGCGGTCGCGGGGTTGACGCAGCAACTGTCCCTGACAGGTTCTGTCACTGCGGCCCCGCTCGCGGCGCCGGTAAAGTCGGCGACCGGCGTCGGGGTTCCGGCGATGCGGGAGAGGTCGATGCTTGCCACCCCGCCCGCGAAATCATCGATGACGTCGGCTGCGTCCCGGCGCGCGGCCAGCGCGATCCGGTCGAAGAGGAAGGCATCTCCCCCCTCTCCCCTGGACATCCGGTCGCGGCCGGCCGAGCCCGGGGGGTGCCGCCCTCCGCCCCCCCGGAAGGGCGTGAGCGGCGCGGCCGCCCGGGCCGGTCGGACCTCCGCGCGATCAGGCGAGGAGGATGGACACGCGGCGGTTCTGGCGGCCCTTCTTCTCGATCCGGCCCAGGGCCACGCGGCCGATCTCTCCGGTGCTGCGCACATGGGTGCCGCCGCAGGGCTGCAGGTCGATCGGGGGCTCGCCCGCCCCGATCCGCACCAGCCGCACCCGGCCCTGGCCCATCGGGGGCCTGACGGCCATCGTCTTGACCAGGCCGTGGTTGGCCTGAAGCTCCGCGTCGGTGATCCAGTCCTCGGCCACCGGGTGATCGGCGGCGATCAGGGCGTTCAGGGCGGCCTCGATGGCGGCGGGATCCCCGGGCGGGTCGGGCATGTCGAAATCGAGCCGCGACCGGTCCGGGCCGATCTGACCGCCGGTCACCGGAAAGGGCAGCACGACCGACAGCAGATGCAGCGCCGTGTGCATCCGCATCAGGCGGTGACGGATGTCCCAGTCGATGCGCTGGGTGCCGGTGGCGCCGGGCGGGGGCAGCTCCTGCCCCGGTTCGGGGATCAGCAGGACGGCGCCGCCCTCGCCCCTGCGCGCCGTGGCGATGCGCAGGACGCGCCCGCCGGTCTCGATCCAGCCCGAATCGCCGGGCTGGCCGCCGCCGGTGGGGTAGAAGAGGCTCGCCTCGGGGATGATCGCGCCCTCGGCGGTGACCGCGCGGATGCGAAGGGGTGCTTCGGCCCGATAGGCGTCCTCGCGGAACAGGAGCCGGGTCATGCCCGGGCCCCCTCATCCCCGGCCGCCGGGCGGCCCTGCGCGGTGCGGCCGCCCTCGCCCCCGTCCCTGAGTTCGCGCAGCAGCGCGGCGATGCGGTCCAGATCGCGCAGATGGATGTCGCGCTGGGCGAAGGGAATCTCGATCCCCTCCTCGCGGAAACGCTCGGCGATGGCGTGGTTGAGGAAGGTGGTCGCGTCCAGCATCGTCGTCACGTCGCGCAGATAGCAGAACAGTTCGAAATCGAGCGAATCGGCCCCGAAGCCGCGGAACACCACCTTCGGTTCGGGCCGGGGCAGCAGCAGGTCGCAGCCGCGCGCCACCTCGGACAGGACCTGCGCCACCCGGCGCGTGTCGGTGCCATAGGCCACCCCGACCTTCAGGATGATCCGCCCCGTGGTGCTGCGATGGGTGCGGTTCATGACCGTCGAGGTGATGAAGTCGGCATTGGGCACGGTGACCACGGCGCGGTCGAAGGTCTGGATCTCGGTTGCGCGCACCGCGATGCGGCGCACCGTGCCCTCGACCTCGCCGACCTTGACCCAGTCGCCCTCCTTGATCGGGCGTTCGATCAGCAGGATCAGGCCCGAGACGAAGTTCGACACCACCGTCTGCAGGCCGAAGCCGATGCCGACCGACAGGGCGCCGGCGACGATGGCCAGGTTGGACAGGTCGAGCCCCGTTGCCGATATCGCCGCCAGCGCGGCCAGCACGATGCCCAGATAGCCCACGATCGAGGCCACCGCCTTCTGCCCGCCGGTATCGAGCGAGGTCTGCGGCAGCACCGTCACCCGCAGCAGAGCCTGCAGCAGGCGCGTCAGCAGATAGCCCGCCGAGAAGATCACCACGAAGACGATGAAATCGACCGGGCTGATGCGGGTCTCGCCGATCGAGATGCCCTCGACCAGCATCGCCCGGATCCCGTCCAGGTCGCTTTCGCGTGCGCCCCAGATCAGCGCCAGCAGGGGCAGCGCCAGGATGCCAAGCACGAAGCCGAACAGCACCGGGATCAGCCGCAGCCGCCCGTTCAGCCTGGGCGGGCCCGAGGAATCGCGCAGCGCCGCCTCGACCGCCTCGTCGACCAGCGCCACCAGCACCACGCAGGCGCCGAACAGCGCGCCGCTGATCAGCGTGGGATAGAGCAGGAAGCGTGCCGCCGCGTTCAGCCCCACCGCCGCCAGCACCGGCGCGACGATCGCCACCAGCCGCGCCGCCTGCACCACAAGCCGGCGCACCACGCGGCCGATCGCCTCGCCGGTCTCGCCCTCCTCCTCGTCGCAGTCGTCGCGCGCCTCGGCCGGCACCTCCGCCCCGATCGCCCCGGCCAGACGCCACAGCGACAGGCTTCCCAGCACGATGAGCACGAAGGAGATGACCGACAGGCTCTCGATCGACCGCCAGGCCGCCGATTCGCCGCGGATCAGCATCAGGTCGAGCCCGAGCACGACCCCCAGCACCAGCGTGGCCCGCCGCGCGCGCCGGGCCGCGTCGGGCCCCATCGGGAACAGGCCGCGCGCCGGCACGTCCGGGCCGAACAGCGTCTCCGACAGCCAGTAGGCCCCCAGCATCGCGATGGCCAGCCAGCCCATGTCGCGGATCAGCGGCGCCGCCGTGCCGTTGACGATGCCCGATGTCCGGACCGCCAGCACGATCAGCACCAGCCCCAGCCCCGGGATCAGCGCGGCCGAGATCATCAGCCCCAGCCCGTCGAGCAGCCCGCGCAGCCCCCCGCCGCGCCCGCCATGCATGGCCCGCGCCAGCCGGGCGCGGAACCAGCGCGTGACCGCGCCGCGCACGGCGATCAGCAGCGCAAGGCCCAGCGCCGCCAGCGCCGCGGCCACCCACAATGCCGAACCGGCGCGGGACGCGCCCGCCATGGCGTCGCGCAGCTCCAGCTGCGTGCGGCCCATCAGGTCGCCCGCGGCCGCCTGCCAGGCCCCCGGCGACAGCGGCGACGGCCCGATGGTCAGCAGCTCGTCGCGGAACCGGCCGCGCAGGGTGGAATCGATGCTGGAGATGATCGCCTCGGCCCGGCGCAGGGCCGCCTCGGCGGTCTTCACCGGCACCTCCGCCCGGGCGATCGCCTCGCTCAGCTGGCGGCGCTGCTCGGCGATCTCGGGCGCCTCGGTCGCCCCCTCGGCCGGCGGCGGACCCAGGGCGTCGAGCTGGGCGCGCAGCGGCGCCACCGCCTCGGCCGCGGCATCACGCAGCCGGCGGGCCTCGTCGCGCACCGCCACCGCCTCGGCCCGCAGCCCCTCCAGAACGTCGCTGGCGATGGCGGGATTGGCGATCTGGGCCTCGATCCGGGCCGAAACCTCCTCCCAGCGCGGGGCAAGGCGGGCGATCTCGTCGCCGGCCGACTGCGCCAGCGCGGCGGCCGCGGTGGCCAGGACCAGGACAAGGGCTGCCAGGAACCGGGGCAACGGCGCTCTCCCTTCTCGATCTCGGTCTTGCGCGGGGTCTCAGGCGGTCTCGAACACCCGCGGCAGGTCGCGGGGCGGGCGGGCGAGCCATTCGGGCACCGGCAGGCCGCGCGCGCGCAGGAATTCGGGGTTGAACAGCTTCGACTGATAGCGGGTGCCATAGTCGCACAGGATGGTCACGATGGTGTGGCCGGGCCCCATCTCGCGCGCCATGCGCACCGCGCCGGCGATGTTGATGCCCGAGGATCCGCCGAGGCACAGCCCCTCCTCGGACAGCATGTCGAAGATCCAGGGCAGCGCCTCGGTATCGGGGATGTTGAAGGGCATGTCGACCTCCAGCCCCTCGAGATTGGCGGTGATCCGGCCCTGACCAATTCCCTCGGTGATCGAGGAGCCCTCGGCGCGAAGTTCGCCATGGGCATACCAGTTGTAGAGCGCCGCGCCGTCGGGATCGGCGAGGCCGATCTTGATGTCGCGCCTGCGCTCGCGCAGCCCTATGGCGACGCCGGCCAGGGTGCCGCCGGTGCCCACCGCGCAGATGAAGCCGTCGATCCGGCCCTGGGTCTGTTCCCAGATCTCGGGGGCGGTGGTCTCGACATGCGCCTGGCGGTTGGCGACATTGTCGAACTGGTTGGCCCAGATCGCGCCATTGGGCTCGGTGCGGGCCAGCGCCTCGGCCAGGCGGGCGGAATACTTCACGTAATTGTTGGGGTCGCGATAGGGCACCGCCGGCACCTCGACCAGTTCCGCCCCGGCCAGGCGCAGCATCTCCTTCTTCTCGCGGCTCTGGGTCTCGGGAATGACGATGACGCAGCGAAATCCCATCGCCGCGCCGACCAGGGCCAGCCCGATGCCGGTATTGCCGGCGGTGCCCTCGACGATGGTGCCGCCGGGGCGAAGCGTGCCGCGGGCGACCGCGTCGCGGATGATTCCCAGCGCCGCGCGGTCCTTGACCGACTGGCCGGGGTTCAGGAACTCGGCCTTGCCGAGGATCTCGCAGCCCGTGATCTCGGACGCCTTGCGCAGACGGATCAGCGGGGTATGCCCGACCGCATCGGGCAGGTCCTTGTAGACGCCGGTCATCTGGTGTGTCCCCTCAGCCGAAACGCCGGCACCCTAGGCGTTGCGGGGGCGTGGTTCAAGCCGCCCAGGCCCGGGCCAGCCGGTCGCGTTCCCGGGCGAGCCACAGGAGCGAGACGATGAGCGGCCCGCTGTTCACCTCGCCCCCGGCGATGGCGTCCAGCGCGGCATCGGTGGGCAGGATCAGGCTGCGGATGTCCTCATGCTCGCCGGCCAGGCCATGCACCCCGCCCGCCGACGACAGGACCGCCTCGCCCACATAGCTGGTCAGCCGCTCGGCCACCGCGCCGGGCGTGGGATAGTAGCGGCCGATGAGGGCAAGCCTGCCCAGCGCGAGCCCCGCCTCCTCGGCCGCCTCGCGCCGGGCGGCATCCTCCTCGCCCTCGCCCGGATCGCGGCGCCCGGCGATCGCCTCGAGGCACCATGGCATGCGGTCGCCCCGCGCCCAGGGTCCCGCGCGCCACTGCTCGACGATCAGCACCCGGTCGGCGACGGGATCCCAGGGCAGCACGGTCACCGCATCGCCCGAGGCGAAGACCTCGCGCAGGAGCGGGGGCGTCATGCCGCCGGCGAAGCGGCGATGGCTGATCCGGTGCGATTCGATGGCGAAATGCCCCGCCCAGGGCCGCGCCCGGGCGATGGCCGCGACATCGGCGCGGGTGAAGCCGCGGCGCAGGCTGGCGCGGGGCGTCTCGGAAGCGGCCGCGGCCCGGGCCTCGGCGCGCAGGCGCATCCCGGGCAGCAGCATCCGCGCCCGGGCGGGATCGGTGCCGAAGTGGTCCATCAGCTCCTCGGCCAGCTCGCGGAAGGCCGCCCGCCGGCCGGCCGCCCAGGCGGCCGCATCCCATGGCGCCGCATCCCCGGCCGCCGGGCAGGTCCAGGTCAGGGCGGCGGCCGGGCCGGAACCGGTCTCGACGGTCACCGGCGTCTCGCGCCAGTCCATCACCCCGGCCAGGAAGCCCAGCCGGGCCAGGGCCGGCGC
>RFGB01000031.1 GCA_003697125.1 Alphaproteobacteria bacterium
CCCCGGCCCCGCGCGCCCCGTCCCCGGCCACGCGCGCCGCTGGCCGCGCCGCTGCCGCGGCGGCCGATGATGCCGACTGGTCGGAGTTCTGAGCATGTCGGTGCCGGCGCGTGAGCGGTCGCCTCGTCCGGCGGGGGGAGAGATCCCGCTGCCGGATGCGGCCTTCCGCGCGATAGCCGCGCGCATCCACGCCCTGACCGGGATCGTGCTGCGCGATCACAAGCGGCAGATGGTCTCCACCCGTCTCGGCCGCCGGCTGCGCGCCCTGGGTCTTGCCGATTATGACAGCTATCTCGCCCTGCTCGACGGCCCGCAGGGTGCGGCCGAGACGGTGGAGCTGATCAATGCGCTGACCACCAACCTGACCTCCTTCTTCCGCGAGGCGCATCATTTCGCCGATCTGCGCGCGGCGGTGATCGCGCCGCGCATCGCCGCGCGGGCGGGCCGGCTGCGCATCTGGTCGGCCGGCTGTTCCACCGGAGAGGAGCCCTACTCGATCCAGATGACCATGCTCGAGGCCGGGGCGCTGGACAGGCCCTGGGACTACCGGTTGCTGGCCACCGATCTCGACAGCGCCGTGCTGGCCCGGGCAGAGGCGGGGGTCTATGCCGCCGACCGGCTGGCGGGGGTGCCCCCGGCATTGCGCGCGGGGGCCTTCCGCGCCCGGCCCGACGGCAGTTTCGAGGTGGTGCCGGCGCTGAAGGCGGCGGTCCGCTTCCGCCGCCTCAACCTGCTCGACCCCTGGCCGTTCCGCGGTCCGTTCGACGCGATCTTCTGCCGCAACGTGCTGATCTATTTCGATGCCGCCACCAAGGCCGCCCTGGTGGACCGTTTCGCCGAGATGCTGACACCGGACGGAACGCTCTATCTGGGCCATTCCGAATCGCTGCTTGGCGACCATCCCCGGCTGCGCCCCTGCGGTCGTACCATCTACAGGAGACGTGCATGACGCCTGCCGCCGCCCGCCCGGCCCCGGGCCTGTTCTGGGATCCCAAGATCGGCGCGATGACCCAGACCGTGCTGCCGGGTTTCCACGCGGTGACCGATGTCCCCGGGGTCGCCCTCGTCACCCTGCTCGGCTCCTGCGTCGCGGCCTGCATCCGCGACACCGCCCTGGGTCTCGGCGGCATCAACCATTTCCTGCTGCCCGGCGCCCCGGGCGCCGATCACGGCTCGGCCCGCTATGGCGTGAATGCCATGGAGCTCTTGATCAACGACATCCTGAAGCGCGGCGGCGCGAAGGAGCGGCTGGAGGCGAAGGTCTTCGGCGGCGCCAATGTCATCGACGTCTCGGGAACCGACACGGTGGGCGATCGCAATGCCCGGTTCGTGGTCGACTATCTGCGCGCCGAAGGGATCCGTCTGGCCGCGGCCGATCTGGGCGGGGATCGTGCCCGGCGGGTGTTCTACTTTCCCGATACCGGCCGGGCGACGGTGCTGCGGCTGCCCGTCTCCGACACGCGCCGGCTGCGCCGCGAGGAGCTGGCGCTGAAGGAGCGGGCCGTGGCGGCGCCGAAATCGGGCGGGGTGGAGCTGTTCTGATGGGGGATGCGATGCCCGATCGGCCGCCGATCCGCGTCATCGTCGTCGATGACAGCGCGCTGATGCGCGCGCTGATCAAGGGGGCGCTGGAACAGGATGGCGACATCCATGTGGTCGCCACGGCCGCCGATACCGTCCAGGCGCGTGAACGGATCCGGAGCCTCGATCCCGACGTCATCACCCTGGATGTCGAGATGCCGGGGATGAACGGCATCGAATTCCTGCAGAAGATCATGACCCTGCGGCCGACCCCGGTGGTGATGGTCTCGACCCTGACCGCCCGCGGCACCGACACCGCGCTGGAGGCGCTGGCCATCGGGGCGGTGGATGCGGTTGCCAAGCCCGAGGGGCCCGAGGCGCTGGCGGCCTGGGGGCCGATGCTGCGCCGGATCGTGCGCGGCGCCGCCGGTGCGCGGGTGCAGCGGGTCGGCCCGGCGCGCCAGCACCGGGCCCCGTCGCCCATCGCGTCGCCCGTCGCGTCGCCCGTCGCGCCGCGCGCCCCGTCGCCCGCCCTGCCGGCGCGCCCGGCCGCCGGGCGGCGGCTGGTGGCGATCGGCGCCTCGACCGGCGGTGTCGGGGCGATCGGCGAGCTGTTCGCCGGCCTCGGCCCGGGCCTGCCGCCGATCGTGATCACCCAGCACATGCCGCCGGGCTATACCGAGCGGTTTGCCCGGCGGCTGGCCGGGCAGACCGGTCTTGACGTGGCCGAGGGGCGCGACGGCGAGAGTCTGGCCCGGGGCATGGTCCGCATCGCGCCGGGCGACCGGCACATGGAGGTGGCGCGCCAGGGTGCGGGGCTGGTCCTGCGCGTCGGCGGCACCGAACCGGTTTCCGGCCACTGCCCCTCGGTCGATCGGCTGTTCTTCAGCGTCGCCCGGGCCTGCGGGGACCAGGCGCTCGGGATCATCCTGACCGGCATGGGCCGGGACGGGGCCGAGGGGATGCTGGCCATGGCGCGGGCGGGGGCGACCTGCCTCGGTCAGTCTCCGGAAAGCTGCGTCGTCTATGGCATGCCGAAGGCCGCCCGCGCGCTCGGCGCCGTGACCGAGGAGCTCGATCTCGACGCGCTGGCCCGGCGGATCCGGGCCCATGGCCAGTGCCGCGCCGGCGCCGGCGCATCGTGAAACCATCCCATCGCGAAAGGAGCGTTCGTCAATGCCAGTCGCCAAATCCCTCAAGGTGCTTGTCGTGGACGATCAGCAGACGATGCGCGGTCTTGCCAGACAGGCCCTGAAGCAGATCGGCATCGTCGACGTCTCGCTGGCCGCCTCCGGCGAAAGCGCACTCGACGTGATGAACACCAAGATGTTCGACGTGGTGATCTCCGATCTCAACATGCCCGGCATGTCGGGGCTCGATCTCGCCCGCCGGATCAAGGATCACCCGGTGTTCGGCCGCATCCCGGTCTTCCTCGCCACCTCGGATGCCTATCGCGACCAGGCGACCGCCGATCTGGTCGACCAGTTCGTGGCCAAGCCCTTCTCGGCCGCCGATCTGCGCAAGGCGATCGAGGCCACGCTGGGCGGGCTGTCCTGACCGCCCGCGCCGCCCGGGCCCGCGCCGCGGGGCGCGGGGCCGGCGGGCGGACCCGCCCCGCCGGGCTCAGTCGTCGTCGGAACTCTCGATCTGCAGCAGCCGGATCGCGCCCTGGCGTGCCAGATCCTGGATCGCCTTGATGATGGCGGCCTGCGCGGCCTCGCCCTCCTTGAGCGGCGGGGGCTGCATCGCCTCCAGATCCTCCGCGATCCGTTCGGACAGCCGCTTGGACAGGTTGCCCAGGATGAATTCGACCACCTGGGGTGCGGTTTCCATTCCGGTCTTCAGCGCGGTCATCAGCGTCTCCTCCTCGACCGCGCGGGTGATGGTGCTGACATCGCGCGGGTTCACGCGTGCCGGGATGTCGGAGAAGGTGAACATCGCGCGCTGCACCTCGGCGGCGAATTCCGGCTCGTCGGCCTCGAGATCCTGCAGGAACTTCTCCCGCGCCGCGCCCGAGACATGGTTCATCAGGCTGGCGAGCAGTTCGGCGGGCTTGCGCGCGGCCTGCTCGCGCTGGATGACCGAGAGGAACTCCTCCTCCAGCACGGTCTTCAGGATCTCCATCACCGCGGGATCGATGCGCGGAACCTCCTTCATGCGCAGCACGATCGCCTGGGCGGTGCTGGCCGGCAGCCTTTCCAGCACTCGCGCCGCCCGGTCGGGCTTCAGCCGCGACAGGACCACCGCGCCGACCTGGGGATGTTCGGCGGCCAGGAAATTGGCCAGCGGGCCGACCGGGGCCTTGCCCAGCCGGTCCCAGATGGTGGTCGCCGTCATCCCCTGCAGATCCTCCATGATCCGCTCATAGGTCTCGCGATCGACCACCCCTTCCAGCAGCTTGCGCGCCGCGACCACCCCGCCCGCGACGTCCTGGGTTCCGCCCATCTCGACCAGGAATTCCGCCACCACCGCGTCGATCACCGGGGCGGGAACGAGGCCGATCTGGGCGAGGATGCGGGCGAAGCGGCGGATATTGCCTTCGCCGAGCGCGCGCAGGATGTCGGCGGCGTGTTCGGGGCCGAGGGCGGCGAGCACGATCGCCGCCTTCTCGGCGCGGGACAGATCCTCCAGCCGCCGTTCGCGCCCGGCAATGCGGGCCACCGGCGCGCCGCGTTCCGGCTGCTTGCCGGCCGGTTCGGACGCCGGCGCCGTTGCTGCCGGCAGGGTTGCCGCGTCTGGCGTGCCGTTCATGGCGAATAGCTCCGCACCAGGGCCCCGGCGAGCAGCGTCCAGCCGTCGGCCAGCACGAAGAAGGCCAGCTTGAAGGGCAGTGCGACCACGGCGGGGGGCACCATCATCATGCCCATCGACATCAGGATCGAGGCGACGGCGAGGTCGATGACGAGGAAGGGCAGGAAGACGAGGAAGCCGACCTCGAAGCCGCGCTGGATCTCGGAGAGCAGGAAGGCCGGGACGAGCAGGCCGAGTTCGGCCGCCAGCCGGCCCTGGCCCGCCTCCTCGGCCAGCCGGCCGGGCGCGGCGGCGGCGATTTCGGCCAGCGTGTCGGGATCGACCCGCGCCTGCATGAAGGCGCGGAAGGGGGCGAAGCCCGCCTCAAGCGCGGGGCCCGGCTCGGCCTCGCCGCGCGCCAGCGGTCCGAGGCCGGCATCCCAGGCCTCGACGAAGACCGGTTCCATCACGAACCAGGTCAGGAACAGCGCCAGGCTGACGATCATCATGTTGGGGGGGGCCTGCTGCACCCCCACCGCCTGACGCAGGATCGACAGCACCGTCACCATGAAGGGAAAGCAGGTGATCATCACCGCGATTCCCGGGGCGAGGGAGAGCAGGGTGACGAGGGCGAAGACCTGCACGAGGCGCAGGCTGAGCGGCTGGCCGCCGAGATCGACGCTGATCTCCTGCGCCGCGGCGGGATGTGCGGCGAGGAGGAGCGCGGCGGCGATTGCGGCCGCGGCGGCGATGCGGGGCCGCTCAGACACCATGCGACAGGTCTTCGATCTCGGTCAGGCGGACGCCGAGCCGGCCCGAGCCGTCCTCCATCTCCTGCAGCTCGCCGCGTGCGATCAGCCGGTCGCCGATGAAGATTTCCACCGGATCGTCGATGCGGCTGTCCAGCGGCAGGACCGAATCGCGCCGCAGGTTGACGATCTCGCTGACCAGGGGCCGGGCGCGCCCGACCACCACCAGCACCTCGATGGGCACGCCAAGCACGCCCGCGCTGCGCCGGGCCGGGCGGGCCTGGGCCGGAACCCCGGCCCGGCGGGGCGCGTCCTCGTCCGAAGCCTCGACCGCGATGTCTTCCTCGTCCGTCGCCATCGTCCTCTCCCTGTCCATGAATCAGCCGGCCGCGCGCCCGGCCGCGGGGCCGGCCGGCTGCGCCGTCAGATGCCGTTCCACCGCGGCAAGAACCTCCTGCGCCGCCGCGGCGGCGTCGATGCGGTCGATTCCCTCGGCCCAGCCGATCCGCACCTCCAGCGGCGCGCAGCCCGGGTCGGGGCGGATTTCCCGGCGGCGGGGGGGGATTCCGGCCGCGGCCAGCGCCTCGGCCACCGGCCCTTCCATCGCCGGGGCGAGGCGGATCTCGGGGCAGGATTGCGGCGCGCGCTCGAGAATCTCGGTCAACCGGTCGGCGACGAGATCGGGCAGCCCGGCCTCGGCCAGGCGCGGGGCGAGGGCGCGGATCACCGCCGCCATCACCGGGGCCACCGCCCGCAGCGCGGCGGCGCGCGCCTCGGCCGCGGTCAGCTCGCGGTCGGCCAGCGCCTCGGCGATGGCACCCAGCACGAGGCGCTGTTCGCTCTCGGCGCGGGCCAGCGCATCGGCCACCCCCGCCTCATAGCCCGCCGCCCGCGCCTCGGCCGCCGCCCGGGCCAGCGCCCGGGCATGTTCGGCAGGGTCGATCCCCGCGGGCCGCGCCGGCGCCTCCTCGCGCCGCACTTCCCGCGGATCGGTGAAGGATTCAAGCCGCAATGCCGCGCCCATTCCGCATTCTCCCGGTCATGCCGCCTCCTCCTCGGGCACATCCCCCTCCAGCCAGGCGCGCAGCACCGCCGTCGCCTCCTCGGGCCTGTCGGAGATCACCTCGCGCAGGAGCGCCATGCGCGGCAGGGTGTCGGCGGTTTCGGGCGCCACCACGCTGCGCGCCGCCTCCAGGCTGGATTCCAGCGTCTCGGGCGGGGTCAGAAGCCCAGCCTCGGGCGCGTCCTCGCCGCCCTCGGTCACGATCTCCTGCCGTGGCGGGGCGAGAAGCGGGCGCAGGACGAAGAAGCCCAGGGCGAGGGCGACGGCGGCGAGCACGCCGAGCTGGATGAGGGTCATCGGGTCGAGGCCGAGGCGGTCGGTCAGCCCCGGTGCGGCGGCGGTGCCCAGTTCGGGGGGCTGGGTGAAGGCGAGGCTTGTCACCGTGACCACGTCGCCGCGGGCTTCGTCGAAGCCGACCGCCGACTTGACCAGCGCCTCCAGCTGGGCCAGCTCCTCGGCCGGACGCGGCACGCGCTGCACGCTGCCGTCCGGCGCGGTGGTCTCGATCCCGTCCACCAGCACCGCCACCGAGATCCGCCGGATGTCGCCGGGCATCTTCACCCGTTCGCGGCGGACCTCGGAGACCTCGAAATTCGTCCGCTCCCGCGTCTCGCTGCTCTGGCGCTTGCTGGGGGTGTCGGCCCCGGTATTGGCCGCATCGGGCAGGTTCGAGGCCACGGTCAGCCCCGGCGCGTTGGTGCCCTCGGCGCTCTCGCTCTTCTCGGCGCTGTCGGTGGCTATGGCGACCCGGCTGTCGGGATCGATCACCCGCTCGGTGATCGTCTCGCTCTCCATCACCGTCTCGACGCTGACCTCGACCACTGCCCGGCCGGGGCCGACCCGGGCGGCGAGGAGCCGTTCCAGCCGGCCGCGCAGCGCCTCGGCCCGGTCGCTGGCCACCGGCGACGGCGCGGCGGTCGGCCCGCCCTCGCCGGCGCGCAGCACGATTCCGGCCAGGCTGTCGATGACGGTCACCTGTTCGGGGGACAGGCCGGCGACGGCCGAGGCGACGAGGTAGCGCGCGGCCTCGGCCCGGGCGGGGTCGATGGGCCCCGCCGTGCCGGTCAGGATGACGCTGGCCGAAGGGGTGATGCCGCGCTGGAAGGGGCGGCGCAGGGGGTTGGCGATATGCACCCGCGCCGCCTTCACCCCCGGCGTGGCCAGCAGGGTCCGGGCCAGCTCGCCTTCCTTCGCGCGCCAGTAGGTGGCGTCGAACATCTCGGCCGTCGTGCCGAATCCGGACAGCGAATCGAGCAGCTCGTAGCCTGCCGGCCCTGGCGCGGGCAGGTTCTGGGCGGCGAGGTCGAGCCGCAGCCGGTCGCGTTCGGCCGCCGGGACGTAGATCGCCTGCCCGCGCAGTTCGAAGGGCACGCCGCGCGCCTCCAGCGCCGCCACCACCTCGGCCGCGGCCTGCGGTTCCAGCCCGGCATAGAGGAGTGCGAGGGAGGGGGTTGCGGCGATGCGTGCCAGCCAGACGAGCACGGCGACGAGGGCTGTCGCGCCGAGCACGAGCACCAGCCGCCGCCGCGGCTCCAGCGCCTGCCAGGTCGAAATCAGTCGCTCCACGGACGGGATGCTCCCGGCTTCCTGCCTGGGGGGCCGTTCTGGCCCCCCTTCCGCCGCCGGCGATCTTCGGCAGGCCACGCTTAACATTAAGTTAGTCGGTCCGTTCTTAGATCGCGGCCACGGGAACCGGTCGACCAGCGGGACGCAGGATGGCGGAAGAGGTGGCGGAAGCGGCGGCGGATGCGGCGGATGCGCCGGCCCGCAAGCGCGGCGGGAAGGGCCCGATCCTCGGCCTGATCGCCGCCCTCCTGCTGGGCGCGGGCGGGTTCTTCGCCACCTATACCGGTCTGCTCGCCCTGCCCGTCGGCAATGTTGCCCCCGCCCACCGGCAGGCCCCCCGGCCCGATCCCCTCGGCCCCGTCAGCTTCATGCCCCTGGGCGATGTCGTCATCTCGCTGGGGGCCAGGGCCCGGGCCCGGCATCTGGAGATGGCGGCGGAGCTGGAGGTGGCGCCGGACCACGAATCGGAGGTGATCCTGCTCAAGCCGCGCATCCTCGATGTGGTGAACACCTATCTGCGGGCGGTGGAGCTTTCCGATCTGGAGGATCCCGCCGCCCTGCCCCGCATCCGCGGCCAGCTTCTGCGGCGCATCCAGATCGTCACCGGAGAGGGCCGGGTCCGCGACCTTCTGATCACCCGCTTCGTGCTCAGCTGAAGGGAAACGCCATGGCCCTGATCGCAGACGGGCTTCTGATCGTCGCCGCACTGACCGCCGCGGTCTACTGCATGGTGCTGGCACGCCGCGTCCAGGCGCTGACCAGCCTCGACCGCGGCCTCGGCGCGGCCATCGCCCAGCTCTCGGCACAGGTCGATGGCATGCAGGAAGCCCTCGCCCAGGCCAAGCGCGCCTCGGGCGCCTCGCTGCGCGACCTCAAGACCCTGACCGCCCGTGCCGAGATGGCCGCCGGCCGGCTGGAACTGCTGCTGGCCGCGCTGCATGAGAATGGCGTGGAACGTCCGGTTGCGGGCGGAGAGCGCCGCCGCCCCCGCCCCGCCGGCGCGCCGCAGGCCCCGGCCGGCGACGGGACGTCCCGTGAAGCGGCGCCCCGTGACGGCGCCGCGCCCGATGCCCCGCCGCGGCCCGCCGCCCCCGCCCGCGCCGCGGGGGACGAGGATCCGCTGCGCCGGCGCCTGCGCGACCTGCTGGGCGCCGATCGCCTTGGCGGAGACGCCGCATGACCGCCCGCCCCGCGTCCGCCCCGCCGCGCGGGCGCGCCATGCCCCGCGCCCTCGCACTCGTCGCGGCATGCTTCCTCGCCTCCGTCGCGTTGCGCATCGCCGATCCCGGCGGTGCGGTGGCCGAGGAGATCCGCGCCGTGGCCAGCCACCCGGCCGCGCCCACCGCGCCGGCGCGGCCCGAGGCGGGTTGCGTGCCGCCGGAGGGGACGGAGGCGCTTCTGGCCGCGATCCGCGACCGCGAGGCGCAGCTTGAGGCGCGTGCGCGCGAGCTTGATGCCCGGGCCCAGGTGCTGGAGGTGGCGCGGGCCAAGCTTGATGAGCAGATGGCCGCGCTGGCCGATGCCGAACGGCGCCTGAACGAGACGCTGGCGCTTGCCGACAAGGCGGCCGAGCAGGACATCAAGCGTCTCGTCGCCGTCTATGAGGCGATGAAGCCGGCGGCTGCGGCGCAGATCTTCGCCACCATGGATGTCGACTTCGCCGCCGGCTTCCTGGCCCGGATGAAGCCGGACATCGCCGGGGCGATCCTGGCCGGCATTCCGGCCGAGCGGGCCTATGCCATCTCGGCCACCCTGGCCGGGCGCAATGCCCGCGCCCCCACGCAATAGGGCCGGCTTGGCGGTTTCTTAACCGGGCCGGTCCGATAGTCGGGCGCGCGCAGCGCCCGCGGCGCACCGAAGCATCATCGACCGGGGGAGGGACGCTTGATCGGGGTTGCCGGCATCGCCATCACCTTCGTCATGGTCTTCGGCGGCTACATCGCCGCGGGGGGCAAGCTGTCGATCATCCTCCACTCCCTGCCCTTCGAGCTGATGATGATCGGCGGCGCGGCGGTGGGCGCCTTCGTGCTGTCCAACGACATGGGCACCATCAAGCACACCGCCAGCGCGATCGGAAAGGTCTTCAAGGGCCCGAAATGGAAGGCCCAGGACTACCAGGATCTGCTCTGCCTGCTGTTCGAGCTGATCCGGCTCGGCCGCCAGAACCCGGTGGAGCTGGAGACCCATGTCGAGAACCCCCACGAATCGCCCATCTTCGGCAAGTATCCCCGCATCCAGCACGACCACACCGCGGTGGAGCTGATCTGCGACACCCTGCGCAGCGCCTCCCTCAACTACGATGATCCGAATCAGGTCGAGGAGGTTCTCGACAAGGCGCTGGAGATCGAGAAGCACCACGCCCTGCACCCCGCCCACGCGCTGCAGCACATGGCCGACGGCCTGCCCGCGCTCGGCATCGTCGCCGCGGTGCTGGGCGTCATCAAGACCATGGGCTCGATCGACCAGCCGCCCGAGGTTCTGGGCAAGCTGATCGGCGGCGCGCTGGTCGGCACCTTCCTCGGCGTGTTCCTCGCCTATGGCCTGGTCGGCCCCTTCGCCAACAAGGCGCGCAGCGTGGCCGAGGCCGACCATCAGTTCTATGTCCTGATCCGCGAGGTGCTGGTGGCCAACCTGCACAACCACGCCCCCAACATCTGCGTCGAGGTGGGCCGACAGAACACCCCCCATGCGCTGCGCCCCAGCTTCAATGCGCTGGATGAGGCGCTGCGCAGCACCCGGAACGCCGCATGATCCGCGCCGCCCTCATCGCACTCGCCCTGCTCGCCGCCGCGCCGGTCCGGGCGCAGGCGCCGCTCGCCATCCGCGCCGGGGATCAGGGCGCGATGTCGCGCCTCGTGCTCGATCTGCCACCGGGCACCCAATGGGTGATGGAACAGGACGGGCGTCAGGTGATCCTGCGCTTCCCGGCCATCGCGCTCGACTTCGACACCAGCGCCATCTTCCCCCAGCGCAAGGCCAGCCGGGTGCTGACCGCCCGCGCCCGGGCCGAGGCGACGGGCACGGTGCTGCTGCTGAACCTGGCCTGCGACTGTGCGGCCGAGGCCTTCACGCTGGGGCCGCGCAAGCTGGTCGTCGATCTGCGCGACAGCCCGCCGGCCACCAGGGTGGCGCGGCAGGATCCGCCCCCCCCGCGGCCCGGAAAGGCCACGCCCGCGGCCCCCGCGGCCC
>RFGB01000253.1 GCA_003697125.1 Alphaproteobacteria bacterium
CTGTATCACCTGCTGGTCATGCTGGCCGCGCGGGAGGTGACGCTGGAGGAGGTGCTGGCGGCGCTGGAGGCGCAGACCCATCCCGACCGCGAGGTCATCGTCGTCGCCGGGCGCGGTGCGGGGATCGCGGGGGCGCAGGAGATCGCCGGCGGCGGGGTTGGCGCGGCATGGGCGCGGGGCCTCGCGATGGCGGGGGGCGAGGCGGCGCTGTTCCTGACGCCCGAGGATCTTCCCATGCCCTGGGCGCTGTCGGCGATGGCCCGGCCGGCGGCGGCGGGGGCCGAGCTGGTGCTGGCGCGCAGGCTGCCCGCGCCGGGGCCGACCCGGCCCGATGCGGGTTTCGATGCGCTGGTTGCCGGGCTGGGCGCGGCGCGGCTGGTCCTGCCGGGGGATCCCGACTTCGGCTGGCACATGGCGCGGGCGGCGGTGGTGGCGGAGGGCGCGGCGCTGCGGCTCGTCTCGATGGCGCTCATCCGCCGGGCATCGATCCCCTTCCTGCATGGCAACCGCCATGCCGGACGGATCCTGGCGGCGCTGGCGGTGGCGCATGCGCAGGGGCTGGGCGTGGTCGCCTCGGCCTGCGCGACGGGGCATGCGGACCCGCCGCCGGCCGACCCCGATCCCTTCGCCGCCTTCGATGCGCCGGCGGCCGCGGCGGTGCTGCTGGAGGCGCTGGGCCGGGTGCTGCGCCCCAGTGACGCGCGGCTGCGCCCGGCGCTGGTCGGGGCGGTGATCGGCTGGCTGCGCGACAGCTGGCGCCAGGTGGCCCACCCGCTGCGCGCCGCCCATGACGCCGCCTGCGCCGCGGTCTGCGCGGATGCCCCGGCGGTGCTGGCCGACCTGCCCGAGGGCGAGGCCCTGGGGCCGGTGGCCGATCGCGCCGCGCTGGCCTGGTTCGTCGCGCGGCGGCAGGGGTCTGGGCCATGATCCGGGCGCGCTTCGACCTGCTGGGCCAGTCGCTGGATCTGTGGACGCCCGATGCCGATTACCTGATCGCGGCCGAACGCGCCTTCGCCGCGGGTCCGCTGACCGCCCTGATGACCGGGATGTTCGCCGCGGGACGGCCGGCGCCGGGGCGCGCGCTCTGCCTCGGGGCGGGATGCGGGGCGGTCCCGATCGCGCTGGCGCTGGCCCTGCCCGGGCTGCAGGTCGAGGCGGTGGAACATCATCCCGGTCTGTTCGACGCGCTGATGCGCAATGTCGAGGAGGCGGGTCTCGGCGCGCGCATCGCGGTGCGCCACGGCATCGCCGAGGCCGCGCCGCGCCCGCAGCTGATCCGGTCGCGCGATGCGCCGGATTTCATCGACCTGGCGCCGGCCGGCGCGCTGGAGGGCTGGATGGAGCCGCTCGACTGCCCGGTGGTGACGCCGGCGCCGGCCGATCTGGTCACCGCCGCGCATCCGCTGCTGCGCCCGGCCGCGCGTGCCGCGCAGCGACCGGGTGCGGCGCTGGCCGCGCGGGCGAACGCGCTCGATCGCCGCCGGGGGGCGGTGGCGCTCGATCTTGGCCCGGCGGGATGCAGCGCGCCGATGATCGGCCATGACCCCGGCCCGCTTCTGGAGGTGGTGGTCCCGGTCCATGGCGTCGAACGCTTCGTGGTCGACTGCATCGCCAGCCTGCGCGAGGGGATGCCGCCCGAGATGCGGGTGACGGTGGTCGATGACGGCTCGCCCGATCGTTCGGTGGAGCGGCTGCGCGCCGCCTTCGGCCCCGACGACGCCCGGCTGCGCATCCTGTCCAAGCCCAATGGCGGCTGCGCCAGTGCGCGCAATTTCGGCATCGGGTCGAGCCGCGCGCCCTTCCTGGGCTTCGTGGACGGGGATGACGCGGTCGAGCCCGGCTTCTTCGCGCGGCTTCTGGATGCGGCACTGCTGACCGGGGCGCCGATGGTCCAGGCGCCGTTCCGCCTGCTGCATGGCGATCGGGTCGAGGAGAGCTACGAGGCCGCCAGCTTCGCCGATATCCCCCGCGACCGGGCCGGGCGCTTCACCGTTCCGGCCGCGGCGCTGATCACCGGACAGCCTGCGATCTGGCGGCGGATCTACCGCCGGGGCTTTCTGGATGCGCACGGGATCCGCTTTCCCGAACATGTCCGGGCCTTCGACGACCAGTTCTTCCAGATCGCCTGCTTGGGGCGGATCGAGGCGATGCCGATGATCGACGGGCCGGCCTATCTCTATCGCCAGCATCCCGGCCAGGATGTGCGCCAGGCCGACCGACGCCACTTCCATTCTCTCGAGACCTTCCGCGACGTGCTGGTGCTCGCGCTGCGCGAGGGCTGGGAGACCCTGCCCGAGCTGGTCACCGCGATGGTGCACACGCTGAACTGGTCGGGGGGGCTGCTGCCGCCGCCGCTTCTGGGCCGCTATGCCGAGGGGGCGGGCCGGCTTCTGGCCTGGAGCGAGAAGGCGCTGGGCGCGGCCTTCCCGGCCGCGACCTGGCGGCAGCTGACCTGCGCGCCGGTGCGCGCGGCATGGGAGATGCAGCGCGCCCGGCTGGCACGGGTGCCCGACGCGGCCGGCCTCGCCTGGCTGGAGGCCGCCGCGCTGCATCCCTGGGGGGCGGCGCCGCGCTGAGCGCGCCCCCGGGGCGGATCACTCCGCCGCGCGGCCGGGCTTCAGGACGCCGCGCTCGATCTGGTCGCGCTCGATCGATTCGAACAGGGCCTTGAAGTTGCCCTCGCCGAAACCCTCGTCGCCCTTGCGCTGGATGAACTCGAAGAAGATGGGGCCGATCACCGTCTTCGAGAAGATCTGCAGCAGGATGCGGGTCTCGCCGCCATCGACGACACCCTCGCCGTCGATCAGGATGCCATGCTTCATCAGCCTGTCGAGCGGCTCCTGATGGCCCTTCACCCGGTCCTTCGACATCTCGTAATAGGTGCGCGGCGGCGGCGGCATGAACTGCAGCCCGCGTTCGGCCAGCGCATCGACCGAGGCATAGATGTCATCGGTGCCGATGGCGATGTGCTGGATCCCCTCGCCATTGTACAGGCGCAGATATTCCTCGATCTGGCCGTCCTCGCTGCGATCCTCGTTGATCGGGATGCGGATCCGCCCGCAGGGCGAGGTGAGCGCGCGCGAATAGAGGCCCGTGTACTTGCCCTCGATGTCAAAGAAGCGGATCTCGCGGAAGTTGAAGATGCGGCGGTAGAAATCGAACCAGACGTCCATGTTGCCCTTGCGGACGTTGTGGGTCAGGTGATCGAGGTAGTAGAAGCCGACACCTTCGGGATGCGCATCGCACAGCCATTCGAATTCGGCGTTGTAGGGGCTCTGCCGGCGGCTGCCTTCGATGAAGTAGATCAGCGATCCGCCGATGCCCAGGATCGCCGGGGCGTCGATGCTGCGCGGCCCGGTGTATTCGGTGGCGCCATGGGCCAGCGCGTGGCGCAGGGCATGGGCGGCGTCCACCACCCGCCAGCCCATCGACGGCGCGCAGGGGCCGTGCTGGGCCACGAAGTCGCGGCCATGGGTGCCGGGCTCGTCATTCAGCAGATAGCTGACATCGCCCTGCTGCCACAGTTCGATGCGCTTGCCGCGGTGGGTGGCGACATGGGTGAAGCCCATGCGGCCGAACAGGTCGCGCAGCTTGTCCGGTTCGGGATGGGCGAACTCGACGAACTCGAAACCATCGGTGCCGGCGGGGTTGTCGGCATCGATCCGCGCCGGCGGTGCGTCGTGCGGAAACGGACCCATGGGGCATTCCTCCTTGTCATCGGATGGCGGGATTATTGCCCCGCAACGCTGCGCGACGGGCGCAAAGATGCGGTCTTCACGCCGGTGGATGCGAAAATCTCGCATCCCGGGCCGTTCTGGTGCAGGATGTCGCCATGACCGCGGTCCGCCTCGACCGAATCGATGCCGCGATCCTGCGCCTGCTGCAGGCCGATGCGCGACTGACCGCGCAGGAGCTTTCGGCGCGGGTGGGTCTTTCGGCAAGCCAGGTGGCCCGCCGGCGTCAGCGGCTGGAGGAGACCGGCGTGATCCGCGGCTGGCGGGCCGAGGTGGACCCCGCCCGGGTCGGCATCGGGGTCGAGGCATTCGTGCAGGTGGTGATGGCCACCCATGACCGCCGGCAGGTGGCCGATTTCGTCAGCCGCATCCGGCTGGTCGAGGAGATCGTCGCCGCCTGGACGCTGACCGGGGCGTCCGACTACCTGCTGCGGCTGCTGTGTGCCGATCTGGCGGCGCTGAACCGTCTGGTGCAGGAAGTGATCCTGCCCCACCCCGCGGTCAGCCGCGTGCAGAGCCAGATCGTTCTGGAGCGGCTGAAGGAGAACGGCCCCGTTCCGCTGGGCTGACCGGCGCCCTCAGCCGATCCGCGCCCGCAACGCCGCCATCAGCCGCTCCAGAAGGCGCAGGGCGGTGGCATCGGTCAGCCGGCCCTCGGCATCGAAGGCGGCCTCGGCATTCGCCACCATCACCTCCGGCCCCTGCAGAACGCAGGGATTGAACGGCGTCAGGCAGTGGCGCAGCGAGAACTGCGCCCGCTCGCCCCCCGCGCGCCCGGCCGCGGCCGACATGATCGCCACCGGCTTGCCGTCCAGCGCCATCGGCTTGTCGCGGCTGACCCAGTCCAGCGCATTCTTCAGCACCCCCGACAGGTTCTTGTTGTATTCCGGGGTGGCGATCAGGACGGCATCGGCGGCGCGGATCTGCGCCACCAGCCGGCGCACGGCATCGGGCAGGCCCTCGGCCGCCTCCAGATCGGCGTCATAGAGCGGCAGGCGCAGATCGGCGAGCCGGAAGCGGCACGGCCCGAACAGCCGCGCGGCCTCGTGCAGAAGCCGGGTGTTGTAGGATCCCCGGCGCAGCGACCCCGAAATGCCGAGAAGATGCGGAACCTCGTCCATGCTGCCCCCCACGTGTCCGGGGCGGGAAGATGGACCGGCGCGGCGGCCGCGGCAAGGCCCGCGCGGCGTCGTTGACTTTTGCGCCGCGCCGCCGGAGTTTGCGGCGTCCCGCGGCAGGAGCGGTGCCCGTGCAGTTCCTCAAGCTTCGTCTCGTCGGCTTCAAGAGCTTCGTCGATCCGACCGAGCTGCCCATCGAGCCCGGGCTGACCGGCGTTGTCGGCCCGAATGGCTGCGGCAAGTCGAACCTGCTCGAGGCGCTGCGCTGGGTGATGGGCGAGAACCGGCCCACCGCGATGCGCGGCGGCGGCATGGAGGACGTGATCTTCGCCGGCGCCGCCACCCGCCCCGCCCGCGCCCATGCCGAGGTCGCCCTGACGCTGGACAATTCCGACCGGCTGGCGCCCGCGCCCTTCAACGATGCCGACCGCATCGAGATCGTGCGCCGCATCACCCGCGATGCCGGGTCGGTCTTCCGGGCCAATGGCCGCGAGGTCCGCGCCCGCGACGTGCAGATCCTGTTCGCCGACGCCTCGACCGGCGCCCATTCCCCCGCGCTGGTGCGGCAGGGACAGATCGGCGAGCTGATCTCGGCCCGGCCCAGGGCGCGCCGGCGCATCCTCGAGGAGGCGGCCGGGATCTCGGGCCTCTACCAGCGCCGCCACGAGGCCGAGCTGAAGCTTCAGGCAACCGAGGCCAACCTCCTGCGGGTCGATGACGTGCTGGACCAGATCGACCAGCAGCTGGCCACGCTGCAGCGCCAGGCGCGCCAGGCCGCCCGCTATCGAGAGATCCAGCAGGCCTTGCGCCGCATGCAGGGCGTGGCGCTGTGGCAGGGCTGGCACGGGGCCGAGGCCGAGCGCGCGGCCGCCGAGACGGCCCGGGCCGAGGCGCGGCGGGCGGCGGCGCGGGCCGAGGCCGAGGCGCGCGAGCGGGAGGCTGCGCGCGAGGCGGCCGAGGCGGCGCTGCCGCCGCTGCGCGAGGAGGATGCGGTGGCCGGGGCGCTGATGCAGCGTCTGACGCTGGAGCGGGCGCAGCTCGAGGAGGCCGAGGGCCGCGCGCGCGAGGCGATCGCGGCGCTCGAGGCGCGCATCGCCCAGATCGAC
>RFGB01000032.1 GCA_003697125.1 Alphaproteobacteria bacterium
CCCGGCCCCGGGCCGCGCCGGCGGGGCCTCGGGGCGGTCAGCCGGGCCATGATCCAGCGGAGTTCACAGATCGTCCCGGCCCCGGGCCGCGCCGGCGGGGCCTCGGGGCGGTCAGCCTGGCTCCGGCGGCAGGGTCGCCAGCCAGTCGGCCAGCCTGTCGCCCGGCCGTGCGCCCAGGGCGCGGGCGGCGCGGTTGGCATGGCTGATCCGCCCGGTCTCCAGCGCCGAGGCGGCCTCGCCGATGCGGGCGCTGTCATGGGCCACGGTCAGGGCGGCGATGCCGCGCGCATCCAGCGCGGGAAGCCGTGAGATCCCGACCCCGCCGGGGCCCAGCCCGGCATCGTTGAACACCGCGACCCGCGCCTGTGCCTTCAGCGCCCGGGCGGGATCGCCGCCCACCAGCCCGCCATGGGAGCCGGTGATCACCACCGCCCCCGCATCGGCCGGTCCGACCAGCGAGGCGGAATCGAGCAGTTGCACCACGAGGCCCGAGGCAAGGCGGCGCGCGCCGCGGCTCTCGCGCAGCGCGGGCAGCCGGCCATGGGGCATCGGCGCGCGTGCCAGGAGCGCGGCCGCCTCGGCCACCGTCATGCCCGGGCGGAGCCCCAGCGCCCGGGCCGGGGCGTTGACCACCGAGATCACCCCGCTGCCGGCGAGGCTGGCCGCCGAGCCGATCGCGCAGCTCATGCAGTCCGCCGCGGCGGCGGCCATGCCCACCTCGCCCAGCGCCAGCACCCCGGCGACACCGGCATCATCGAGCCCCCGGCCGGCATCGTTGAACACCACCGCCCGTATGCCGCCGCGGCTGGCCACCGCCGCCGGGTAGCGCCCGCCATGCGACCCCGACAGCACCACCGCCCCGGCATGTTCGGGCCGCAGGTCGGTGATCGAGTCGAGCAGCACGGGCGCGGTCATCCCGCCCAAAATAAGGGGTCTTGACCGGGGCGGTCGAGACTGTTTCAGTCTGCCGGGAAGACTGTCCCGATATCCGGGAACCGGCACGCCACGGCCCGGGCCATGCGACCGGGCGCCGGCGAACAGGGCGCCGGCGAACAGGGTGCCGGGAACAGGGCGCCGGCGGGAACAGGGCGGCAGCAGGGTGGCGGCGTGCCCGGCCGCCCGGAATGACCGGTCGCCCGGAACAGGGAGGATGCCTTGCCCGGCGAGGGTCTGGCCACAGGTTCGATCGCGCGCGCGGCGCGGGTGCTCGACAGCCTCGCCCGGCGCCCCGACGGGGCCTCGCTGGCCGAGGTCGTGGCCGATACCGCCTTCACCCGCTCGACGGCGCATCGGGTGCTCTCGGCGCTGGCCGGGGTGGATTACGCCTTCCAGGATCCCGAGACCCGGGCATGGCGCCTTTCGGCCCGGCTGGCGGCGCTGTCGCGGCTGGCGGGCTTCGTTGATGTCGCCGCCTCCGCCCGGCGCGGGATGAAGCGGCTGGCCGAGGCCACCGGCGACACGGTGTTCCTGTCGGTGCGCGAGGGGGCGGCGGCGGTCTGCATCGCGCGCGAGGTGGGGGCCTATCCCATCCGCACCCTGACGCTGGACCGGGGCGACCGCCGGCCGCTGGGGGTGGGCGCGGGGTCGCTCGCGCTCTATGCCGCGCTGCCCGCGCGCACGCGCGCCGCGGTCAACCGCATCAACGCGGCATGGCTGGCCGAATACGGCTTCGATGCCCGGCGGCTCGAGGCCGAGGTCGCCGCCTGCGCCGCGCGCGGCTATGCGCTGAATGCCGGCGGCATCGTGCCGGCGATGTCGGCGGTGGCGGTGCCGGTGATCACCCGCGCCGGCCGGGTCGCGGCGGCGCTGGCGATCGGGGCGATCAACGAGCGGATGGGCGAGGCGCGCATCCAGGCCGAGATCCTGCCCGCGCTGCGGCGCGAGGCGGCCCATCTGGCCGAGAGGCTGAGCGTGCGCGAGGAGGAGGCCGCGTGAGAGAGACCAACCGCGACATCGGGCGCAGCCTTGCGCTGCTGACGATGATGGAGCGCATCCGCGCCTTCGAGCGGCAGGCCGAGCTGGCCGCCACCCGCGACCGGCTGGTGCTGGGGGCGATCCACCTCTCCTACGGGCAGGAGGCGGTGGCCGCCGGCGTCATGCATGCCCTGCGCCGCGACGACCTGCTGCTGTCGACCCATCGCGGCCATGGCCACACCCTGGCCAAGGGCGCCGATCCCGCGGCGATGATGAAGGAGCTTCTGGGCCGGGCGGGCGGCTGCTGCGGGGGCAAGGGGGGCTCGATGCACATCGCCGATTTCGGCGTCGGCATGCTGGGCGCCAATGGCGTGGTCGCCGCCAACATCACCATCGGCGCCGGGGCCGCCCATGGCATCCGGCTTCTGGGCGATGACCGGATCGTCGTCGACATCTTCGGCGACGGCGCGATCAATCGCGGGCCCTTCCTCGAGGGGCTGAACTGGGCGGCGGTCTTCTCGCTGCCGGTCCTGTTCGTCTGCGAGGACAATGAATGGTCGGCCACCACCCGCACCGCGCGGATGACCGCCGGCGCGGGCGCGGCCGCGCGCGCCCGAGCGATCGGGATCGAGGCCGAGACCGTGGACGGCGCGGATGTCGAGGCGGTGGCGGATCTGGCCGCGGAACTGGTCGCGCGGGTGCGCCGCGATCGCCGCCCGGCCTTCCTGCATGCCCGGACATGGCGGGCGGGGGGGCATACCTATTTCGATCCCGCCGCCTATCGCGACAGCGCCGAGGCCGAGGCCCGCGCCCGCGAGGGCGACCCGATCGAGCGCCAGCGCGCCCGGCTGGCGGCCGCGGGCATCGCCGCGGCCGAACTCGACGCGATCCGCGCCGGCGCCATGGCCGAGATGGAGGCCGCGCTGGCCGCCGCCGCCGCCGCCCCCTTCCCGCCCGCGGCGGCGGCCTTCAGCGATGTCCAGGACATCGGCAGCCCCGCCGGGGAGGCCTACTGATGGCGCGCATGACCTATGCCGAGGCCGCCCGGCAGGCCATCGCCGAGGCGATGCGCGCCGACCCCCGTGTCTGGTGCGTGGGCGAGGATCTGGGCCGGGGCGGGGTGTTCGGCCAGTATCGCGGCCTTGCCGAGGAATTCGGCCCCGAGCGGGTGTCCGACGCCCCGATCTCGGAAGCGGCGATTATGGGCGCGGCCTTCGGCGCCGCCATGGTCGGCACCCGGCCGGTGGTCGAGATGCGCTTTGCCGATTTCGCCCTGTGCGCCACCGACGAGCTGGTCAACCAGATCGCGAAGGCCCGCTTCATGTTCGGCGGCCAGTCCCGCGCGCCGATGGTCATCCGCCAGCCGATGGGAATGTGGCGATCCTCGGCCGCGCAGCATTCCCAGTCGCTCGAGGCCTGGTACGCCCACATCCCCGGGCTGGTGGTCGCGGTGCCGGCCACCCCGCAGGACAACTATTCCATGATGCGCGCGGCCATCGCCGCCGATGACCCGGTGGTCTATCTGGAACACAAGGATCTGTGGGCGATGGAGGGCGAGGTCGACCCCGCCGCCCCCTTCGCCTTCGGGCAGGCGCGCCACCGCTGCCAGGGCGACGACATCACCATCGTCGCGTGGTCGAAGACCGCCAACCATGCCGAGGAGGCGGCGGGCATCCTGGCCGCGGAGGGAATCGGCGCCCATGTCATCGACCTGCGCAGCCTGTGGCCCTGGGACCGCGCGGCGGTGCTGGAAAGTGTCGGGCGCACCGGGCGGCTGCTGGTGGCGCATGAGGCGGTTCAGGTGGCGGGCTTCGGCGCCGAGGTGGTCGCCGCCGTCACCGAACGCGCCTTCGGCGCGCTGAAGGCGCCGCCGCGCCGGCTGGGCGCGCCGCGCACCCTGATCCCCTATGCACCGAACCTCGAGGAGCGGCTGCGCGTCACGCCGCGGATGATCGCCGATGCGGCGCGGGAGATGCTGGCATGACCGAAAGCGCGATCCCCAACGAGATGACCGGGGGCGAGGCGCTGGCGCGCAGCCTGATCGCCCATGGCGCCGGGCCGATGTTCGGGATGGGCGGCTTCCAGCTCCTGCCCTTCTACGACGCCGCCCGCCGGCTGGGGCTGAACCACAACCTGATCAATGACGAACGCTGCGCGGCCTTCGCGGCGGACGCCTATGCCAAGGTCTCGGGCCGGGTCGGGCTGGTCGATGCCACGCTGGGGCCGGGGGCGACCAATCTGGTCACCGGGCTGGTCGAGGCGCTGAACGCCGGAAGCCCGGTGGTCGCGGTGGTGGGCGACGCCCATCGCGACCATGCCGGGCGGAACATGACCCAGGAGACCGATCAGGTCGCCATCCTGCGTCCCGCCTGCAAGGCGCTGATCCGGGTCGAGGCCGTCCACCGCATCCCCGAGGCGGTCGCCCGCGCCTTCGCCGTGGCAACCTCGGGCCGGCCGGGCCCGGTGGTGGTGGACCTGCCCGAGGATGTCTGCCACGGCCTTCACGGCTTCGCCGAGGGCGATTTCGCCGCCGATCCCGCCCTGCAGGCGGCACCGTCCCTGCGCTGCCGGCCCGAACGCGCCGCGGTGGAACGCGCCGCGGCGCTGCTGGCGCGCGCGGAAAGGCCGCTGATCCTGGCCGGCGGGGGCGTGCACATCTCGCGGGCCTGGGCGGAACTGACCGCGCTGGCCGAGGCCCATGCCATCCCCGTCGCCCACACCATGACCGGCAAGGGCGCGATCGCCTGCAGCTCGCCGCTCAACGCCGGGCTGTTCGGCCGCTATGACCGCATCGCCAACCGCCTGATCGAGGAGGCCGACTGCCTGCTGGTGGTCGGCTGCAAGCTGGGCGAGATCGCGACCCGGCGCTACACCGTGCCGCCGCCGGGCAAGACGCTGATCCACCTCGACATCCTGCCCGAGGAGATGGGGCGGACCTATTCCCCGGCGGTCCGGCTTTGGGGCGATGCGCGCGAGGGGCTCGCCGATCTGGCCGCGGCGCTGCCCGAGGCCGCCGCCGCGCGGCGCCGGCGCGCCGGCTGGACGGGGCTGGTGGCCGAACGCATGGCGCGCTGGCGCGAGGAGGTCGCCCCCCGACTGCAGTCGGACGAAAGCCCGGTGCACATGGCGCGGCTGGTGGCCGAGATCAACCGCGCCCTGCCGCCCGAGGGCATCCTCGTCGCCGATGGTGGCTTCGCCGCGCACTGGGCGGGGCTTCTGTTCGACACCCGCCTTGCCGGGCGCGGCTTCGTGCCCGACCGGGGCTTCGCCTCGATCGGCTATGGCCTGCCGGGCGCGATGGGCGCGGCCCTCGCCCGCCCCGGCACCCCGGTGGTGGGGCTGACCGGGGATGGCGGCTTCAACATGGTGCTGGGCGAGCTGGAAACCGCCCGGCGCATGGGGCTGGGCATCACCATCGTCGTGGTCAACAATGCCGCCTCGGGCTATGTCAAGGCGCTGCAGCATCTGATGTATGGGGAAGGGGCCTATCAGTCGGCGGATCTGGCCGAGACCGACTATGCCCGCGTCGCCGCGGCGATGGGCTGCCATGGCCTGCGCGTCGAGGATCCCGGCGCGCTGGCCGGTGCGCTGGCCGAGGCGCTGGCCGAGACCGGCCGGCCCAGCGTGATCGACGTGGTCGTCACCCGCGATCCCGCCCGGATGCTGCCCGCGGTGGACAGCCGCACCGTTCAGGTCAGGAAGGGGGACCGGGTGGCATGACCGGCCAGCTTCGCGCCCGGCCCCGCACAAGCAAGGAAGGGAGGACATCCATGCACCGCACAGCTCTGATCCTGGCCGCGGCACTGGCCGCGGGATCGGCGCAGGCCCGCGACATCGAGATGCAGTCGATCTATGCCGGCACGCTGCCGCTGCTGGGCGACAGCGGCAAGGCGATCACCGAACGCATCGCCACCCTGACCGGCGGCTCGGTCAACCTGATCTTCCGCAATCCCGGCGAGATCGTGGGCGGCAACGAGATCTGGGACGCGATCTCGACCGGCGCGATCGAGGCGGCGTGGTATTCCCCCGGCTTCGCCGAGAGCGTGATCTCCTCGGCCGGGCTGTTCACCGCCTTCCCCTTCGGGCCGGACGTGCGCGAATACACCGCCTGGTGGTATCAGGGCGGCGGCTACGAGCTGTGGAACGAGATCAGCGCCCCCTTCAACGTGCATTCCGAACTGTGCGCGATCCTGGCGCCCGAGGCGTCGGGCTGGTTCCGCAAGGAGATCAACTCGGTCGAGGATCTCAGGGGCCTGAAGATGCGAATCTTCGGCCTGGGCGCGGCGGTGATGCAGAAGCTGGGGGTCGAGGCGCAGTCGCTGCCCCCCGCCGACACGATGACCGCGCTCAATCTGGGCACCATCGATGCGGCCGAGATCAGCTTCCCCGCCATCGACAACGCGCTGGGGATGTATGAACACGCCAAGCACTACTATTTCCCCGGCTGGCATCAGCAGACCTCGCTGATCGTCTTCATGATGAACAGCGACAGCTGGAACGGCCTGACCGATACCGAGCGCGCGGCGATCCGCGAGGTCTGCGCGGCGAATGTCGCCCTGACCACCGCCCAGGGCGAGGCGATCCAGCTGGAGCCGCTGGACAAGATGATCCGCGAGAACGGCGTGCAGATGCATCGCTGGTCCGACGAGATGCTGGCCGCCTTCAAGGGCGCGTGGGAGGAGGTCGTGGCCGAGAAGACCGCGAACGACCCCGAATTCAAGCGGGTGTGGGACCACATCCAGGCCTTCCGGGCGAAATACGCCACCTGGAAGGCCTTGGGCTATCTCGACTGAGCCCGGGGGCCGGGGCGCCGCCGCCCCGGCCGGCGCCGCGATGCACAGCCTCCTGGCCCTGTCCCGCCTGCTCGCGCTGCCCTGCCGCCTGTTCGCCCGGGCGGCGGGCCTGCTGCTGCTGGTGCTGACCGCGGTCATCATCTACGACGTGATCGGCCGGCGCTTCTTTGCCACCGGATCCTTCAAGCTGCAGGAGCTGGAATGGCATCTGCACGGGGCGATCGCGGTCCTGGCCTTCGGCCATGCCTATCTGCGCGATGCCCATGTGCGCATCGACATCTTCGCCGCGCGGATTCCGCCTCGCGGCCGGCTGTGGCTGGAACTGGCCGCGGTGGTGCTGTTCCTGATCCCGTTCATGGCGCTGCTGGCCTGGTATGGCTATGACTTCGCCGAGCGGTCCTTCCTGCGCAACGAGACCTCGAGCGGCGGGGTCGGCCTGTCGAACCGCTGGATCATCAAGTCGGCGATCCCGGTCTCGGCGGTGCTGACCATCCTCGGGGGGCTGGCGGTGGCGCTGCGGCTGGTGGTGGCGCTGTTCGCCCCGCATCTGCGGCCCGATCCGTTCGAGAGGCCGTCATGACCGGGTTCATGGATGGCGCACTGCCGGGGCTGATGTTCCTCGGGCTGATCCTCGGGCTGTTCTCGACGCTGCCGGTGGGGATCGTGCTGATGGGGGTGACGCTGATCTTCGGCGCCGTCGCGGTGGCGACCGGCGATCTGCGCCCGGTGCAGCTGTCGCTGATGCCCAACCGCATCTTCGGGGGGATCATCGAGAATCCGGTGCTGGTGGCCGCGCCGATGTTCATCTTCATGGGCATCGTGATGGAGAAGACCCGCATCGCCGAGGATCTTCTCCTGGCCCTGCAGCGGCTGCTGCGGGCGGTTCCCGGGGGGCTTGCGCTGGCGGTCACGCTGATGGGAACGATCCTGGCCGCGGCCACCGGGATCATCGGCGCATCGGTGGTGATGCTGACGGTGCTGGCGATCCCGACCATGATCGCGCGCGGCTATTCGCCGGCGCTGGCGGCCGGCACCGTGGCCAGCGCCGGCACGCTGGGCATCCTGATCCCGCCCTCGATCATGCTGGTCTTCATGGGCGATCTGCTCACGCTGAACCTGGCCTGGCTGTTCGTGGCGGCCTTCCTGCCGGGGCTGCTGCTGGCGGCGGTCTATCTGGTCTACATCGTCCTGCGCGCGGCGCTGGACCCGGCCAGCGCACCGCGGCTGCCGCGCACGCCGCCCGAGCCGGGGATGTGGCGCGAATTCGCCGTGGCGCTGGCGCTGCCCTTCCTGATCATTGTGGCGGTGCTGGGATCGATCCTGGGCGGCTTCGCCACGCCGACCGAGGCCTCGGGCGTGGGGGCGGCGGCGGCGCTCATCCTCGGGCTGGCGCGGGGGCGGCTGTCGCGCGCGGTGCTGGGCGAGGCGCTGGACTCCTCGGTCAGCACCATCGCCATGCTGTTCTTCATCTTCGTGGGGGCGACGGCGTTCTCCTATGTCTTCCGTCATGTCGGCGGCGAACACTTCATCGTCGAGACGGCCCGCAGCCTGAATCTGGGGGACTGGGGCCTGCTGGTGACGATGATGGCGATGATCTTCGTCATGGGGTTCTTTTTCGACTGGATCGAGATCACGCTGATCGTGCTGCCGATCTTCGCGCCGCTGGTGAAGCTGATGGATTTCGGGGATCATGTCGCGCGGGCCGATCTGATCTACTGGTTCGCGGTGCTGGTGGCGGTGAACCTGCAGACCAGCTTCCTGACCCCGCCCTTCGGCTTCGCGCTGTTCTACCTGAAGGGCGCGGCGGGGGGACTCGTGCCGATGCGCGAGGTCTATCGCGGGATCATCCCCTTCGTCGCGCTGCAGCTTCTGGTGCTGGGGGTGCTGATCTGGCAGCCCGACATCGTCACCGCCCTGCCGCGGGCGCTGCTGGAATGACGCGCTTTGCCGGTCATCGTGTGCTGGTGGCGGGGGGCGGCGCGATCGGCCCGGGCTGGGGCAACGGCAAGGCGGCGGCGGTGCTCTATGCGCGCGAGGGGGCGCAGGTGCTGGTGGTCGACCGCAACGGCGCGGCGGCGGCCGAGACCGCGGGGATCATCGCCGCGGAGGGCGGGCGCGCCGAACCCCTGGCCGCCGATCTGACCGATCCCGCGCAGGTTGCCGCGGCGCTGGCGCGGATGCGGGTGTGGGGCGGCATCGAGGTGCTGCACTTCAACATCGGCATCAGCCATCGCGGCGGCCTGACCGCCCACAGCCCGGGGGATTGGGCGCGGGTGTTCGACGTCAACCTGAACGCGGCCTTCCTGACCGCGCGCGAGGCGCTGCCGATGATGGCGGCGGCGGGCCGCGGCGCGCTGGTGTTCATCGCCTCGCTGGCCGCGATCCGGCGCGGACCCTATGCCTATACGGCCTATGAGGCCTCGAAGGCGGCGCTGTGCCGCCTGGCCCAGTCGATCGCGGCCGAATATGCCGGGCAGGGGATCCGCGCCAATGTCGTGCTGCCCGGGCTGATCGCCACGCCGCATGTGGCGGCCTATGTCGGGCCGGGCACCGACCCCGCCGAGCTGGCCGCGCGCCGCGACGCGCTGAGCCCGACCGGCCGGCAGGGCAGCCCGTGGGACGTGGCGCGCGCGGCGCTGTTTCTCGCCTCGGACGAGGCGGCCTATGTCAACGGGGCGCTGGTCCCGGTGGATGGCGGGCTGGGGCTGTGACGCGCGCCCGCCGCCGGCAATCGCGGGCAGGGCGGTCGGGGCAGGGCAATCGCGGGCAGGGCGGTCGGGCGGGCCTCACGCCCCGCCGCTGCCCGCCCCGGGCGGGATGCCGAAGAATTCCTCGCGAATGATCCGGCCCTCGCGCAGGGTGTAGAGCGCGACCTCGCGCATCGCCTCGCGGCGGCCGCTCTCGCGGTGGGTGGCGTCGACGTCGAAGATCACCGCGAATCGGTCCGGCTGGTGCAGGAACGGCCCCTCGACCGCGCTGGCATGGACGGTGAAGTTGGCCGCCCACCAGGCATGCTTGGCGCGGATGCCGTCAAGGCCGCGCGTCTTGCGCGCGAGGCCGGGAATCTCGGCCATCTCGACCGAGACCGCATCGGGGGCGTAGAGGCTGTCGAGCGCCTCGGCCTCGGTTCCCGCCCGGCAATGGGCGACCAGCGCGCCGGCGATCTGGTGAAGCGTCATGGCCCGTCCTCCCCTGGGGTTCACCCGGCAGCGTCGCACGGGCGGGGGGCCGGGGCAAGCGCCGCCGGCGCGGCTCTGCCGCCGGGCCCCGGCTTGCGCCCGGGCGGGGGCGCACCTATACCGCCCGCCATGCCGCAGCCAGCCCGCGACCACAATGCGCCGCCCCTGCCGCCCGAGATCGCGCGGCGGCGCACCTTTGCCATCATCAGCCATCCCGATGCCGGCAAGACCACGCTGACCGAGAAGTTCCTGCTCTATGGCGGGGCGATCCAGCTGGCCGGGCAGGTGCGCGCCAAGGGCGAGGCGCGGCGCACCCGCTCGGACTTCATGAAGATGGAGCAGGAGCGCGGCATCTCCGTCTCGGCATCGGCGATGTCGTTCGATTTCGACGGCCATCGCTTCAACCTGGTCGACACGCCGGGGCATTCGGATTTCTCCGAGGATACCTATCGCACGCTGACCGCGGTGGATGCGGCGGTGATGGTCATCGACGGCGCCAAGGGGGTGGAGAGCCAGACGCGCAAGCTCTTCGAGGTCTGCCGCTTGCGCGATCTGCCGATCCTGACCTTCTGCAACAAGATGGACCGCGAGAGCCGGGACACCTTCGAGATCATCGACGAGATCCAGGAGACCCTGGCGCTGGATGTGGCGCCGGCCAGCTGGCCGATCGGCATGGGGCGCGACTTCATCGGCACCTATGACCTGCTGGGCGACCGGCTGCTGATGATGGCGCGGGCCGAGCGCAACATCCGCGCCCGCGCGATCGAGATTGCCGGGCTGTCGGATCCGCGGCTGGAGGCGCATGTGCCCGCCGATCTCGCCCGTCGCCTGCGCGAGGAGGTCGAGATGGCCCGCGGGCTGCTGCCGCCGCTCGATCCCGTGGCGGTGGCACAGGGCACGCAGACCCCGATCTGGTTCGGCTCGGCGCTGAACAGCTTCGGCGTGCAGGAGCTGATGCAGGGCATCATCCGGCTGGCCCCGCCGCCGCGCCCCTGTCCGGCCGAGCCGCGGCAGGTCTCGCCCGAGGAGCCGCAGGTGACCGGCTTCGTCTTCAAGGTGCAGGCGAACATGGACCCCCGCCACCGCGACCGGGTCGCCTTCCTGCGCCTGTGCTCGGGCCATTTCCGGCGCGGGATGAAGCTTCTGCATGTGCGCGCGGGCAAGGCGATGGCGGTGGCCAATCCGGTGCTGTTCCTAGCCAGCGAGCGGGAGCTGACCGAGGACGCCTGGGCCGGCGACATCATCGGCATTCCCAATCACGGCCAGCTGCGCATCGGCGATTCGCTGACCGAGGGCGAGGCGCTGCGCTTCACCGGCATCCCCAGCTTCGCCCCCGAGATCCTGCAGGCCTGCCGGGTGGCCGACCCGATGAAGGCCAAGCATCTCGACAAGGCGCTGATGCAGTTCGCCGAGGAAGGCGCGGCCAAGGTGTTCCGCCCGATGGTGGGCTCGGGCTATATCGTCGGCGTGGTCGGCCCGCTGCAGTTCGACGTGCTGGCAAGCCGGATGGAACAGGAATACGGCCTGCCCGTGCGCTTCGAGCCGACCCAGTTCACCTCGGCGCGCTGGGTCTCCGGCCCGCGCGATGCGCTGGAACGCTTCGCCCAGGCCAACCGGGGGCACATGGCGGTCGATCACGATGGCGACCCGGTGTATCTGACCCGCCTGCAATGGGACATCGACCGGGTGGCGCGGGATCACCCCGAGCTGAAGCTCTCGGCGACCAAGGAGATGCAGGCCCGCCCCGCCGGTGCGCGCTGAGTGCGGCCCGCCGGGGCCTTTTCCCCGCCGCCCCGCCCGTCTATGCCTTGGCCGTGACATCAGCCAGGGGAGAAGGCGGCATGGATCTGGGCATCGCGGGCAAGTGGGCGATCGTCTGTGCGGGTTCGAGGGGGCTGGGGCGCGGCTGCGCCGAGGCGCTGGCCGAGGAGGGTGTCAGTCTGGTCCTGAACGCGCGCAGCCCCGGCCCGCTCGAGGAAGCCGCCGCGGCGATCCGCGCCCGCGGGGTGGAGGTGCGCACCGTCGCCTGCGACATCACCACCGATGCCGGCCGCGCGGCGGTGGTCGCCGCCTGTCCCGAACCGGACATCCTGATCACCAATGCCGGCGGTCCGCCGCCGGGGATGTGGTCGGACTGGGGCCGGGCGGAATGGCAGGCGGCGATCGAGGCGAACATGCTGACGCCGATCCTGCTTATGACGGCGCTGCTGCCGGGCATGTGCGAACGCGGCTGGGGGCGCGTGGTCAACATCACCTCGCAATCGGTGCGCGCCCCGATCCCGCAGCTGGGGCTGTCCAATGCCGCCCGCGCGGGGCTGACCGGCTTCGTCGCCGGCACCGCCCGCCAGGTCGCCGCCCGCGGGGTGATCATCAACAATCTCCTGCCCGGCATCCATGCCACCGACCGCGCCGATGCGCTGGACCGCCCGCTGGCCGAACGCGAGGGCATCACCCTCGAGGAGGCCCGCGCCCGCCGCGCCGCGACCATCCCCGCCGGGCGCTACGGCACCGCCGGCGAATTCGGCCGCGTCTGCGCCTTCCTGTGCTCGCAGCATGTCGGCTTCATCGTCGGCCAGAACATCCTGATCGATGGCGGCGCGACCAATCTGACCCTGTGACGCGGCCGGCGGGGCGCTTGTGATCGGGGATGGGGATTGCTATTTCCGCCCTGAATGGTCGGGAATTCCAGCACGGATCGGGGCGGGCCGATGAGCGAGGCGCCGGCGCTGCTTGCGCTAAAGGACATCGTGCGCGTCTATGACGGGCGGCGGGTGGTGGACGGGCTGACGCTGGAGCTGCCTGCCGGGCAGGTGACCTGCCTGCTGGGGCCCTCGGGCTGCGGCAAGTCCACCACGCTGCGGATCGCCGCGGGGGTGGAACGGCAGAGCGCGGGCCGGGTGCTGATCGGGGGCGAGGTGGTCTCGGACGACCGCCGCCATGCCCCGCCCGAGGCGCGCTCGGTCGGGCTGATGTTCCAGGATTTCGCGCTGTTTCCCCATCTGACCGTGGCCGAGAACATCGCCTTCGGGCTTGCCGGATCGCGCGCGGCGCGCCGGGCGCGGGTGGAGGAGCTTCTGGCGCGGGTGGGGCTGGAGGGTTTCGGGCCGAAATATCCCCACATGCTGTCGGGGGGCGAGCAGCAGCGCGTGGCGCTGGCCCGGGCGCTGGCGCCCCGGCCGCGGGTGATGCTGATGGACGAGCCCTTCTCGGGCCTCGACAACCGGCTTCGCGACGGCATCCGCGACGAGACGCTGGGCATCCTGAAGGATGAGGGCACCGCCGTCCTGCTGGTCACCCATGAGCCGGACGAGGCGATGCGCATGGCCGACCGCATCGCGCTGATGCGGGAAGGGCGGATCGTGCAGCTCGCCTCGCCCTATGCCATCTACAACAGCCCCGCCGACCTCGCCGCCGCCGCCTTCTTCTCGGAACTGAACATCATCACCGGCACGGTGCGCGACATGCGCATCGATACCCCCTTCGGCCTGTTCCTGACCCCGGGTCTGGCCGATGGCGTGGTGGTCGACGTGGCGATCCGCCCCCAGCATCTGCGGATGGACTTCGACCGCGGCGGCCACGGGCCGGCGCCTTCGGCCGAGCATGGCGCATGGGCCCGCGCCGAGGTGGCCCGGGCGCGCTTCATGGGCTCGGAAAGCCTGATCGAGCTGGTCACCCTCGAAGGCGGGCTCAACCTGAAGGCCACCGTCCCGGGGGTGTTCCTGCCGCGCCCCGGCACCCGGCTCTGGCTGGCCTTCCGGCGCGACCGCTGCCTGGTGTTCCCGCGGCCGCCGGTGCGGCGGGTCGAGGATGCCGCCCCGCCCGCAGGCCGCGACGCTTTGGGGTTTGAACCCGGCGCCAAGTTGGCCTAGATGAGAGGAAGGGCGGGCCGCAGGGCGGTCCCTGCGGAACCAGGAGGAATGTCATGAGCCCGAGCATCTGGCAGATTCTGATCGTGGTCCTGGCCTTGGTGCTGCTGTTCGGCCGGGGGAAGATCTCCTCGCTGATGGGAGACGTGGCCAAGGGAATCAAGAGCTTCAAGCGCGGCCTTGCCGAGGACCCCGACGAGGGGACGGTGAAGTCGGTCTCCGGTCAGCCCGAGCAGACCGTTGACGTGACCCCGGTGAAGGACAAGGCCTGAACCAGGAAACCGGGCGGGCGGATCCCGGCGCGGTTCCGGCGGAGGGCGCGGCATGCTGGACATTGGCTGGTCGGAACTGCTGGTCATCGGCGTGGTTGCGCTGATCGTGGTGGGTCCGAAGGACCTGCCGGCAATGTTCCGCACCGTGGGCCAGTATGTCGGGAAGGCGCGCAGCATGGCGCGGGAGTTCCAGCGCAGCATGGAGGATGCCGCCCGGCAGGCCGAGCTGGACGAGGTGCGCAAGGCGGCGCAGTCGGTGCAGGAGGTGGGGCGGATCGCCGCGGGCGGGATAGGCGGCGCCGCCCGGGTCGGGGCCGAACGCCTGGCGCGGGGCGTCGCCACGCCGGCGGCACCGGCCGCGACCGACGCCCCTGCGGCGTCCCCTGCGGCGGCACCGGCCGCCCCGCCGGCGGCGGCAGCCGAGCCCCCGGCGGCGACCGGTCCCGTGGCGCGGGGGCCGGCCCCGGCGCCGGACACGGGCGACAGAAGCTAGGGCGTCAGGGGCCGGGGGCGGCGTAACGGGGCAGCGTGCATGCGCGACGATGATTCGCTCGAGGACACGAGGGCGCCGCTGATCGAGCATCTGATGGAGCTGCGCACGCGGCTCATCCGGGCGCTGATCGCCTTTGCCATCGCGGCGGTGATCTGCGGCGTGTTTGCCCGCGAGATCTATGATTTCCTGACCGCGCCGCTGCGCGAACAGCTGCTGGAGCGCGGGCAGGACGCGAAGCTGATCTATACCCAGCTTTACGAGAAGTTCTTCGTCCATCTGAAGATCGCCATCTTCGGCGGCTTCTTCCTGGCCTTTCCGGTGATTGCCGCGCAGATCTGGAAATTCGTCGCGCCCGGCCTCTATCGCGACGAGAAGAAGGCCTTCCTGCCCTTCCTGATCGCGACCCCGGTCCTGTTCGTGCTGGGCGCGGCCTTCGTCTATCTGCTGATCATGCCGCTGGCGATCAGCTTCTTCCTCGACTTCCAGTCCGTGGATGGCGGCACGGGCACGCAGATCGAGTTCCTGGGCAAGGTCAACGAATATCTCAGCCTGGTGATGACCTTCATCCTGGCCTTCGGGATCTGCTTCCAGCTGCCGGTGCTGCTGACGCTGCTCGGCCGGGCGGGGCTGACCTCGGCCGCGGCGCTCAGGCGCATGCGCAAATATGCCATCGTCGGAATCCTCGCCGCGGCCGCCTTCCTCACCCCGCCCGACCTGATCAGCCAGATCGGGCTCGCCGTGCCGATGTATCTGCTCTACGAGGTGTCGATCTTCCTGGTGGCAGCGAACGAGAAGCGGATCGAGCGCGAGATGCGCGCCGACGGCACCTGGGTCGATGATGAGGAGCTGGCCGACGAGGATCTCGATGTCGAGACCGGGCCGGCGGACCGCGCGCCGTGAGCGGGGACGCGGCGCTTCTTGCGCGCATCGCCGATGCGCTGGAGCGGCTCGCCCCCCCGCCGCCGCCCCCGCCCGACCCGATGGCCGCCGACGCCTTCGTCTGGCAGGTCGGGCCGGACCGGCTGCAACCGGTTCCCAGGGTCAGCCATGTCGACCTGTCGCTGCTGGTCGGGATCGACCGGGCCCGCGACATTCTTCTGGCCAATACCGAACGTTTCGCCCGCGGCCTGCCGGCCAACAACACGCTGCTGTGGGGCGCGCGCGGCATGGGCAAGTCGAGCCTGGTCAAGGCCGTGCATGCCGAGGTGCTGCGCCGGCTTCCGCGCGCGCTGGCGCTGGTGGAGATCCACCGCGAGGACATTCCCGCGATCGGCCGCCTGCTGGCGGTGCTGCGCGCGGCGCCGCGGCGTTTCCTGCTTTTCTGCGACGATCTGTCTTTCGATCGCGACGACAGCCATTACAAGAGCCTGAAGGCGGTTCTTGACGGCGGGATCGAGGGCCGGCCCGAAAACGTGATCTTCTATGCCACCTCGAACCGGCGGCATCTGATGCCCCGCGACATGATCGAGAACGAACGGTCGACCGCGATCAACCCCGCCGAGGCGGTGGAGGAGAAGGTCTCGCTGTCGGACCGGTTCGGATTGTGGCTGGGCTTCCATCCCTGCAGCCAGGACGACTATCTGGCGATGGTGCGCCGCTATGTCGAGGCGCTGGGGATCGCGATCGACGATGCGCGGCTGCGCGCCGAGGCCATCGAGTGGCAGCAGACCCGGGGCGCGCGCTCGGGTCGGGTGGCGTGGCAGTTCGTCACCGATCTGGCCGGGCGGCACGGGGTGCGGCTGGGCTGAGCGGCGTCCGCCAGCGATCCGGCCGGGCGGCGCGGGGTGCGGCGCGGCCCGGGGCCCCGCC
>RFGB01000254.1 GCA_003697125.1 Alphaproteobacteria bacterium
ACCCGGCCGCCCCGCGGGGCGGCCGGGTCGGGGCAGTGGATCAGGCGCCGGGGTTGCAGGCGCCCAGCTCGCCGCCGGCGAAGTCGGGATGGTCGGGGCGGTACATCACCTTCTCGGTCGGGGTGACGTCCACGACCTCGAGCAGGTCGAACTTCGAGGTCGGATTCTCCTTTCCGCGCACCACCAGCACCGGCTTGAAGCACTGGTGATCGGCCGCGCGATAAAGCGTCGGCCCGTTGCCCAGACCGTCGAACTGGAAGCCGGCATCGGTGAAGCCGGCATCGAAGCCGTCCTTGGTCTCCAGCGCCTCGATCACCGCGCAGGGATGGAAGGTGCCCGCGCGCTGGCAGGCATCGGCATACAGGATCGTCTGCACATAGCAGGTATGCGCCGCCTGGCTGGGCGGGAAGCCGTATTTCTGGCCGAAAGACTTCACGAAGGCCTTCGACCCTTCGTCCTGCAGCGACCAGTGCCAGTTGGTCGACCCGAAGATGCCCTTCACCGCGTCGCCTGCGCCCTGGGCCATCAGCCGGCTGTAGAGCGGCACGATGATCACGAAGGGCTTGCCGTTGACCACCCGGTCGCGCATGCCGAACTGCACCGCCTGGGTCAGCGAGTTGACCATGTCGCGGCCGTAATGGTTCAGGATCAGCGTGTCGGCGTCCGAGTTGATGACCTGGGTCAGGAACTGCGAATAGTCGCCCAGCCCGAGCGGGGTGCGCACCGCGGCAACGGTGGTCCAGCCGATCTTCTCGGTGTAGGTCCTGAGCGAGTTCTCCTGGCTCCAGCCCCAGGTATAGTCGGCGGTCAGGTGATAGGCGCGGCGGTCGCGGCCGTAATTGGCCTCCAGGATCGGGGCCAGCGCCGCACCCGACATCTCGGTGTTGAAGAAGTGGCGGAAGCCGTTGCGCCGCTTGTCCTTGCCGGTGGTGTCATTGGAATGGGTCAGACCGGCCATGAAGATGACGCCCATCTCCTGGCACAGGCTCTGGACCGCGATGGCCACGCCCGAGGACGAGCCCCCGGTGATCATCACCGCGCCGTCGGCCTCGATCATGCGCTTGGCGCTGGCGCGGGCGGCATCCGACTTGGTCTGGGTGTCGCCGGTGACGAACACCACCTTCTTGCCGTTGACGCCGTTGCCCTTCAGCGCCTTGGAGGAGAAGGTGTTCAGCATGCCGCCGTCACCCTCGCCATTGATGTGCTCCACGGCCAGCTGATAGGCGCGCAGCTCGTCGGCACCCTCGTCGGCATAGGCGCCGGTCTGCGGCACGTTGAAGCCGAAGGTGACCGTCGATCCCTTGGGCTCGTTGGTATAGGCGGCAGCCCCGCGCGTGAAGATCATCGGCGCGGCGAGGCCGGCGCCCAGCGCCGCGCTGCCCTTCAGGATGCCGCGTCGGCTGATGAGACTGGTCATGGGGGTCCTCCCGACAGTTGCTTCTGTTCTTCCGGACCGCACCCTCGCCGGCGGATCCGGAACCCGCCGCGCGGCGCCGGCTCGGGGGCCGCGCGGTGCAGGTCACGCGCCATCATAGGCGGGCTTCTGTCAAGACGACAATAAATATCTGTTTTTGCGCGGCAATTCTGTAATTTTCCTGACACCGGAAGGCGCCAATCCGTCAATTATTGACATTGCGCCGCAACAGGCGCGGCGGCGGGCCGCGCCGGCGGGTCCGCGGTCAGGTCGGGGTCAGCCCGCCCGGCGGCGGGCAAGCGCGGCGGGAAGCGCGTGGGCCCAGGCGCTGATGGTGCCGGCGCCGAGGCAGACGAACAGATCGCCCGGCCGCGCCTCGGCCGCGAACAGCGCGGCCAGCCCCGCCTCGTCATCGACCGCCAGCGCCCGCTTGTGGCCATGGGCGCGCAGTCCCGCCACCAGCGCGTCGCGGTCGACCCCGGCGATGGGCGGCTCGCCCGCGGGATAGACATGGGCGATGCCCACCACGTCGGCATCGTTGAAGCAGCCGCAGAACGCGTCGAACAGGTCGCGCAGGCGGCTGTAGCGGTGCGGCTGATGCACCGCGATCACCCGGCCGCCCTCGGGCAGCGATTCGCGCGCCGCGCGCAGCACCGCGGCGATCTCGACCGGGTGATGGCCGTAATCGTCGATGATCGTCACGCCATCGACCTCGGCCACACGGGTGAAGCGCCGGTTGACCCCGCCGAAGCCGGCCAGCGCCGTGCGGATCGCCGCCTCGTCCACCCCGAGATGGCGCGCCACCGCGATCGCGGCCAGCGCGTTGAGCACATTGTGCCGCCCCGGCATCGGCAGCACCAGATCGGCGATGCGCGCCCCCTCGGCCGGAATCGCGACATCGAACAGCATCCGCCCCGGTTCCGCCCGCAGCCTCTCGGCACGCAGATCCGCCTGGCGCGAGAAGCCATAGGTCACGATGCGCCGATCGTCGATGCGCCCGACCAGCGCCTGCACCTCGGGGTGATCCAGGCAGCACACCGCCAGCCCGTAGAACGGGATGTTCGACACGAACTGGTCGAACGCCGCGCGCACCGCGTCGAAGCTGCCGTAATGGTCCAGATGCTCGGGGTCGATATTGGTCACCACGGCGATGGTGGCGGGCAGGCGGATGAAGGTGCCGTCGCTCTCGTCGGCCTCCACCACCATCCATTCCCCCGCCCCCGGCCGCGCGTTCGAGCCATAGGCGTGGATCACCCCGCCATTGATCACCGTGGGGTCGAGCCCCCCCGCATCCAGAAGCGCCGCGATCAGCGATGTGGTGGTGGTCTTGCCATGGGTGCCGGCGACGGCGACGTTCGACTTCAGCCGCATCAGCTCGGCCAGCATCTCGGCACGGCGCACCACCGGCAGGCCGCGCCCGCGGGCGGCGTCGAGCTCGATATTGCCGCGCCGGATGGCCGAGGAGATCACCACCACCTCCGCCTCGCCCAGATTCTCGGGCCGGTGGCCGATGAAGATGCGCGCGCCCAGCCGCTCCAGCCGCTCGGTGATTGCCGAGGCCTTCACGTCCGACCCCTGCACCCGGTAGCCCAGATTGAGCAGCACCTCGGCGATCCCCGACATGCCGATGCCGCCTATTCCGATGAAATGCAGGGCGCCGATGTCCTGCGGCAGGCGCGTGGCGGGGCTCATTACCGTCCTCCCGAGATCTCCTCGACCAGATCGGCCAGCCGGTCCGCGGCGTCGGGCCGCCCCAGTGACCGGGCGGCCCCGGCCATCGCCGCCGCCCGCGCCGGATCCCCGAGGATCGCGGCGATATGCGCCGCCAGGGCCTCCGGCGTCAAGCCCGCCTCGTCAAGGCTGACCGCGGCCCCCGCCGCGGCCAGGCCGGCGGCATTGGCCCGCTGGTGATCGTCGGCGGCGTGGGGATAGGGGATCAGGATCGCGGGACGGCCCAGCACGCAGATCTCGGCGATCGAGGAGGCACCGGCGCGGCTGATCACCAGATGCGCCGCGGCCAGCCTCTCGGCCACATCGGCGAAGAAGGCGGAGGTCTCGGCCGCGACGCCGAGCCGGGCATAGGCGCCCGCCACGTCGGTCGCATCGTCCTGGCGCACCTGCTGCGCGATCCGCAGCCGCGCGCGCAGGCCGCCGGGCAGCGCGGCCACCGCCGCAGGCACCAGCCGCGACAGCGACCGCGCCCCCTGCGATCCGCCGATCACCAGCAGCGAAAGCGGCCCGTCGGGCGGAAGGGCATAGCCCCGCCCCGCCAGCCGGCGCACCGCCGCCCGCACCGGATTGCCCAGATGCACCGCCCGCGCCCCCTCGGGCAGGCGCGTGGGCCACATCCCGCACGCCACCCGGTCGACCCGGGGGGCGAAGAACCGGTTCACCCGCCCGGGCACGGCGTTCTGTTCATGGATCAGCCGCGGAAGTCCCAGCGCCCAGGCCGCGGTCAGCGCCGGCAGGGCGGGATACCCCCCGAACCCGGCCACACAGCGCGGCGGCCGGCGGCGCAGGCCCGCCATCGCCG
>RFGB01000255.1 GCA_003697125.1 Alphaproteobacteria bacterium
CGGTCGCCGCCGGGGCCCGGCCGGCGGCGGGCGTGCGTGCGGGACGGGGTGCGGCGCGTGCCGGCCCGAGGGGGAGGAAACAGATGACGGTGATGTCCACGCTGCGCGACAAGATCGCGATCGAGGAGGCGATGCCGCTGTCGGAACGCTGGGCCGAGCGCAGCGTTCATGCCCGGCTGGCCGGCACCGCGGCGAGCCATGGCGACCGCCCGGCGGTCAGCTTCCAGCTGCGGTCGGATCCCCGCGCGCGGGCGGTGACGCTGAGCTGGCGGGCGTTTCATCGCGAGGTCACGCAGGCGGCGAACCTGCTGCGCCGTCTGGGCGTGGGGCCCGGCGACACGGTCGCCTATCTCCTGCCGAACTGCCTCGAGGCGGCGGTGATCCTGCTGGCCGGGGCGACGGCGGGGCGGGTGGCGCCGATCAATCCGCTGCTGGAGCCCGAGCAGATCGCCGCGCTGCTGCGCGAGGTGGGCGCGAAGGTGCTGGTGACGCTGGCGCCCTTCCCGAAATCGCAGCTTGCCGAGCTGGCCGCGCGGGCGCTGCGCGACGCGCCGGGGGTGGAGGTGCTGCTCGAGGTGGATCTCAAGCGCTATCTGGGCCCGCCGCTGTCGTGGATCCTGCCGCTGATCCGGCCGCGCGCGACCGGCGGGCATCGCGCGCGGGTGATGGATCTGCGTTCGGCGATGGCCGCCGAGCCGGGCGACCGGCTGACCTTCGACGAGCCCGACGAGGACCGGATCGCCGCGCTGTTCCACACCGGGGGCACCACCGGGATGCCCAAGGTGGCCCAGCACCGCCAGTCGGGGATGCTCTACAACGGCTGGTGCGGCGCCGAACTGCTGATCACGGAATCCGACGTGCTGATCTGCCCGCTGCCGCTGTTCCACGTCTTCGCGGCCTATCCCATCCTGATGAGCTGCGTCTTCTCGGGCGCGCACATGGTCCTGCCCACCCCGCAGGGCTATCGCGGCGAGGGGGTGTTCGACAATTTCTGGAAACTGGTCGAACGCTGGCGCGTCAGCTTCATGGTCATGGTCCCCACGGCGGCCGCGGCGCTGATGCAGCGCAAGGTGGATGCCGATGTCGGCAGCCTGAAATACGCGCTGTGCGGCTCCGCCCCGATGCCGCCCGAGCTGTTCCGCAAGTTCGAGAGCGCCTGCGGGGTCAGGATCCTGGAAGGCTATGGCCTGACCGAGGCCACCTGCCTTGTGTCCTGCAACCCGCCCCAGGGCGAGCGGCGCATCGGATCGGTCGGCCTGCCCTTTCCCTATACCGACGTCTCGATCCGCCATTTCGATGCGGAAGGGCGCCAGACCCGCCTGTGCGGAACCGACGAGATCGGCGAGATCTGCGTGCGCAGCATCGGCGTGTTCCCGGGCTATCTGGACCCCGCCCGCAACGGCGCGGTCTTCGCCCCCGACGGGGCGCTGCGCACCGGGGATCTGGGGCGGATCGATGCCGACGGCTATCTGTGGATCACCGGCCGCGCCAAGGACCTGATCATCCGTGGCGGGCACAACATCGACCCGGCGGTGATCGAGGAGGCGCTGATGGCGCACCCAGCCGTCGCCTTCGTCGGCGCCGTCGGCCAGCCCGACGCCTATGCCGGGGAGCTGCCCTGCGCCTATGTGGAACTTGTCGCCGGCGCGCAGGTGACGGTGGCCGAGCTGATGGACCACGCCACCCGCCACATCCGCGAACGCGCCGCCCATCCCAAGCATATCGAGATCCTGCCCGAGCTGCCGAAGACCGCGGTCGGCAAGGTCTTCAAGCCCGAACTGCGCAAGGATGCGATCCGCCGGGTGCTGGATGCCGCGATTCGCGAGGCGGGGTTTCCCGCCCATGTGCAGGCCGTCGAGGAGGACCGGCGGCTGGGGCTGGTCGCCCTTGTCGCGGTCGAGGGCGAGCTGGACCGCGCCGCGCTTGCCGAGCTTCTGGGCCGGTTCCCGACCCGGGTCCGCATCGGCGGGGGCTGACGGCCATGCGCATCGCGGTGTTCGGCGCGGGCGCGACCGGCGGCCATCTGGCGGCGCGGCTGGCCGCGGCGGGGAACCGGGTCTCGGTGGTGGCGCGCGGCGCGCATCTGGCGGCGATCCGCGCCCGCCCGATCTGCCGATCTTCGCCCTGGCGCCCGGCTTCCTGCGCCTTGCCGGGCCCGAGCGGATCCTGGGCGGGGTGATCAATTCGGCCAACATGATCAGCGCGCCGGGCGTGGTGCGCAACCTCTCGCCCGGGCGCAACCGGCTGGGCATCGGCCCGCTCGCCCCGGGGGGCGCGGAATCGGTCCGCGCCCTGCGCGCGGCGCTGGCCGCGGCCGGGATCGAGGCGGCCGAGCCCGACGACATCCGCGCCGAGGTCTGGCGCAAGCTGATGATCAACATGACCGCCTCGACGCTGGGACTGGTCACCGGCGAGCCCTCCTCGGTGGTGCGCGACGATCCCGGCCTGGGCGAGATCTTCGCGCGGCTGGTGGAGGAGGGGCTGATGATCGCCCGCGCCCACGGGTTCGAGCTTGGCGCCGAGATCCGCCCCGAGGCGCTGCGCGCCGCGATCCCGGCCGGGCGCAAGCCCTCGATCCTGCAGGATCTCGAGGCCGGGCGGCCGATGGAGGTGGCCGAAATCGTGCTGGCGCCGCAGGCCTTCGCCCGGGCGGCGGGCCTCGCCACACCGACGCTCGACGTGCTGGCCGCGATCGCCGCGCGGCTGGCCCGGGCGCGGGGGCGCCCGGGGCCGGGCGCGGCGCTCAGCCCTGCTGGCGGATGACCAGCCAGCCGATCGCGGCGGCGAGGATGAGTCCGGCCAGCACCGCAAGGGCGATCTTCCACGCGGACCAGGGGCGTTCTCCCTGCACCTCGCCGGTGCGCGCATTGACGATGAAGCGGTAGACCTTGCCGCGATAGCGATAGGCCGACAGCCACACCGGCAGCAGGATGTGCTTGAACGTCACGTCGCTGATGCGGGTGCTGATCGCGTCGATGCGCTGTTCGTCGCCGCCGATGTCGCGGCGCACGTCCTGGCGGATCTGCGCGTCCATGATCCGGCGGGCCTCGGCGAAGCCCTCCTCGACATCCACCGTGTAGGCCTCGGCGCGGAAGCCGGCGAGGTATTGCGGGTCATAGGGTTCCAGCGCCGAGAGATCCCAGGGCGCCAGCCGGTCGGCATATTTCCGGGGCAGGCTGCGCGAGGCCAGCACCAGCACGTCGTCGAAGAAGCGGCTGACCCGGCCGCGGCGCGGCGTCCAGCGGATGCGGCGTTCGCGGCGCGTCTGCCGCTTGCCGTTCACGGTGACGGTGCGGGTGACGTAATAGGCATCGCCGCGCGCGCCGCGATAGTCGCTCTCGGTGCGGGCGTCATAGGTCCAGTAGGGAGCATAGATCCCCTGCATCGGCCGTCCGGCGCGGGCGAAACGCTTCAGGCCGGAGGGCGCGAACCACAGGCTGTCGAGCCAGCGCTGCATCGCCGCGCGCGCCTCGCGCTCGCCGATCAGGAAGGGCAGCACCCCCTGGGGCTTTATGTGCCGGCTGGGGCCGGTGTCGGCGACGACGGGGCTGGCGCAGAACGGGCACTGGGTGGCGTGGATGTCGGGTTCGAAGGTGATCGCCGCGCCGCAGGAGGTGCACTGGACGATGCGGGTCTCCTCGGTCTCGGCACTGCTGGCGCGCGCGCGCAGTTCGGCGACGGCGGCGGCGAAATCCTGTTCGGCCAGGGCGGGGGCGGGGTCGGCGCCCCAGGGATCGGATGCGGTGCGCGCCGATTCGGGCGCGGGGGCGGTGGCGCCGCAATAGGGGCAGGTCAGGCGGTCGGTGGCGGGAGAGTAGCGCATCTCCGACCCGCATGAGGGGCAGGGAAAGCGTGCGGGTTCGGCGCCGGGCGCGGGCTGCGGGGTGGGGTCGGCCTCGGTCACGTGGTCCTCGCTGGCGGTGGCAGATCCTTAAGGCTTTCCGGGGCAGAAGATCGGCCGGCTGCAGCGGACAGCCGCAACCGGACGGAGGGTCGACCCCCATGGACAAGGACAGTCTCAAAAAGCAGATCGCCGATGCGCTGGGGGCGCATGGCGCCTGGAAGCTGAAACTGCGCACCGCCTGCACCACCGGTGCACTGCCGGTTCCCGCGGCCGATGTGGCGCGCGACGATGCCTGCGCCTTCGGCCGCTGGCTGCGCCAGATCGGGGCCGATCCCGCCCTGCGCAGCTCGGCCCATTATGACCGCGTGCGCCGCCTGCACGCCGATTTCCACCGCGTCGCCGGCCGGGTGGCCGAGCGGGTCGCGCGGGGTGATCTGGCCGCCGCGCGGCAGGAGCTGGAGGGCGGTGCCTTCGACGGCGCATCGGCGGCGCTGCGCGATGCGCTGATGGCCTGGCGCCAGTCGGCCTGACGGCCGCGTGGCGCCGCGCGGCGCCGTCACCGCCACGGTCATCCGGGCGGCGGGGGCGGCGGCGGTGTCGCCGCGAACAGCGGTGCGAGCTCGGCCACCGCGTCCGCCCGGGTCCAGCCGGAATATCCGGGCGCCCAGACCAGCGTGTCGGCGCGGAAACCGCCCTCGGCCGCCATCCGCCGCAGCGTGCCCAGATCGAACGGCCCGCGGGTCTGGCCGTTCTCGGCCAGATGCCAGACGGTCTGCGGC
>RFGB01000256.1 GCA_003697125.1 Alphaproteobacteria bacterium
CCTCCCGCCCGCCCCGGGGCCACGCGCCGGCGGCGGAAAGATGTCAGATTCTGGCACGGATTGCTCCGGTGCCGGGAACCTGCTGATATTCTCGTGATCGCCTTGCTGGGATGCGATGGCCGATGTCGGGGATGGTGCCAGGGATCAGCGCCGGGCGGCGGTATGGTGACCGCCGCGCCCGCGCCGGGGCCGGGTCGGGTGACGGCCGCCGGTCATGAGCCTGGTCCTGCGCACCATAGAGGCCTTTCCCCGCGGCCGCACCACGTCGGAGCTGGGCGTGCTCTTGGATGCGGCCTTCTGCGCCGAGAAGCGCCAGGCCCTGAACGCCGAACTGGCCGAGCTGCAGCGCCAGGGGCTGATCCGCCTGGGCAGGGATGGCCGGTGGCGGCCCCTGCGGCGACCCGCCCCCGGCGCAGCGGCCGGACCTCGCCAGCCCGGCGCGCTGCCCGATGCCGGCGGGCCCCTGGTCGCGGTCCCGGCACAGTTCCGGCGGACGCCGGCCCATCCCGATGCAGCGCCCCGCGACGATGACGGCGATTCCGCCGCCGCCGCGGCGGTCGATCCGCGCGCGCTGCTGCGCTATTACCGCGCGGCGCTGATGAGCGATGCCCGCGGCGCGGTGGCCGAGGCGGTGGACCGCTATGCCGCCAGCTATCTGTTCGTCTGCGGCACCGGCGCCGCCCTTCCCGCCGGGGATGGGGACGAGGCGGCGGCGGTCATTGCCATCGGCCGCGACAGCCTGCCCGACAGCTTTCGCGAGGCGCTGGCGCGACCTCGCGCTGCGCGACTGGCTGGAGGCCCCTGGCGAGGCCGACGACGAGGGCCGCCATATCCTGTCCGGCGGGATCGGCGGGGTGGTGGTCGGGACGCGCCATGGCGGCAGGAAGCTCCTGGGCGGGGTGCAGGCGCTGCTGGCCCCGCATGGGCGCGGTCCGGGCTGGGGCGAGATCGGCCAGGCGCCCCGGCTGCGGGTGCGCGACATCCTGGCCGATCCGGCCAGCCATCCCGACGCGCTGGCCGCCGCCTTCGCCGGGCTGGCCAATCTGCGCCGCGCGGTGGCGGTGGCGGCGATCGCCGACCGCCCCGACAGCGACGAGGCCTTCCGCGAGGAGCTGCTGAAGGCGCTGGCGCGCCTGCGCCCGCGGGCGCGGCTGCTGGTCTGGCGGCCGGTTCTGGCGGTGCTGCACGCGCTGGCCGAGGGGGTGCCGGATCTGTCCGGCGTCGAGAGCGTCGGGGTGCTGTCCCATGACGCGCAGGGATTCGTCGCGCAGACCCTTCGCCTGCGCCGCGCGGGGACGGTCGTCGCCCCCGAACGGCGCCGCACCGGGCAGGCATTCGCCTCGCCCTGGGGTCTCGCCGCCCTGCGCGCGCGCGCGCTCGAGCGGCTGCGTGACGGATGGCCGGATGCGGAGCGCTTCGATCCCGTCGAATCCTCCTCGCTGGCCGACCGGCTCGCGCTGGGCGAGCGCCCGGACCCCGAGCCGCTGCGGGCGAGGAACGGCGACTGGATGCTGTGCACCCCGCCCGCCGCGCTCGCCCCGCCCGAGGCGCCATTGCCCGAGGGGCTTGCCGCCGCCCTGGGCGGATCGGACGCGGTGCTGGTGGAGACGCCCACCGAAGGCGCCCTGCGCGAGGCGCTGGTGAAGGCGCTGCAGCGCGCCCTGTCCCGGCCCTTCGCCCTGCTTCCCCCCGAAGCGATCGCGCGCGGCGCCTTCGTGGCCGCGTGCCGCCACGACCGGGGCGAGCCGATCCACTATGACTTCCTGCCCCAGATCTCGACCATCGTCGTGCGCCAGCGCGAGGCGGTCAGCCACGACCTGATCCCGCCCGACGCCCTGCTTCCCGCGGGGCAGGTCTACCGCTCTCCCCGGCCGGCGGTGCTGGGCGCGCTGGCCGGAACCCGGACGCTGAAGCTCTATCTGAGGAAGGAGACCGACCCCCGCCCGCGGCTTGCCACCATCGAGCTGCCCGCACCGCTCGGCGACGGGGCGCGGGTCGAGGTGCATGTCCAGCAGGCCCCCGCCGCCGGTCGTGCCCGGCTCACGCTGGTATCGCCCGCCTTTCCCGCGCCGATCCGGGTCGACTGGGACAAGGCGGCGATCTGCCCCGAGGCGTGGGAGGAGCTCGTTGCCGCGCAGCGGCCCAGCCTGCCGACGGTCCCCGCCCGGCTGGTGCTTCCCTGCGCCCTGGCCGGCTGGATGGGTGAGGGACGCCGCAAGGGATTGCTGGACGTGCTGCGCGCGGCCAGGCATTCGGCCGCGCCCGACTGGCGCAGGCTCGCCGACATGCTGTCCGCGCGCACCGACGGGACCTATGCGATATCCAGCGACGGCGAGCTGCCGGCCGGCCTGCCGGTCGAGGCGCCGGCGTTGCTCGCCTGGGCCGAGGAGGCCGCGCAGGACGCCCTGCGCGTGCAGCTGCGATCCGGGCGCGGCGACAACCATCCGCTGCGCTTCCTCACCTGGACCTTCCGTCGCTGCCCGGAATGGGTGGTGGGCGAGATGCTTGCCGCATTGCGCGCCGGCTATCGCGCGCATCCCTTCTGCCAGAATCCATCGGCGCGGACCCTGCTGCTTCAGGGCATCGGGCGCACGGCGGTTTCCGATCGCCAGCAGCGCGCGGCCCTCGACCTGCTGCTGGCCACGCCCCCGCAGGACTGGAACAAGGACCACATGGCCTGCGCGGCCTTCCTGCTGTCGCGCACCGATTCCGCGCCCCGGCTGCTCGACCGCCGCGCGGTGGAGGCCATCACGCAGGTGGCCGAGACGCGCATCCTTGCGGCGGTCGGAAGGGACTTCACCGCGCGCTATGCCTATGCCCCCTTCCTGCTGGTGGGGCTGTTGCGCTGGCGCCTGCACGAACCCCGGGCGCTGGTCGCCGGCGGGGACGAGGTCGCCGACCGGCTGCTGGCGGCGACCCGGGCGCTGGCGGTGGATCTGGAAGGGCGGGCGCGGGCCGACACCCGGCTCGCAAGGTTCCGCAGGCTGCTGCTTCAGGTGTGCGACGAACTGCGCGGCGAAGGGACGAACCCCCATCTTCTGGTCGATCTCGAACATCTGGCCTCGGGATCATGACCGCCGGGGCCGCGACACCCGGTCGCGCCCCCGGTCATGCCCGATCTAGCCGAACATCGAGTTGGGCAGCACCAGCGCGATCCCGGGAAAGGCGATCAGGATGCCCACCGCCAGCAGCATCATCGCCCAGAAGGGCAGGACGCCGCGGAAGATGTCGGCCAGCGCCACCTGCGGCGCCACCGACTTGACGATGAAGACATTGATCCCCACCGGGGGCGAGATCAGCCCCATCTCCAGCGTCAGCACCACCAGCACCCCGAACCAGATCGGATCGACGCCAAGCGCGGTGACGACCGGAAAGAAGATCGGCAGCGTCAGCACCAGCATGGCGAAGCCTTCCAGGAAGCAGCCCAGCAGCATGTAGATCGCGAGGATCACGAGCAGCGTGCCGGTCCTGCCCAGCCCCAGCGCGGCGATCAGGTCGCCGACCATGTCGGGCACATGGCTGAGCGCGAGGAACGGGCTGATCATGTGCGCGCCGATCAGGATCAGCATCACCGTGGCGGTGGTGACCACCGAATCGCGGGCCGCGGCCCACAGCTGGCGAAGCGACAGCTGCCGGCCCAGCGCCCCCAGCGCGATCACCAGCCCCGCGCCCACCGCCGCCGCCTCGATGGGCGAGAACAGCCCCGCATAGATGCCGCCGATCGAGGCGACGATCACCCCCAGGATCGGCAGCGCCCCGGCGATGGCGGCGATCTTCTCGCGCACAGGCCGCGCCGGGCCCGGCGGACCCATCTGCGGCCGCAGCCGGCAGATCACCGTTATCGCGGTCACGAACAGCGCCAGCAGCAGCAGGCCCGGCAGGATGCCGGCGATGAACAGCCGGCCGATCGACTGTTCGGTCAGGATGGCATAGATGACGAACCCCGTCGATGGCGGGATCAGGATGCCCAGCGTTCCCCCGGCCGCGACCACGCCGGTGGACAGGCGCGGGTCGTAGTTGAATCGCTCCATCTCGGACAGCGCCACCTTGCCCATGGTCAGCGCCGAGGCGACCGACGAGCCCGACAGCGCCGCGAAGCCGCCGCAGCCGATCACCGTGGCCGAGGCCAGCCCGCCCCGGACATGGCCGATGACCGCATAGGCGGCGTCGTAGAGCCTGCGGCTCATCCCCGAGATCGAGGCGACGTTGCCCATCAGGATGAACAGCGGGATGACCACCAGCTCGGGCGAGGTGCCGAGGGTGAACGCCTCGGACGCAAGCAGGCTGGTGGCCGAATAGAGGCTGTCGAGCGCGGCAATGCCGAAGAAGCCCACCGCGAACATCGCGAAGGCCACCGGCACCCGCAGCGCCAGCAGCACGAACAGGATCCCGACGCCCAGGATGCCGATGCCGCCCGCGCTCATCGCGCCACCTCCCCCCGGTCGCGGACCCGGCCCGCCGGGCCGAGGACCAGCGCCACCGCGCGCAGCACCATCCCCAGCGCGGTGACCAGTGCCAGCGCCGCGAGCGTCCACTGGAACCAGGCCTTGGGCAGGTTCAGCAGGTTTGTGGACAGGTTCAGCATGACCGAGAACCGGGCGCTCTCATGCACCGCCCAGGCCAGGGTCAGGAAGATCGCCGCCCCGAGCAGCGCTGAGAAGATGTCGAGCGCCCGGTTCAGCGCGGCGGGCAGGCGCGGCTGGAGCAGATCCACGGCGATATGCCCCCCCAGCCGGTCGCACAGCGCCATCGCGCCGAACACCACCGGGATCATCGCCATGGTGATGAGGTCCTGCGAGCCATACAGGGGATGGCCGAAGGCGCGCCCCACCACATCGGCCAGGATCACGACGACCTCGACCATAAGGCCGAGGGCGCCGATGGCCGCGGCGAACTTGATGAGCCCGTCCGCGGCCCGCCGGATCGCGCGGTGCACGCCTCAGTCGCCGCGCATCGCGGCCAGCACCGCCGCGCCGTCCACCGCGGCGACATAGGCGTCGACCACCCCCTTGACCGCCTGCTGGAAGGCTTCGGCCTGCTCGGGGGTCAGATCCACCACCGTGGTGCCGGGCGTGGCCCGGGCGGCATCCAGGGCCGCCTGCGCCGCCGCGCGCCAGGCGTCCTCGGCGCTCTTCGACAGCGGAATGCCGGCGATAGCGTCGATGGCGGCGCGCTGGTCGGCCGGAAGCGCGTCATAGCGTGCCTTGTTCATCACCACATAGAAGGTGTTGCGCCCCAGCGGCGCGCCGGTGGTGATGGCGTGGGCCACCTCGCTCAGCTTGAAGTCGCTCAGCGTCGAGGCGCCGGTGATCACCCCGTCGATCAGCCCGGTCTGCAGCGCGTTGTAGACCTCGTTGATCGGCATCTGCACCGGGGTCGCCCCCAGCGCCTCGGCCACGTCGGCGGCGGTCGCCCCGGCGACGCGGATCTTCAGGCCGGCCAGATCGGCCGGGCTGCGGATCACCTTGTCGCGCATGATCAGGACATTGGGTTCCGAGGTCCACAGCGCCAGCGGCACGGTGGCGGGAAACTCGTCCTTCAGATAGGGATCATAGGCGGCCCACAGCGCCTCGTAACCCGGCTTGTCGAAGGCGATCGCCCCGGGCAGCTCGGCGATCATGGTCTTGGGAAACTGCGAAGAGGTGTAGCCGGGCAGCCCCCAGGAGATGTCGGCCACGCCCTGCACCGCGCGCAGATACTGCTCGGCCGGGCCCTTGCCCAGCTCGCCGCCATGATAGCCGCGCACCCGCAGCGCGCCGCCGGTGCGGGCGTTGAGCTCGGCGTCCAGCACCTCGATCACGCTCTTGTTCACGGTGTGGAAGGGCGGGGTGAAGTTGGCGAACTTCAGCTCCAGGGCCAGGGCCGGCATGGCCGTCAGTGCCGCCATGGCGACGGCGGCGAATGCAGGTGCAATCCTCATCTTCCTCCTCCTGCTGCCAGTCGGGCGGGCGGGCTTGCGCGCCCGCCTCTTGCGGGAACGATAGCGCGTATCGCCCCCGCCTTGTGCATGAATTTCGCCGCCGGGGCGGAATTCAGCCCGCGGCCTTCTCGGCCTTGGTGCGCCAGCTGCCCGGCGCGTAGGATTCGCGGGCCTGCCGGGCATAGGGTGCGGGGGCGACCCGCACGCGGATCTCGGCCTGGCGGTGCCGCTCGGTCGAGGTCTTGCGCGTGGGCTCAGGCTCGCCCCATCTCAGCGTCAGCACGTCGCCCACCTCGACATCGGGCTCGACCACGCCCAGCGACAGGAGCGCGCGCTCGTTGAAGCTGTAGCCGTTGAACATGCTCAGGCCCACCATGCGCTCGCCATCCATCACCATGTCGGCGCTGGTCGATGCGTAGTTGGGCTGGGGGAAGTCGATCCACTTCATCGGCGTGCCGTCCTCGAAGGCGGTGGCGATCACCTTCAGCACGTCATCGCGGTTCCATTCGAAGGTGACCTTCCTGCGGTGCGGCCTGTCCTTCATCTGCTGCAGCGCCGCCTTGCCGATGAAGTCCTCCTTGTTCCAGCCGATGTAGAAGCCGTAGCCCAGATCGAAGGGCGTCATGTAATAGTCTTCGATGTTGTCCGAGACGAAGCTGCCGCCGATCGTGCCCACCGCCTCGTACATGTCGTCGCCGAGCCAGTCGCGATAGGCGGCCAGCATGCCGTCGCCGGTGTAGATCGCCGGCAGCGGCGAGGGGATCCAGCCCGATTCGAGCGTGTTGGTCGAATAGGCGCGGCTGCCGCAGCGCACCAGGTCGACGCCGGCGTCGCGCGCCGCCTCGAGTATGGTGGACAGGATGTAGTTCTTGTCCTCGTAGGGGCCCCAGATCTCCAGCCCCGGCGCGCCCGACATGCCGTGGCGCAACGCCTGCACGCGCTTCGAGCCGACATTGATCCAGTCGACATGGAAGAAGGGGATGTCGGGGATCGGGCCGCCATTCATCTTCTCGATGACCTTCCAGGCGTCGGGGCCCTGGATCTGGTAGCGGTAATGCACGCGCAGCACCCGCTCGCCCTCGGGCCGGCTGGGCGAGCGCGGATCGTGGCGCAGGCGCACGTTCCAGTTGCCCCAGGCGGCGGCGAACATCAGCCAGTTGGCCGTCGGCGCGCGGCCGACCAGCACGTATTTGTCCTCGCGCTCGCGGAAGATGATGTGATCGCCGATGACATGGCCCGCCGGGGTCACCGGCACATAATGCTTGGCGCGGTTCAGGCCGAAATTGTCGAAGCGGTTGATCCCGTGGTGCGAGAGGAACTCGGTCGCCTGGGGGCCCTCGACGATCAGCTCGTCCATGTGGTGGGTCTGGTCGAACAGCACCGCCGATTCGCGCCAGGCGCGCTGCTCGTCGCGCCAGTTGGCGAATTCCGGCGCCACCACCGGATAGACATACATGCCGGTCTGCGCGTTGCGCAGCATCTCGACCGGGTTCCTCCACTTCTTCAGGGCGTCGCTCAGGCTTGGCATTTCCGGTTGTCCTCTCTTTGCGCCTTCGTCTCGGTTCGGGATCGGTGCGCGACCGGCCCTGCGGCCCGGTCCGGCGCGGCACGCAGCCTGCACCGCGACCCGCCATTCCGGACGGCGCGACCGCGGCCGCGAGGCCGCCCGCCGCGGGCCCCCCGGGCTGCATCCCGGCCGCGATGGCCCTCCGGCACCCTTCCCCCCTTGCCGCATCCCGGCCTTCCGGCCGGCGATGCGCTTCAGGCCCGGATAACCTGTATACATAACCCTGTCAACAGCGGCGAAACTGCCGGAATCTGGGGCCGAGTGACCCCATTCGGTATACATGTCGGCGGCTTCATCGCCGGGAAGGGCCGCGGTGGCGGGGCGGCCTAGCGCCCCAGCGCATAGGCCTGCATCAGCCGCGGCGTCGCCGCCGCGCGCATCAGCCCGCCGGCATCGCGCGCGGCCGCGGTCAGCCGGCCCACCGTCCAGGGCTCGGCGGGCTCGACCCGATGGCCGCACCGGGCAAGCGCCTCCAGCACTGCCGGGCCGACCGAGGACTCGACCATCACATGGCCGGGCCGGCGGCTGCGCGGATGGAACGAGGCGGGAAAATGCGTGCTGTGGAACAGCGGCTGGTCGATAGCCTGCTGCAGTTCCATGCCGTGATGGACGACGCGCAGGAAGAAGGACAGCTGCCACTGGTCCTGCTGGTCGCCGCCGGGGGTGCCGAAGGCCATGGCGCGGCCATCGGCGATGGCGAGCGAGGGGGTCAGCGTGGTGCGCGGCCGCTTGCCCGGGGCCAGCGATCCGGCCAGCCCCTCCTCGAGCCAGAACATCTGGGCGCGGCTGTTCAGGCAGAAGCCGAGCGCGGGGATCACCGGCGAGGATTGCAGCCAGCCGCCCGAGGGCGTGGCCGAGACGATGTTGCCCGCGGCATCGATCACGTCCAGATGCACGGTGTCGCCCGGGGGCCGGGACAGATGGGCCATGGTGGGCTCGTAGACCGCGCCATCGGTGCGGCTGACCCGCTCCAGCCAGTCGAGGGTGCGCGCGCGCTGCGCCTCGAAGCCGGGAACGGTGCCGGGAAGCAGCTCGTGCGAGGCCCGCGCCCCGATCAGCCGGCGCCGCCTGTCGGCATAGCCCTCGGACAGCAGCGTCTCCAGCGGAACCGCGACGAAATCGGGATCGCCGTAATAGACCTCGCGGTCGGCAAAGGCGAGCTTCATCGCCTCGACCACATGATGGATGAAATCCGCCCCGGCCGGATCCATCGCGCCGATGTCGATGCCGCGCAGCAGGGCGAGGCTTTGCAGCAGCACCGGCCCCTGGCCCCAGGGGCCGGTCTTCATCACCCGCCAGCCGTGGTAGTCGAGCGTGACCGGATCCTCGACCGTGCAGGCATAGCCGGCCAGATCCTGCCCGGTCAGCACCCCGCGGTGGCGCCGGCCCGACCCGTCCATCGCCTCGGTGCCGGCGATGAAGCGGTCGATCTCCTCGGCGATGAAGCCGCGATAGAAGACGTCGCGCGCCGCGTCGATCTGGGCTTCCCGGCCGCGGCGGGTCTCGGCCTCGGCCAGCAGCCGCTCCCAGCAATCGGCAAGGACGGGGTTGCGGAACATCGACCAGGGCGCGGGCGCCGATCCGCCCGGGCACCAGGTGGCGAAGCTTCCGGGCCATTCGGCGCGGAAGAATTCGGCGAGCCCCGCGATCGCCTGCGCCGCGCGCGGCAGGATCGGATGGCCGCTGCGGGCATAGTGGATCGCCGGCTCCATCACCATGCGCAGCGGCAGGCGGCCGCCCATCAGCAGGAGCTGCATCCAGCCGTCGAAGGCCCCCGGGATCACCGTCGCCAGCAGCCCGTCGCCCGGGATCAGGGTCAGACCCTGGGCGCGGTAATGCGCGATCGTCGCCCCGGCCGGGGCCGGACCCTGGGCGCAGACAACCTCGGCCTGCCCGGCCCCCGCCCGCAGGACGATCGCGGGCAGATCGCCGCCCGGGCCGTTCAGGTGCGGCTCCACCACCTGCAGCACGAATCCCGCCGCGGCCGCGGCGTCGAAGGCGGTTCCGCCCAGCTCCAGCATGCGCATGCCGACGGCCGAGGCGATCCAGTGGGTGCTGGTCACCACGCCGAAGCTGCCCCTGATCTCCGGTCGGGTCGTGAAGGGCTGCGTCATCTTTCCTGTCCTGCCGATCGGTCATCGCCGGGTCGCGGGCGGCGGTCCCCCTGGCCCGGCGGCGCCATCTTGCCGCCACGGCGCCCGTGACGCCATGGCGATCGCCGGCCGCCGCGCCCTTCCGCCCCGCCCCGCGGTCATGCTAGCCTGCCGCGCAAAACCGCAAAAGTGATCCCTGATGACCACCCTAAGCCTTGCGACCTCGCCCAAGCTCGATCCGGGCGACCTTGACGGTCTGCGCGACTGGATCCGCGCCAACCGCGTGGCCGAGATCGAATGCGTCACCCCCGACCTGGCCGGCATCGCCCGCGGCAAGGTGATGCCCGCGGCGAAGTTCCTGCGCGAGCCGGGGATCCGCCTGCCCACCTCGATGTTCTTCAGCACGATCAATGGCGGCTATGCCGCCGAGGGCGGGCGCATCAACTATGTCGATCCCGATCTTGCGCTGGTGCCCGACTATCCCACCGCCCGCGCGGTGCCCTGGGCGACCGAGCCCAGCCTGCAGATCATCCACGACGTCACGGACAGCGAGGGCAACCCCTTCCCCCTGGCGCCCCGGCAGGTGCTGCGGCGGGTGTCCGACCTCTACGCCGCGCGCGGCTGGACGCCGGTGGTCGCGCCGGAGCTGGAATTCTACCTCACCAAGCCCAACACCGACCCCGACCTGCCGCTGGAGCCGCCGGTGGGCCGCTCGGGGCGCCAGAGTCTCGGCAACCAGGCCTTCTCGCTCTCGGCCGTGGACGAATATGAATCGGTGATCGAGCTGATCTACGACTATGCCGACGCCCAGGATCTGGCGATCGACACCATCATCCAGGAAGCCGGGGCGGCGCAGCTGGAGATCAACACCATCCACGGTCACCCGCTGCGCCTTGCCGACGAGATCTTCCTGTTCAAGCGCCTGATCCGCGAGGCGGCGCTGCGCTGCGGCTGCTATGCCACCTTCATGGCCAAGCCCTATTCCGACCAGCCGGGCAGCGCCATGCATATCCACATGTCGGTCGAGGACGCCCAGGGCCGCAACGTCTTCTCGAACCCCGATGGCAGCCCCTCGGAACTGCATGACTGGTTCATCGGCGGCCAGCAGAAGTATTTCCATGACGCCATCGCCCTGGCCGCCCCCTATGTCAATTCCTACCGCCGGCTGACCCGGGGCTGGGCCGCGCCGATCAATCTCGACTGGGCCGAGGACAACCGCACCACCGGCCTGCGCAGCCCGCGCAGCGATCCCGCCGCCCGCCGGGTCGAGAACCGCGTGGTGGGTGCGGACGCCAACCCCTATCTGGCGCTGGCCGCATGCCTCGCCTGCGGCTATCTGGGGATGGTGCAGAAGATCACCCCCCGATCGAAGGTCGCCGCCGAGGTCGACAGCTACACCCGCGCGCGCGACCTGCCCTATTCCCTGCTGGACGGGATCGAGGCGCTGAAGAACTCCGAGGATCTCCGAGAGGTTCTGGGCCATGAGTTCATCGAGGTCTTTGCCGCGGTCAAGTATTCCGAATACGAGGAATTCATGCGCGTCATCAGCCCGTGGGAACGCGAACATCTGCTTCTGAACGTCTGAGGCGCCGATGAGCGATCTTCTGACCCTGAACGAGGCCCCGGGACAGCACGCGCCCAGCTGGTATGCCGAGACCGCCGCCCCCTTCCCCGACCAGCCGCCGCTCCTGGGCGCGGGGCAGGCCGATGTCTGCGTGATCGGCGCGGGCTATGCCGGGCTGTCGGCGGCGCTGCACCTGGCCGAGCGCGGCTATGCGGTGCGCGTGCTCGAGGCGCACCGCGTCGGCTGGGGCGCATCGGGGCGCAATGGCGGGCAGGTCGCCTCGGGCCAGCGCGTCGATCAGGTGACGCTGGAACGCATGGTGGGCCGCGACCTGGCCCGCGCCGCCTTCCGCATCGGGGTCGAGGCGGCCCAGCTGGTGCGCGACCTGATCGACCGGCACGGCATCGCCTGCGCCTATCGGCCCGGGGTCGCCGAGCTGGCCCATCGCCGCCGCTTCGACCGGGCCATGGCCGCCTATGTCGAGAAGATGGCGCGGGACTATGACTACCACACCATGCGATTCCTGCCGCCCGCAGAGGTGCGCGGCCTGCTGGGCACCACCGCCTATTCCGCAGGGATCCTCGACATGGCGGCGGGCCATCTGCACCCGCTCGACTATGCCCGCGGGCTGGCCCGGGCCGCGCTGGACGCCGGTGCCACCATCCACGAGATGAGCCGCGTGCGCCGCATCGAACCCGGCGCGCGCCAGCGGGTGGTGACCGATGCCGGAGAGATCACGGCCGAGCATGTCATCATCGCCTGCAACGGCTATGTCGGCGATCTGGAACCCGAGAGCGCGGCGCGGGTGCTGCCGATCAATTCCTACATCATCGCCACCGAACCGCTGCCCGAGGAGATCGCCCGCGGCTGCATGCGCGAGGACATCGCCGCCTTCGACACCCGCTTCGTCGTGCATTATTTCCGCCTGTCCCCGGACAGGCGGATGCTGTTCGGCGGACGCGAGAGCTATGGCTACCGCTTCCCCAGCGGGTTCCCCGACGCGGTGCGCGCACGCATGCTGGCGATCTTCCCCCAGCTCGCCCCCTTCGCGATCACCCATGCATGGGGGGGCACGCTGGGGATCACCCGCTCGCGCCTGCCCAACTTCCTGCGGCCCCGCCCCGGGCTGCTGTCGATCGGCGGCTTCTCCGGCTCGGGGGTGGCGATGGCCACCATGGCCGGCGCGATCGCCGCCGAGGCGGTCGCCGGCCGGGCCGAACGCTGGGACGTGATGGCCGCGCTGCCCAGCCCCCCCTTCCCCGGCGGAACCCGCCTGCGCCACCCGCTGATGGTGCTGGCGATGATCTGGGCCAGCCTGCGCGACCGGCTCTGATCAGGACGCCGGGCGGCCATGGCCGGCGCGGTCAGGGGGGCCGGCGCGGTCCGGGGCCCCGCCCGCCCCGTCTCCACCTGTTCCCGGC
>RFGB01000257.1 GCA_003697125.1 Alphaproteobacteria bacterium
GCGCCAGCCCGACCACCCGCACCGCATTGCCGATCAGCGCCGCCCGGGTATCGCCGCGCGCCAGCGCGGCCAGCGATGGCCACTGCCGAAGGATCCGGATCCCCACCGCCATGCACAGCCAGACCATCAGCAGCTCGGGCGCGCGATAGGCCGGGCCGAACACCAGCGCCACGATCTCGGTGCCCAGAAGCATCAGCGGAACGAACATCCCCGCCGCCAGGATCCCGATCGCCGCCAGCAGCGCCTGGGACCGCCGGGCGAAGTCCGGCCCCGAATCCTGGACCGCGGCCAGCCAGGGCAGGCCCACGCCACGGATCGCCTCGCCCAGGAGCGTGGCCGGTGCCGAGACCAGCATCGCCCCCGCCGCATAGAGCGCCAGATCGCGCATGCCCGCCGCCGCGCCCACCAGAAACCGGTCGCCCTGGGCCGTGGCCGCGATCACCAGGCCGCTCAGCATCAGCGGCCAGCCGAAATGCAGCGCGCGCCGCATGTGGGCGCGGTCGAATGACAGCCCGTAGCGCCGTTCGGCCACCAGATGGCTGCCCAGCATCTGCCCCGCCGCCACGGCGATCACCCCGCCCAGCATGGCGTGATAGTCGCCGATCGCCCAGGCCAGCGCGATCGCCACCGCCGCGCCCAGGGCATTGGCGCACAGGTTCACCCCCACATCGCGGCCATAGCGCATGTGCCGGTGCAGCCGCTTGACGTCGAGATTGAGCGCGCCCCTCAGCAGCGGCACCACCGCCAGCGCGGCAAAGGCGGGCCTCGCCTCGGGAACCCCGAAGATGGCCGCCACCTGGCCCGCCGAGACCAGCAGGATCGCCGCGATCACCATCCCCCGGATCAGAAGGATCGTCTGCAGCGTGTGCTGCAGCCGGCGATCCTCGCCATCGGGGGCCTGGATCAGGAGCTTGTCCATGGCCAGATCCGATGCCTGTTCCAGCAGCAGCAGCGTCACCGCGAAGGTCGCCGCGATCCCGAAATCCTCGGGGCTGATCAGGCGCGCGACCATGAAGTTGCGGATCAGCGCCAGCAGATGGATGCCCGCCTGTCCGGCGAGGATCAGCAGGCCGCCCCGCAGCATTCTGCGCCGCGCATTCATGCCCGCCCCCCTGCCCGGCGGGGGCGGGGGCAGCGGGGCGGACAGGCGGGCCCGCGCTCACGCCGCAAGAAGATCGCTCAGCGGATGGTCGCCGCCACTGGCGCGCAGCTGCTCCCATACCGTCTCGTCCGATGCATAGAGCCGCCTGATCCGCCGCACCAGCCCGGGCCCGGGTTCATGCTTGCGCAGCTCCTGGGCAAAACGGTTGGCCAGCCCGTTCAGTTCGAAGCGCGTCATCGGCCGCAGCAGCACGCCATGACGGTCGGCCATCCCATAGCGCACGCCCAGCGGTCCGGCATGGGCCAGGCGATGGTAACCGCCCGTCCCGGTCGCCCGGCGCAGCAGGTCGCGCAGGAAGGTGCGTCCCTTCTCGGGCTTCTGTCCGCCGACATTGCGCGGCGCGGTGGTGGCGGCGACGGCGATGCCGAAGCGGGCCGATATGGCGGCCAGATCACGCTCCAGCGTCTCGACCGCATAGACATGGGGATCGATCCGCAGCCGCCCGCGCCGGTCGGTCAGGAAACTCAGCTGCGGTTCGTGATGGGCATCGAAGAAGGCATATTCGACCAGATCGACGAAACCTTCCAGCAGCGCCGGGATGTCGCGCCCGGCGATGGCGCACAGCTCGTGATAGACATCCTCGGGGCAGATCACCCGATCGGCATTCCAGGGGTCCGCGATCTCGGCATAGGTCACGCGCAGCAATGTCTCGGGAATCGAGGAGAGGAAGCGGCGGACCGGATTGCGGAAGAAGGCCACCACGGGCCCGTGATGGGCATGGAACGGGCACAGCACCGAGCAGGCCAGCCGGTCTACCAGCTCGCTCGAGGCATTCTTCGAGATGCGCACCAGTCCCAGCCGCCCGTCGGACCGCCGCAGCAGCTGGCCGTGATGATGGGTCGTGGTCAGCGGCTGCCGGGGCCCGAAGTCGCGGCGCGGCGCCTGACCGATCCTGTGCAGGACGGGGGTGCGGCCTGCCTGGGTCACGTGGCTTCTCCCATTCAACTCGTTCCCTGGTCGATCCCTTGCTGCCTTGCAGCATTACCCGTGCCCCCGCGGGAATTATAGACAATTCCGGACAGGGTTGTCAGTAATTCCCTGCCGCACCGATCCCGCCGACCATGGCCGGGGCTTGCAGGATGCGGAAGGCGGGGAACGGACGGCATGGCCGCGACGACAGGGAGCGCGATCGCCTGCGACATCGCCGTGATCGGGGCGGGACTCGCGGGGGGGCTGGTGGCGGCGGATCTGGCACGGGCCGGCCTGTCGGTGACGCTGGTCGAATCCGGCCCCCCCCAGCCACCGCCGCCCCGGCCAAGCGGCCGGCTGGCGCGGCTCGGTGCCATCTTGGCCGATCCGCGTGCGGCCATCGCGCCTGGGCGCTGGCCCGAGATGCTGCTGGTGGAGGATCCCGCCCGCCCCGGCCGCGTCCGCGCCCTGCCGCCGGTCCTGGGTCACGGGCCGGGCGGTTCGGCCACCCTCTACGGCGCGGCGCTGACCCGTCTGCGCCGCTGCGACATCGAGGCGGATTACCGGCCCCGCGATCAGGACGCGGCCGGGGCGGTGCTGCCCAATGCCTGGCCGATCGGGTTCGACGAGCTGCGCGTCTGGTATGACCGCGCCGAGGCGGTCCTGGGCCTGGTGGGACAGCGCGATCCCGGCGACCCAGATCCCGCACCGCCCCTGCCCGCCGCGCCGCCCGTCTGCCCCCGCGACGCCAATCTGGCGGGGGATCTGGCGGCGCGGGGTTGCGCCCCCTTCCGGTTGCCCGTGGGCATCGCCTATCGCCCGGGCTGCACCGAATGCCAGGGGCATGCCTGCCCCCGGGGCTGCAAGGCCGACAGCCTGGTGCGGGCCCTGCGCCCTGCGCTGGCGACGGGACGGGTGCGCATGCTGTGCGCACTGACCGCTCGGCGCATTGCGCGGCGCGACGGCATGCTGGTGGTCGAAGCCGTCGATGCGGCCGGCCAGGTGGCCGAGCTGGCGGCGCGCCGGGTGGTTCTGGCCGCGGGCGCCCTCAACACGCCGCGCATCCTGATGCGCTCCGGCGGACTGTGGGGCCGGGCGGACCCGCCCGGCCTGCTGGGCGCGGGGCTGATGTTCCACATCAGCGACATCCTTGCCGTCTTCGACCGCCGCGACGGGGAAATCTGGGGGCCGCGCAAGACCATCTGCCTGCGTGACTTCTACCGGCATGGAGGGGAACCGCTTGGCGAGGTGCAGTCGCTGGGCCTCGATGTCACACCGGGCCAGATCGCGGCCTATCTGGCCGAGGAGGCCGCCGCGCTCGGCCTCGGCCGCATCCGTCCGCTGGTCATGCTGGCCACCCGCGCCCCGGCGATGATCGCCGCGCGGCTGTTCGCGCGGGCCCATCTTCTGGCCACCATTCTCGAGGATCTGCCGCTTGCCGCGAACCGGGTGCTGCCCGATCCGCCCGGGCCGCCACCGGCCGGGCCCGATCCGATCCGGCTGCGCTATGGCGTCACGGCGGACGTGGCGCGCCGCGCCGCGGTGATGCGCCGGCTGGTGCGCGCGGCCTTCGCCCCGAACCGGGTTCGTTTCCTGTCGCGGCCCGGGCGGCCGAACTGGGGCCATCCCATGGGCACCTGCCGGATGGGCGGCAGCCCCGGGGATTCGGTCTGTGACCCGGCAGGGCGGCTGTGGGGGGCGCCCGATATCCGCATCGCCGACGCCTCCGTGCTGCCATCGTCGGGAGGCACCAACCCCTCGCTGACCATCGCCGCACTGGCCCTGCGGCTGGCGGCCGATCTTGCGGCCGAGCTGGGCGGGCAGACCCTCAGCGGGCCAGCCCAAGCTTCCGCCTGATCAGCGCGCGCAGACCCTCGCCGGGATGCAGCTCGCGCCCCTCCTGGAAGAAGCGTCCCGAGGGCCCGCCCGGGGGCAGGTCGATCAGCGCGCGGACATGGGGGCAGACCGCCTCGGGCGGGTGGCCGTGGCCGCTCATCGCGGTCAGCGTGGCGCCGGGGCTGATCTCGTTGATCAGCACGTTGGGAAAGCGGGTGCGGTCGATCTCGGCCGCGATGCCCTTCACCAGCGCGTGCAGCGCCCCCTTCGAGGCCGAGTAGGCCACCGATCCGGGAAGCGGGTTCATGTCGGCCAGCGAGCCCATGACGATGATCCGGCCGCAATTGCGTTCCAGCATCCCGGGCAGCACCGGGCGGATCAGGTTCGCCACGCCCTCGATGTTGATGCGCATGGTCGCCGCGAAATCCCTGGCCGGAAGATCCAGGAAACGGGCTTTCGGATGGATGGCGGCATTGGCGATGGCGATGTCGACGGGCCCCAGCTCGGCCTCGGCCCTCGCCAGCGCCTCGGCGGTGGCCTCGGGGTCGGCGACATCGGCCACAAGGCACAGCATGTCCCCATGGCCCGCGGCCGTCTCGCGCAGTCTGGCCGCATTGCGCCCCAGGATCGCGACGGGATGTCCGCGCGCGGCCAGATCCCGCGCGACCGCCCGCCCGATTCCGGCGCCCCCGCCCGAGAGGACGACGACGCGGGGCGTGCGTGGCGGTGATGTCTCGAAACCGGCCAGGTTCATGATGCGGGGGATCTTGCGGCGACATCGAAGCGCAGGGTCGGCGGCGGGCGGGTGGCGCCGGCCCATGCGGGGGGCTGGCCGAGGATGGCGCCGCCCAGCGGCAGCGCCCCGGCCAGGCGCAGCAGGTCGCGCCGGCTGATGCCTTCGGGATCCGGCGTCCCGGCGGCGGGGGCGGGATCAGTCGGTCGAGCTTCGGGCATAGATGTCCTCGTAGCGGATGATGTCGTCCTCGCCCAGATAGCTGCCGGTCTGGACCTCGATGAGATACATGTCGACCTTGCCCGGGTTTTCCAGCCGGTGCCGGGCCCCGAGGGGGATGTAGACGGACTGGTTTTCGGTCACCAGCCGCACATCCTCGCCCACCGTCACCCGCGCCGTGCCGGCGACCACCACCCAGTGTTCGGCCCGGTGCATGTGGGACTGCAGGCTCAGCACCCCGCCCGGGCGGACCATGATGCGCTTCACCTGGAAACGCCCGTCAAGGCACAGCGTCTCGTACCAGCCCCAGGGGCGGTGAAAGCGCGGAAAGGCCTCGGCCTGGGCCACGCCCGCGGCCTTCAGCGCGGCCACCGCCTCGCGCACCTTCTGCGACTGCCCGATATCGGCCACCAGGACCGCATCGCGCATCGCCACCGCGACGATGTTGCTGAGCCCGAGGCCGACGAGGTGGAGATTGCCCTCCTCCGAGCGCAGCAGGCTGTCGCGGCAGCCGATGGCGGTGACCGGCCCGGTGGTGGCCACCCCGTCATCGTCGCGCGGCAGCGCCGCCCACAGCGCCGCCCAGGATCCCAGATCCGACCATCCCCCCGAGAAGGGCATCACCGAGAGGTTCTGCGCCTTCTCCATCACCGCATAGTCGATCGAGATGTCCTGGGCCCGGCGATAGGGTTCGGCGGCAAGGCGGAAGAAGGACAGGTCGCGCGCCCCCCCGGCCAGCGCCGCCTCGCATGGTTCGACCAGATGCGGGGCATGGGCATCGAAGGCGGCAAGGATGTCGCGCACCCGGAACAGGAAGATGCCGGCATTCCACAGATGCCGCCCGTCGGCCAGCATCGCGGCGGCGCGGGCCTCGTCGGGCTTCTCGACGAAGCGGACCAGCGGCTGCAGCCCCTCCGCGGCCGGGCCGGGCAGCTCCAGCCAGCCATAGCCCGTCTCGGGCCGGTCGGGGGTGATGCCGAAGGTGACCAGCCGCCCCGCCCGCGCCCCGTCCACCGCCGCCATCACCGCGGCACGGAAGGCGGCCTCGTCGGCGATGACATGATCCGATGGGGCGACGAGCATCAGCGCATCGGGATCGGCGCGCAGCGCCAGCGCCGCGACCAGGATCGCGGGGGCGGTGTTGCGCGCCTGGGGCTCGATCAGGATCCGTGCATCGCCCAGCCCCGCCGCGGCGGCCTGGTCGGTGACCAGGAAGCGGAAATCGGCATTGGTCAGGATCAGGGGGGCATCGAAGCCTTCGGCGGCGAAGCGCCGCAGCGTCGCCTGGAACAGGCTCTCGCGCCCGATCAGTGCCGAGAACTGCTTGGGAAAGGACTTGCGCGAGGATGGCCACAGCCGCGTGCCCGAACCTCCGCACAGGATGACCGGTGTGATCATGGCTGTCCTCCTCCCTCGCTTGCCGGGGATTGCGCGATTTCCGCCACAAACCCCACATAGCAGGGACGTGGCACGGAGAGGCGGCGGAAATGCGGCGCCGCCGCCCGCGGCCGCCCGTCCGGTATGCCACCGGATGGCGCGGGAAGCCATGTTCTGTTAGGGCCGCGTGGGCAGGGTCGGACCGGCCGGCATGCGCGACTGGGGGACAGCGGGATGAAGGTGGCGATACTGGGTCTGGGCTATGTCGGGTTCACGGCGGCCTGCTGCATCGCGTCCGAGGGTCACGAGGTGATCGGAATCGACGTCTCGGCCCGGAAGGTGCGGATGATCCGCGAAGGCCGCGCCCCGATCGTGGAGCCCCGGGTTCAGGAGCTGCTGGAGGCCGGGCTGGCCGGCGGGCTGATCCGCGCCGATACCGCGATCGGCAGCCATCTCGACGATTGCGATCTGGCCATCGTCTGCGTCGGAACCCCCTCGGCGCCGGACGGATCGCACAACATGGGCTTCATCGCCGATGTCTCGCGCCAGATCGCCGAGGCGCTGCGCAGGGGCGGGCGTGCCGCGCCGCTGACCGTCGCCTACCGCTCGACCATCCGGCCCGGCACCACCGAGGGGCTGATCGCGCCGATCTTCCGCGCCGCGCTGGGGGATGCGGCCGACCGCCTGGTGCGGCTGGTCTACAATCCCGAATTCCTGCGCGAGGGTTCGGCGGTGGAGGATTATTTCGCGCCCCCCAAGATCGTGATCGGCACCGCCGACGGGCAGCCCGACCCGGTGATGGCGCGGCTGAATGCCGGGCTGCGCGCGCCGGTCTTCGTCACCGGCTATCGCGAGGCGGAGATCACCAAGTTCATCGACAATTCCTGGCATGCGGTGAAGGTCGCCTTCGCCAACGAGATCGGGCGTGTCTGCCTCGCCCTCGGCATCTCGGCCGGCAAGGTGCACGAGATCTTCGTCTCGGACACCAAGCTCAACATCTCGCCAGCCTATCTGCGCCCCGGCAGCGCCTTCGGCGGGTCCTGCCTGCCGAAGGATGTGCGCGCGCTGCAATACATCGCCGCCGATTCCGGGGCGGCCACCCCGCTGGTGGACAGCCTGCTGCGGTCCAACGAGGCGCACAAGCACCGGCTGTTCGAATATGCCGCCGAGGGCCTCGCCCCCGGCGCCCGCATCCTGCTGGCCGGGCTGGCCTTCAAGGCGGGCACCGACGACCTGCGCGAAAGCCCCAATGTCGATCTGGCGCGCAAGCTGCTGAACGCGGGCTTCGACCTGCGCATCTTCGATCCCGGGATCGACGCCGAGAAGCTGGTCGGCGCCAATCTCGGCTATGCCTATTCGCATCTGCCGATGCTGGAGGCGCTGCTGGTCGACCGCGCCGCGGCCGAGGCCGGCCCCTGGGAGCGGGTGATCGGGGCCAACGCCACCGTCGCCCTGCTCGACCTGCCGCCGGGAACCGACCGGCGCGATCTTCACCCCCTGCCATGAGGACGCCGTCGATGGATGATGCCGCCCCCGCCCAACCGGCCGCCGCCGCGATGCCCAGGCTCGAGGCGGTGCGCGCCGCCCGGCCGCTGGCGGGGCGGCGGGTGCTGATCGTGGTCGAGAACCTGCCCGTGCCCTTCGACCGGCGGGTCTGGCACGAGGCGCGGACCCTGACCGCGGCCGGTGCGCAGGTCTGCGTGATCTGCCCCACCGGCAAGGGGTTCGAGGCGCGCCGGGAGGAGATCGACGGCATCCATGTCTATCGCCATCCCCTGCCCGTGGATGCGCGGGGCGCGCTCGGCTATCTCCTCGAATACGGGGCGGCGCTGTTTCACGAGACGCGGCTCGCCTGGCGGATCTGGCGGCGGCATGGCTTCGACCTGATCCACGGCTGCAACCCGCCCGACCTGATCTTCCTGATCGCCCTGCAGTTCCGGCCCTTCGGGGTGCGCTACATCTTCGATCACCACGACATCAACCCCGAGCTCTACGAGGCGAAGTTCGGCCGCCGCGGCCCGCTGTGGCGGCTGATGCTGCTGCTCGAGCGGCTGAACTTCGCCGCCGCCCGGACGGTGATCTCGACCAACGAAAGCTACCGCGCCATCGCGCTGCGGCGCGGGCGCAAGCGGCCCGAGGATGTGTTCGTGGTCCGCTCGGGGCCCGATCTCAACCGGCTGCGGCGCGTGGCCCCGAACCCGCAATGGCGCAGGGGACGCGCGCACATGGTCGGCTATGTCGGGGTGATGGGCGATCAGGAGGGGATCGACCTGTTGCTGGAGGCCGCGCGCCGGGTCGTCTTCGACCACGGGCGCGACGTGCAGTTCGTGCTGGTCGGCGGCGGGCCGGCCCTGTCCGGGCTGCAGGCCATGGCCCGGAAGATGGGGCTTGAGGATCACGTCACCTTCACCGGCCGCGCGCCCGATGCGGTGCTGTTCGAGGTGCTCTCCACCGCGGATGTCTGCGTGAACCCCGACCGGGTGAACCCGATGAACGACCTCTCGACGATGAACAAGATCCTCGAATACATGGCCTTCGCGAAGCCCATCGTGCAGTTCGACGTCACCGAGGGGCGGCGTTCCGCCGGGCCCGCCTCGCTCTATGCCGCACCCAACGACACCGCCGATTTCGCGGCGAAGATCATCGCGCTTCTCGACGATCCCGAGCGGCGCGCCGAGATGGGGCGCATCGGTCGTGCCCGGGTGGAGACCGAGCTGTCCTGGGACCATCAGGTCGATGCCCTGGTCGCGGCCTATCGGCGCGCGCTGGCCTGAACCCCGCCCGTGAGGATCGCGCGCAGCCCCGCCCACAGCGCATCGAAGGGTTCGCGCGCCCGGATATAGGTCTCGCGGCCGAAGTCGCGGTAGTCCGCGGCATAGAGGCCCGGCCCCGCCGGACCGATCATCGGGGTTGTCGCAAGCCGTCCCGGAAGCACCAGCCCGCCCAGGGCGGCCTCGATCGCGGCCGCCTCGGCCTGGCCGGAAAACCGGCTGATCACGAAGTGCAGCCCCTGCCACCGGAAGGCGAAATCCGGCAGCCCCAGCGCCTGGGCGATCGCCGCCTCGGCCGCCTCCACCCCGCCAAGACCCTCCTGCAGCAGCGCGAGGAAGGCCGCCGTCTCGGCGCAGCCTTCCGCCGAGGGCCGGACCGGCACCAGCAGCAGGTCGGCCGCCGCCAGCCCGGCCAGCGCCAGCCAGCCCAGCCCCGGGCCGGTGTCGATGATCACCAGGTCATGGCCGTCCAGAAGCCCCGCCGCCCGCAGCATGGCCGGCAGGGCCTGCCAGGGCCGCCAGTCGGGCATGGTCTGCCGCCAGGCCGGGATCAGCAGGTCGGCCCGTGCCAGGCCGAGCCCGGCGGGAATGATCCGCAGCCCCGGCCAGGCGGTTTGCCGCAGCGCCGCTTCCGGCGGCTGGCGCAGCGCGCGCGACTGCTCGGGGCCCAGCGGCAGCATCGCCTCGCCCCGGCTGACCCGTTCGCGGTTGCGCGCCTGCTGCATCTCGCCATGGTGGCGGGCCAGCAGGCCGAGCGCGCCGTCATGCGCCGCGACCGGAGCGATGCCGAAGCGGCGGCTGAGAGCCGCGGCCGGGTCGAGGTCGATCATCAGGACCCGCCAGCCGTCGAGGCGGGCGGCCATGGCGAGATGGGCGGCGATGACGGTCTTGCCGGTGTCGCCCGCGGCCTGGGCGAGGGCGATGATCCTGGCCGGTTCCGGGCGGTGGCCGGTGTTGCGCGCGGCAAAGCGTTCGCGCAGCCGCTCCACCTCCTCCAGGCTGAACCAGCGCGTGGCGCCCGGGCCGTGGGCCTCGCCCTGCGGCAGGCCGGGATCGGCGGCCAGCACCCGGCGCAGATGCGCGGCGCTGACCGGAAGCATGTAGCGCGCCACCTCCCAGGTGGGAAAGCGCCGGGCGCGGGGCGGTGGCGCGGCTTGCGGGGCGAGGGTTCCCGCCAGCGCCGCGATGCGCTCCTCGATGGCGGCCAGATGCGACAGCCCGGTGCCGTCCCTGGATCCGGATTCGGATCGCGCCATGCCCTGCCCTCCTGCCATGAGCTGATAATTGTCTATGCATCAAAAATTTCCGCATCGCCAGAATTATTGTGATGCCGAAAAAACCGCCATGTTTCAATGCCTTGCCAGGCATGGCCCGGGGGGCGTCTGCGGGGTTCGGCAGCGGTGCCGGTGTTATCAGGTGTTAGGTATATGTGTTACGGGTCCTCTGGCGCGGCGCTGACCCTGGCTATCGCGTTGTGCGGCAAGGGGATTTTCCGCCGCCGCTCCGGGCCGGGCGATTCCGGAACCACGTTGGCGCGAATCCGCAACCACGCTGGCGCGAATCCGCAACCACGCTGTCCGCCTTGCCGGGCGGGGGCGGGCCGCCTAGGCTGGGTGTCATTGAAACCACGTTGAGGCATCCCGCCAGAGGATGCGCGGGGGATCGGGCAGGATGGCAGCGGAGAGCGGGGCGGGATCCGTTCCGGCGCAGCGTGCCGCCGGGCAGCTGGCCTTCGTGTTCTGCGACATTCTCGATGTCGTGCCCAAGGACGACATGGCGACGATGGAGCATCCGGTCTTCTCGCTGTCCACCCGCCCGGACCGGCGGATCCTGCGCTATGACCACGGGCCGGTGCGGGTCGAGATCACCCCCTCGGTCAAGGGGCTGGCGACGATCCACGACAAGGACATCCTGATCTACTGCATCAGCCAGCTGGTGGCCCGGCTGAACCGGGGCGAGCCGGTGGCGCGCGAGCTGCGCCTGATCGCCCAGGACCTGATGCAGGCCACCGGGCGCGAGACCTCGGGCGATGGCTACCGGCGCCTGCGCGAGGCCTTCGAGCGGCTGGCCGGCACCCGGATCGTCACCAATATCGCCACCGGCGGGATCGAGACCACGCGGGGCTTCGGGCTGATCGATGGCTGGGAGATCCTGCGCCGCACCCGTTCGGGGCGGATGATCAGCGTCAGCGTCGTCCTCTCCGACTGGCTCTACCGCGCGGTGCTGGCCCGTTCGGTCCTGACCCTGTCGCGGGATTACTTCCGCCTGCGCAAGCCGCTGGAACGGCGCGTCTACGAGCTTGCGCGCAAGCATTGCGGGCGGCAGCCGGAATGGCGCGTGGGGCTGGGAACGCTGCTGGCCAAGACCGGCTCGGCCTCGCCGCTGCGGGTGTTCCGCAAGATGATCCGCGACATCGCCGCCGCCGATACCCTGCCCGACTACCGGCTGGAGCTGACCGGGGACGACATCGTCGTGGTGACCCAGCGCCGGGATCATCTGGTCGAGGAGGAGGGCTGGCCGCGCCTGCCCGCGGGCACCCATGAGGCGGCCCGCGCCGCCGCCCCGGGCTATGATCCCTACTGGCTGGAACGGGAATGGCGCGCGATGTGGGCCGCCTCGGGCAGGCCGCGGCTGCGCAGCCCCGCCCGCGCCTTCCTCGCCTTCTGCCGCAGCCGCGCGGCGCGGGCCCCGCTCGGGGGGGAGGGATCGCGATGACCGCCGCCGCCCGGGGCCGGTTCGGCCTTGCCTCGCGCCCCCGCCCGGCCGATTCTCCCCCCCGGTCGGGAATCCTGTGCGAGGATGGATCATGACGGAGCCCTGCCCGGCGGAAGGCGGACTGGCCGAAGTCGATCTTGCGGCGCTGGACCGGCTGGCGACCGCGGCCGAGACGGTGATCGAGCGGCTGCGCGAGCGGGTCTTCGCCGAGGGGGCGCGCAAGCGGCTGGAGCTGCGCTTCCAGCCGCGGGCGGCCGCCGCGATGGCGGGCACCACCGTCGCCGCGATCCGCGCCGCCGAGGCGGCCGGCGCCCTGCCCGATCCCGCCGCCGGTCAGCCGGGGGGGCGGCATCCGGGCTATGACCTGGCCGCGGTCAACGCCATCCGGGCGCATTTCGGCACCCTGCCCTGGCGGGCCGAGAGCGACCCGCCGCTGGTCATGGCGGTGCAGAACTTCAAGGGCGGGGTCGGCAAGTCCACCCTGGTCTGCCACCTCGCCCAGTATCTCGCGCTCAGGGGATACCGGGTCTGCGTGATCGATTGCGACAGCCAGGCCACCACCACCGCGGTGTTCGGCCTCAACCCCGATGTCGATGTGGACGAGGAGCGCGAGACCCTCTACCCCTTCTTCCGCCATGGCGGGCCCGCCAGCCTGCACTATGCCCTGCGCCCCACCCACTGGCCGGGAATCGCCCTGATCGCCGCCAATCTCGGCCTCTATGACGCGGAATACGAATTCGCCGCCCGGCTGGCGCGCGAGGACGGCTTCGTGCTCGACCGCCTGCGCGAGGGGATCGCCACCATCTCGGACGCGTTCGACGTCGTCCTCCTCGATCCGCCGCCGGCGCTGGGGATGATCTCGCTGTCGGTGCTGCGCGCGGCCGACGCGCTGCTGATCCCCGCGCCCCCGAGCACCATCGACTTCGGATCCACCGCCCATTTCCTGCGCATGCTCGCCTCCACCCTGGCCGAGCTTGCCCGCCATGGCGGAGAGCGCCATTACCGCTTCGTGCGGCTCCTGGCCACCAAGCTCGACGAGAACAAGAGCGCCCATCACGCCATCCGGCGGATGATGGCGCATGTGTTCGCGGGCGGCCTGCTTGACGCGACGCTGAAGGACAGCGCCGAGATCGACAATGCCGCCGCGGCGCTGTCCACCGTCTATGAGGTGACCGGCCCCGCGGCCCGGACCGAGACCCATCGCCGCGCCCGGGCCTTCCTCGATGCGGTGGGGGCCGAGGTCGAGGCGCTGATCCGCGCCACATGGCCGGCCTCCGGGCCGGCGCCAGCGAGGGGAGAGGGAGATGACGAAGCGCCATGAGGAGCTGATGCGCGACGTCCTGGGCGGGCTGCCCGCAACCGGCACCCCCCCGCAGCCGGCCGCCGCGCCCGCGCGCGAGACGCGCTTCCTGAAGCGGTCCACGGGGCTGGCCGAGCGGCTGTCGGGCGACCGCGTCGAGAAGACCCTGCTGTGGGTCGATCCCGCCCGCTGCCGCATGTGGGAACGGCACAACCGCCGCTATGATCTGCTGAACGAGAGCAACTGCGCCGACCTGATCGAGGGGATCAAGGCGCAGGGCGGGCAGGAATTCCCCGCCATCGTCCGCCGGGTGTCCGACGGGCGGCATGATTTCGAGGTGATCTGCGGCGCCCGCCGGCACTGGGCGATCAGCTGGCTGCGCGCCAACACCTATCCGCAGTTCCGCTTCCTGGTCGAGGTGCGCGACCTGACCGATGAGGAGGCCTTCCGCCTTTCCGACATCGAGAACCGCGACCGCCAGGACATCTCGGACTGGGAACGGGCCTGCGACTATGCCGAGGCGGTCCGGCTCTACTATGGCGGCCGCCAGAAGCGGATGGCCGAACGGCTCGAGGTCTCCGAATCCTGGCTGTCGCGCTATCTCGACCTCGCCCGCCTGCCCCGGCGCATCGTCGCCGCCTATCGCGACGTGACCGAGATCCGCGAATCCCATGCCCGGGCGCTGAAGCCGCTCCTGGCCGATCCGGCCACCCGCGAACGGGTGCTGGCGCGCGCCGACGCGATCGCCGCCGAACAGGCCGAACGCCCCATCTCCGCCCCCGCGGTGCTGGCCGCCCTGCGCGCCGCGGCCCGCCGCCCCGCCCCGCGGCCCGCGGCGCGCAGCTATCCCGCCCCCGACGGATCGGGCGCGATCACCGTGCAGGCGCGCGGCCGCAGCATCCGGGCGGAGTTCCCCGCCACGCTCTCGCGCGATGCGCTCGAGGCCGCCTTCCGCGCCTATCTTGCCGACCGCTTCGGCGAGGGCTGATCTTGCCAATTGGCAAGAATCCGGAAATTCCGTTTCCGTTCAGGCAGATGGCGAAATCCCGGCTGCGGGCGGCAACCGGGTCGCGCCCCGGGCGGGTTTGGTGCATGATGCGCCCGGCCCGGGCCAGGGAGATTTCCGACGATGAGCCATATCCGCCGCTACACCAATCTCCTGCCGCAGCCCGTCCGCTTCGGCCTGCGGCGGCTGCTGTTCTTCGGGACGGCCCGGCGCTGCGAATTGTGCGGAAACGGCGTGCGCGGCTTCGCCGCCCATGGCGGGGGGTTCGAGGTGCTGGACCGCCGGCAGGTGGTTGGCGGCATGCGGCGCGAGAATGACCGCTGCCCGGTCTGCCATGGCTGCGACCGCACCCGGATGATGATGATGTGGCTGCGCGATGTCGCCGGGCTGGGCGGCGATCATCCCCCCCTCGATCTTCTGCATGTCGCCCCGGACTACGGCCTCTATCTGTGGCTGAAGCGGCAGAAGGGGCTGCGCTATGCCGCCAGCGACATCGACCCCGCCCGCTATCGGCACATCCCGAACATGCATGCCGCCGACCTGACCGCGGCCCCCTTCGCGGATGCCAGCTTCGACATCGTCATCTGCTCCCATGTGCTGGAACATGTCCCCGACGACATGCAGGCCCTGCGCGAGATCCGCCGCATCCTGCGCCCGGGGGGGCGGGCGCTGCTGCTGACCCCGCTGGCGCTGGACGGCAGGGGCACCGAGGAGGATCCCTCGGTCACCGACCCTGCCGAGCGGGAGCGCCGCTTCGGGCAGTGGGATCATGTGCGCATCTACGGGCGCGAGGATTTCCTCGACCGGATCACCCGGGCGGGGCTCGAGGCCACGCTGTGGGATCCCTTCGCCGCCGACCGGGCCGAGGCGGAGCGGCTCGGGCTCAACCCGCTCGAGCTTCTGCCCATAGGCCGGCGGCCGGGGTGACCGGCCCGCTCAGCCCTCCTGCCATTCCCCCCGGCGGGCCCAGATCTCGGACCAGGCGGCGGCCGAGGCGCGCAGCCCCTCCCGCCCCGTCACCGCCGCCAGCGCCGAGAGGACCGCGCGCCGCGTCCAGGGGACCGAGCGGAACAGGAACAGGCCCAGCGGCCGCTGCCAGGCGGGGAAATGGGTGCGGATGAGGCGCATCTTGGCCTTGAACAGCCGCACCATCTTGTCGGCGCGCACCGGCTCGGAGGCGCCGCCATGGTGAATGATCACCGCATCGGGGGTGAAATGCGGATCGGCGCCGAAGTCGCGCTTCGCCCGCAGGCACAGGTCGGCCTCCTCGCCATACATGAAATAGCCGGTATCGAACCCCCCCAGATCGTTCCACAGCCGGCGCGGGATCATGAGGAAGCAGCCGGTGACGATGTCCACCGGGCGCACGCTGTCCATGTTCCAGCCGCCATAGGCTTCCGACACCAGCCGGTGGTTGCCGAGCGCCGAGGCGATTCCGGTGGCGCGGCAGAACACGTTCCACAGCGTCATGCGCTGGAAGCAGCAGGTGCGGTTGAGCGAACCGTCGGCATAGAGCGTGCGCCCCCCCCAGATCTTCGCCCCGGGGGTGGCGCGGGCGAAGGCCATCAGCCTGTCGATCGCCCCGTCCAGCACCACCGTGTCGGGATTGAGCAGCAGCAGATATTCGCCCCGCGCCCGGGCCGCGGCCAGGTTGTTCCCCCCCGCGAAGCCGTGATTGACACGCTCGGCCAGCAGCCGGACGTCGGGAAATTCCGCCGCGATCGCCTCGGCGGACCGGTCGGGCGAATTGTTGTCGACCACGATGATCTCGTAGGAGGTCTCGCGGGTCTCGGCGATCACCGAACGCAGGCAGGCGAGCGTCATCTCGCGGGTGTTGTAGCTGATCACGATGATCGACAGCTCCGGCGCCGCCCCCGCCGTTCCGCCCGTCCCTGCCATGTCCCCGCCCGTCATTGCGCTGCCCTGTCGCCGCAATTGCCCCATAGGCCTTCCGCGCCAGGATCAACAGAAGGAATATGCAGATTTCATGGTCCCGCCCGCATCAGGAACCCCGCCGATGCCGCCCGAGCCCCGGATCAGCGTCGTGATCCCCCACCTGAACCAGCCCCGGACGCTGGCCCGCTGCCTCGCCGCGCTGGCCGCCCAGGGCACGGCGATTCCCTTCGAGGCGATCGTGGTCGACAATGGCTCTGCCCGGCCGCCGGACGCCGAGGTGGCCGCCCATCCCTTCGCGCGGCTGGCGGCCGAGCCCAGCCCCGGCCCCGGACCGGCCCGCAGCCGCGGCGCCCGCCTCGCCCGGGGTGACATCCTCGCCTTCATCGATGCCGACTGCGTGCCGCGCCCCGGCTGGCTGGCCGCGATCATGGGCTTCCTCGACGCCCATCCCGAGATCGGGGTGATCGGCGGCGATGTGCGCATCGCCCCGGCCGATCCCGCCCGCCTGACCGCGATCGAGGCCTATGAGAGCATCTGGGGCTACCGCATGAAGCTCTATGTCGAACGCGACGGCTATGCCGCGACCTGCAACATGGCCGTGCGCGCGTCGGTCTTCGCCGCGGTGGGCGACTTCGCCGGGATCGGGGTGGCCGAGGATGTCGACTGGGGCCGCCGCGCCAGGGCGCTGGGGGTGCGCATGGCCTATCTGCCGCAGATGGTGGTCGAGACCCCGGCGCGGGAAAGCTTCGCCGAGCTGGCGCGCAAGTGGGACCGCCATGTCGGGCATGACTTCGCCACCGTGCGGGGAATCGGGGGGCGGCTGCGCTGGGGGCTGCGGGCGCTGGCCGTCGCGGTCAGCCCCCTGGCCGAGATCGCGCGCCTGATCCGCTCGGACCGGATCCGCGGCGCCGGAACCCGCGCCCGCGCCTTCGCCTGCCTGCTGCGCATCCGCCTCCATCGGGCACGACGGATGCTGTCGCTGCTCGTGCACGGGGATGCGGCGCGCTTGCATGCGCGCTGGCGGCAGACCTAACTTCCGACACAAACCCGGATTACCGGAAGGCGGACAGATGCGTTCATTGAAGGTCAGGAGATTCCGGTCAGCCTGTCCGGCGGCGGATCCGGGGCAATGACGATGTTCGGGAGGATGACGTGAAGGTCGCAATCTTCGCCGGCGGCAAGGGGTCGCGCCTGATCGAGGAGACCCGGATCAGGCCCAAGCCCCTGGTCGAGATCGGCAACCGCCCGATCCTGTGGCACATCATGCAGCACTACTCGACATACGGGCACAACGAGTTCGTGCTCGCCCTGGGCTACATGGGCGACATGATCAAGAAGTACATCGCCGACCTGTGCCAGTATTCGGGAAACCTCAGGGTGGATTTCGCCAAGCGCGACCTGTACGGTCAGCCCAACGGCATCGATCCCGACGCGCCGCGCCGGCCCTGGATCGTCGACCTGATCGACACCGGAGAGGAGACGATGACCGGCGGGCGGCTGGCCAGGCTGGAACCCTATCTGGGCGGCGAGACCTTCATGCTGACCTATGGCGACGGCGTCTCGAATGTCGATCTCGACGCCCTGCTCGCCTTCCACCGCAGCCATGGCAGGCTGGCAACCATGACGATGGTGCGTCCGCTGACCACCTTCGGCCATCTGGTGGTGCGCGAGGATGGTCTGGTGGAGGGGTTCGACGAGAAGCCCGAGACCGGGCAGGACTGGATCAATGGCGGCTTCTTCGTGCTGGAGCCGGGGGTGTTCGAGGCGGTCGCCGAGGTCAACGGCGATGACGTGATGTGGGAACAGGGGCCGCTGCCCAGGCTGATGGAGATGGGCCAGCTGATGGCCTATCGTCATACCGGATTCTGGTATTGCATGGATCATCTGGCGGACAAGCGCCGGCTCGAGGAGATGTGGAAGAATGGCAACCGACCCTGGGCGACATGGGAAGCCGCGGCACGTTCTGGTGACGGGGCATCTGGGCTACGTCGGGACGGTCGCGGTCCCAATATTGGCCGAGGCGGGCATCCGGGTGACTGGGTGCGATACCAATCTCTTTGACGTCGCCGACTTCCCCCCCGCCGGCCCGGTCCCCCGGGTGCCCAATCTGGGCAAGGACATCCGCGATCTGACGGCCGCGGATCTGGAAGGGTTCGACGCCGTCATCCACCTTGCCGCCCTGTCCAACGATCCGCTGGGCCAGCTGCGCCCCGGCCTGACCCAGGAGATCAACCACGCCGGCACCGTGCATGTCGCGCGCTGCGCCAGGGAGGCCGGCGTGCCGCGCTTCGTCTTCGCCTCGTCATGCTCGAATTACGGGCGTGCCGGCGAGGCGATGGTGGACGAGACCGCGCAGCTGAACCCCCAGACCGATTACGGCGTCTCCAAGGTCCTGGCCGAACGCGACCTCGCCCCCATGGCCGATGACCGCTTCTGCCCGGTCTTCCTGCGCTTCGCCACCGCCTATGGCATCTCCCCGCGCATGCGCTTCGACCTCGTGCTCAACAATCTCGTGGCCCATGCCCATACCTCGGGCCGCATCCTGATGATGTCCGACGGCACGCCCTGGCGGCCGATCATCCATGTCGAGGACATGGCCCGCGCCTTCCTCGCCGCGCTGGACGCCGATGCCGATGCCGTGCGTGGCCAGGCCTTCAATGTCTGCCGCAGCGAGAACAACTATCAGATCCGGGACCTGGCACGGATCGTGGCCGAGGTGGTGCCCGGCGCACGCATCGAATATGCCGCCGGTGCCGGGCCCGACACCCGGTCCTATCGCGTCAGCTCGGCAAAGATCGAAAGGCTGATCCCCGCCTTCCGCCCGCAATGGGATGCCCGCCGCGGCGCCGAACAGATCTATGCCGCCGTGAAGGCGATGGATCTGAAGCCGGAGGATTTCGAGGGGCGCAGATACAAGCGGCTGGCGCAGCTGCAGGCGCTGGTCGCGGAGGGCAGGCTGGACGACAGCTTCCGCCGGCGCGATCCGGTTCCGGCCTGACCGCCGCGGTCAGGCCCCGCCGCGGCGGAAGGCGCGCCGGTCGACCAGGACGGCAAGCCCCAGCCCGGCCAGAAGCGCGACCGCCGCCGCGGCCCCCAGCCAGGGCAGGGGCAGCGGGCGATCGACCAGATCCATCCGCAGCAGCAGGATGAACACGGCCAGGAAGCCGCCCGCCCCCACCGCGACCGCGCCCGCCATCAGCAGGCCAGCCACGATCAGCCGCAGGAGGGCGCGCATCATCCCCCGATCCCTTCTTCCGGGCAGCCGGCCCCTTCCGGCGCCCGTCCGCAGCTTATCCCCCGACCCCGGGGGCAAGGCAAGCCCGCCGTCCCGTCCCGGCACCGCCCTTGCATCGCGCCCGGCCGCGGGCCATCAAGTGCCCCGCAGCGCAAGGGGGGCAGGGCATGCGCATCGCGATGATCGGCACCGGCTATGTCGGCCTCGTCTCGGGGGTCTGCTTCTCGGATTTCGGCCATGAGGTGGTCTGCGTCGACAGGCTGGCCGACAAGGTCGCCGCGCTGCAGGCCGGCCGGGTGCCGATCTACGAGCCGGGACTCGAGGCGATGATGGCGCGCAATGTCGCGGCGGGCAGGCTGTCCTTCACCACCGATCTGGCCGGCGCGGTGGCGGGGGCCGATGCGGTGTTCATCGCCGTCGGCACCCCTGCCCGCCGCGGCGACGGCCATGCCGATCTGCAGCATGTCCATGCCGCCGCGCGCGAGATCGCCCCCGCGCTCGGCGGCTATACGGTGGTGGTGATCAAGTCGACCGTGCCGGTGGGCACCAACCGCGCCGTCGCCCGGATCATCCGCGAGACGGCGCCGGGGGCCGATTTCGACATCGCCTCCAATCCCGAATTCCTGCGCGAGGGGGCGGCGATCGAGGATTTCATGCGCCCCGACCGGGTGGTGGTCGGCGCCGACAGCGACCGCGCCCGTGCGGTGATGGCGGCGATCTACCGCCCGCTGTCGCTGCGCGACGCGCCGGTGGTGTTCATGGACATCGAATCGGCCGAGCTGACGAAATACGCCGCCAACGCCTTCCTGGCCATGAAGATCACCTTCATCAACGAGATCGCCGCCCTGTGCGAGCGGGTCGGCGCCGATGTCCAGCAGGTCGCCCGCGGCATCGGGCTCGACCGGCGCATCGGCCCGAAATTCCTCCATCCCGGCCCCGGCTATGGCGGATCCTGCTTTCCCAAGGACACCCGGGCGCTGGCCCGCATCGGGCAGGAGCATGCCAGCGCCCTGAAGCTGGTGGAAAAGACCATCCAGGTCAATGACGAGATCAAGCGCGCGATGGTCGAGAAGATCCTCGACCTGTGCGGGGGCAGCGTGAACGGCCGGCGCATCGCCGTCTTCGGCGTGACCTTCAAGCCCGAGACCGACGACATGCGCGAGGCCCCCGCGCTGACCATCGTCCCCGCCCTGGTTGGGGGCGGGGCCGAGGTGCGGGTGGTCGATCCCCAGGGCCGCAAGGAGGGCGAGGCGCTGCTGCCGGGGGTGATCTGGCACGAGGATCCCTATGCCGCGGCCCGGGATGCGGATGCGGTGGTGATCCTGACCGAGTGGAACGCCTTCCGCGCCCTCGACCTCGACCGGCTTGCGCGCGGGATGCGCAAGCCCCGCATGGCCGATCTGCGCAATGTCTACGACCCCGCCATGGCCCGGGCGGCGGGCTTCGCCTATGTCGGGGTGGGCCGCGGGATCAGCCCCGCATCTGCTTGAACCGCTCGGTGGCCAGCGGCCCGTCCACCAGGATGATCTTCTGCGGGATCTTGTAGGGTTCCAGCACCCCGGCAAGGCCCCGGCGGATCGCCACGCGCAGCGCGGCCGCGTCGGCGGCCGGATCGGCCGGGCGGATGCGCGCGCAGACGCAGGCGCCCAGCATCGGATGCGGCACGCCATGCACCGCGGCATCGGCGATGCCGGGCAGGGCGCGCAGCGCCGCCTCCACCTCGGCCGGAAACACCTTCTGCCCGCCGACATTGATGATGTCGCTCTCGCGCCCCAGAAACCGGATCATCGATCCGCAGGGGGAAACCTCGACCCGGTCGCCGGTCATGTGGAAACCGTCTTCGGTGAAGGGCGAGGGGGCGTTCAGATAGCCCAGCATCGCGGTGGGGGTGCGGATTTCCAGAAGCCCGCCGCGGACCCGCCATTCGGTGCCCGCGCCGCCGATCGTCAGCCAGCGCGAGCGGTCCCCCGCGCTGCGCGACCGCAGCGCCCCGAGTTCCGAGGTGCCGTATTTCTGCACGATGCGCACCCCGGGAAAGGCCGCCGCGACCCGTTCCAGCAGCGGCTGGGGCATCATCTCGGCCCCGTAGGTGATGATCTTCAGCGCGGAAAGGTCCAGCCCCTCATGCGCGCCCGACAGCAGCAGCATGTTGAGGAAGGACGGCGCGGTGGGCAGGACCTCGACCCGATGCGCGGCGACGCAGCGCATCACCGTGGCGGGATCGCGGGCGGGCGGGCAGACGAGGGTCGAGGCATTGGCCAGGGCGTAGAGCAGGGTGTCGATCCCCGCGATGTGATCGAACAGCAGGAAGGCCAGCGTGCGCAGATCCTTGCCCGGGGCGTGGAACTTCGACAGCAGCCGCCCCGCGTCATGCACCGCCCCCTTCGGGGTTCCGCTGGTGCCCGAGGTGAAGATCACCAGCCCCGGCGCGGCGCGGCGGCGCAGTTCGGCATAGAGCGGGTGGGCCGATCCGCCGGGGCCCGGCGCGATGTCCCCCGCCGCGACCGGTCCCGAGACGATCCAGGAGACATCGCCCACCGCGGCGAACTCCGCCGCCCGCGCCATGCTGGTCGGGGCGACGGGGAGCGCCACCGCGCCGATCTCCCACAACGCCAGCAGCCAGGCGGCGGCATCGGCGCCGAAATCGCCCCGCAGCTGCACCGCATCGCCCGCCCCCACCCCGGCCGCGGCCAGCGCGGCGCGGGCCCGGGCGATCCGCCCCAGGAACTGCCCGCGGCCGACCGCGGCGCCATCGGCCTCGATGAAGGCGGTTCCCTCGCCGGCATCGCGCAGCCGCTCCAGCAGGAAGGCGATCGCCGACATCGCTTCAGATCCCGCCCAGATAGATGGTCTGCCCGGTGATGAAGTCCGATTCGGGCCGCAGGAAGAAGTCGCAGACATTCAGGACATCCTCCATGGTGCCGTAACGCGGGATCGCCTGGCGCGCGATCAGCGCCCGCATCTTCTCCTCGGGAACGCTGCCCACCAGATCGGTGGGCACCGGGGTCGGCCCCACCGCATTGACCGTGATCCCGAAGGGGGCGAGCTCGCGCGCCAGCACCTCGGTCAGCGAGACGACGGCGGCCTTCGATGCGGCATAGACCGCCTCGCCCTCCAGCTTCAGCGGCGTGGCCACGGTGGCGAAGTTGACGATCCGGCCATGCCGGTTGCGCGCCATCAGCTTCGCCGCCTCGCGGCAGAAATAGAAGCTGCCGAAGACATTGGTGGCGAAGATGCGCCGCAGGGTCGCGCCCGGGGTCAGCAGGGCGTGGTTCATCGCGGCGATGCCGGCATTGTTGAGCAGCGCGTCGACCCGGCCATGGCTGCGGGCGATGGCGCGCATCATCCGCGTCACTGCCGGTTCGTCGGCGACGTCGAGTTCGTGATGGGCATAGGCCGGATGATCGGGCCCGCCGGCGCCGCGGGCGCAGCCGATGACCTGCCAGCCGCGTTCGAGGAAGCGTTCGGCCAGGAACAGGCCGATGCCCTTGCGGGTTCCGGTGATCACGATCACCCGGGGCTGGTCGGCCATGGCTCAGCCCGCCTGCGCGCGCGCCATCTCGACGGCATATTCGGCCAGGGCGCGCAGGCTGCGATAGGGCGACCTGCGGCGCGACATCGCCGCCTCGGAGGCGAGCACGAGATCGAGGCCGGTGGCGTCGGACAGATGCGCCTCGGCCGCCATCACCAGATTGACCAGGCCGACGCTGTCGACCACCCCGCCATCGCCGAACAGGACCGCATCGGGATCGTCGGGGATCCGGCTGCCCTCGGGCAGGGAAAGGTTGATCTCGGCCACCGCGCCGCGGATGGCGGCAAGGGCGGTTTCGGCATCAAGGCTCATCGGGAAACTCCGTGCTGAAATCAGGCGGGGGGAACCTCGCGCGGGATGACGCGGGGCGGGGGGACGAACAGGGTGCGGCCGGCCGGGACATCGGCCGAGATCACGCAGTTCGGGCCGATCTGGACATCGTCGCCGATGGTGATGTTGCCGATGATCGCCGTCCCCGGGCCGAAGCTGACGCGGTTGCCGATCACCGGGCCCCTGCCGGGGATCCATTCATTGGCGATGCCGAAGGTGACGCCCTGGCGCAGCACGCAGTCGTCGCCGATGGTGGCATGGTCGTGGATGACGATGCCGTGCTGGTGCCCGATCTCCAGCCGGCGGCCGATCCGCGCCGTGCGGCGCAGCTCGATCCCGTAGAAATTGCGGCAGAAGCGGAAGCCGACGGCATAGAGGATGTCGAAGGGCCAGCGCCAGGGCCGGGGCAGGGTGGTGGCCCAGACCCCGATGCGATGGATGATCAGGGCCTGCAGCCCGGGGCGGGACCATTCGCCGCGATGGGTGCGGATGTCCTCGGCCAGGATTGCGCGCAGGCCCATGGCGCGGATCAGTGCGGCGCCGGTCAGCGCCGGCGCGGGCGTGGCGTCCGCATCCATTCCCTTCTCCTCAGACATCGCCGCCGGCGGGAAAACGGGCGGCCTGCTCGGCCCGCAGCCGGTCGATCAGCCGGCCCGGGGGCAGTTCGACATCGGCATAGGTCAGGGGGGTGTCCCGGGGGATGTCGCGCTTCAGCCGGCAGCCCTCGGCCACCCCCATGGGCAGCAGCCCCTCGCGCGCCGCCACATCGGCATTCTCCGCCTCGCCATAGGTCATGTACCAGCCGATGCCGTCAAGGATCTCGCCCGCGCGCAGATCGGTCTTGGCCCGCGCGATCACCTCGACCCGCGGCGCGCCCAGCGGGGCCATGACGCAGTCGCCGAACAGCGCGACGCGCGCGGCCGAGACCGGCACCTCGAAATGGCACAGGTGATAGGGGGTGTAGAAGCAATAGAGCGGCCCCTCCCCCAGCTTGTAGAGGTTGAGATAGTGGCGCTGGCCGGGATCCTCGGTGGTGGCCAGGACGAAGACCCCGGGGCCGGGGCGGGCGCCCACGACGTAATCGACGATGCCGCCCATGGATTTCAGCATGTCGATGTCATAGGCCGTCACCAGCTCGTCGACATGGCCGCGGTGATCGGCCCCGATCATGCCGCGCCTGGGGACGCGGAAGCCGGCGGCGTTGGCGACGATGGCCTGTTCGAACGAGATCTTGGTGCCGTCGGCGAAGCTTGTCACCATGTGGGGCTTCTGGCCCCAGCGTTCGGCGAAGGCCTTCTGGGTGGTGGGGGTGCGGTAGGGGTCCTGCAGCCCCTTGATGTTGCCGGCCACCAGCGGGGTCAGGCCCATGCCCCGCACGAAGCGGATCAGGTTCATCTGCACGCCTGGCTGGTCGCCGTCGCAGCCCGAGAGGATGACCCCCGCCCGGTCGGCCATGACCTTCAGGATCGGTCCGACGGTGCCGTCGAGTTCGGCATTCATCAGCACCACATGGTTGCCATGGGCGATCGCCTCGGTCACCACCCGGGCGCCGAACTCGATCGCCCCGGTCACCTCGATCAGCACGTCGACATTCTCGGCCCGGGCCAGCAGCATCGCATCCTCGGTGACCGCCCGCCGGCCGGCGCGGATCGCATCCTCCAGCGCCGACTGGGTCGAGACCTCGACCGCATCATCCGCCCCCGCCTCCGCATAGGCGCGGCGCGCCCCGGCGATGTTGCGGTTCGCGATCGCCACCAGCGCCATGCCCGGGACATGGTTGAGGATCTGGCTGGCGATGCCGCGGCCCATGAAGCCGGCCCCGATCATGCCGACCCGGACGGGGCGGCCCTCCTCGGCCCGGCGGCGCAGCGCGCTGTCGACGATGATCATGCCCGCTCTCCGATCAGCGGCCAGGCCGCATCCTTTTCCGAGATCACCTCCACCGCCACCGGCCAGTCGATCCCCAGCGCCGGATCGTCCCAGCGCAGCCCGCCCTCCGCCCCGGGGGTGTAGAACTCGCCCACCTGGTAGATCACCTCGGCCCCGTCGGTGAGGGTGATGTAGCCATGGGCGAACATCTCGGGCACATAGAGCGCGCGGCGGTTCGCGGCCGACAGCTCCACGCCGACATGCTGCAGATAGGTGGGGCTTTCCGGGCGCAGGTCCACGATCACGTCATGGATCGCCCCGGCGGTGCAGCGCACCAGCTTGGTCTCGGCGGCGGGGGGGCGCTGGAAATGCAGGCCCCGCAGCGTTCCCCGGCGGTGGTTGAAGGACAGGTTGGTCTGGGCCACCATCGGCTTCAGGCCGTGGGCCTCGAATTCCCGCGCGCAGAAGGTGCGGGCGAAGAAGCCGCGGTGGTCGCGCCGCTCCTCCAGGTCGATGATGAAGGCACCCTTCAGATGCGTCTCGGTGAAGATCATCGCGATCGGTCCGTTCCGGTTGCCGCCAGCGGCCGGGGACGGGGGGCGGACACGGCCGCAAGCACCATGCGCCGCAGCGCCTCGGCCGGCCGGTCGACGGCGAGATAGAAGAGGATCGCGCCCAGGGGGGCGAGGAGGAGGAGGAAGGCGAGCTTCTCCGGGTCGGTGAAGTCCCGGCCCAGAAGCTGCCGCCCGATCTGGATGGCGGGATAATGCACCAGATACAGGGCATAGGACAGGTTGCCCAGATGCCGGTCGATCGCCGGGCTGTCCTGGCGGACATTCCAGGCGACGAAGGGCAGCAGGATCAGCGCCCAGCCCATGGCGAACAGCCTGTCGAGGGCGAAGTCGCCGCTGCCCCAGATCACGAAGGGATGCAGTGCCGGCACCGCCCAGGCGATCACCCCCGCCAGCACGAACGCCCCCGCCGACAGCGCCGCCATCCGGCCCGAGGCGCGCAGCCCCAGCTGATGGATCGCCATGCCGGCCAGGAACAGCGGCAGATACGCGATGGCAAGCCGCAGCCCCGCCCCGAAATCCAGCGCCCAGCCCAGCACCGTCAGCGCCGCCAGCCCCGCGGCCAGCGCCGCCGGCGGCAGATGGCGCAGCGCCAGCCACAGGGCGGGCAGCAGCAGGTAGAACTGCATCTCGATGTCCAGCGACCAGGCGATGCCGATCGGGTCGCGCCCATGGGTCGCCACCCCCAGAAGCGGCAGCGCGATCCAGGGCACGCGATCCCCGCCCCCGACCAGGAGCCGCGCCGCCAGCACCGCCAGCAGCCCCGCCACGGCGAAGGGCAGCCAGATGCGCAGCAGGCGCGCCGTCCAGAAGGTCAGCAGCGGCCAGGGGGCGTGGCGGTAATGCTGGTCATACATCCGCCCCACCCAGTAGCCGGACAGGGCGAAGAAGACCATCACCGCCGGGCTGCCGATCTGCAGCCGCGACAGATGCTCGACCACCACCGCCATGGCCAGGATCAGGCGGAAGAGCCCGGGGCCCTGCAGCATGCCCGCCATCCCCGCCCCCCTTCAGCGCGCCAGCCGCGTGGCCAGGTGATCGGCCAGCCGCAGCGACAGCTGCACGATGGTCAGCGTGGGGTTGGCATAGCCCCCCGACGGGAAGACCGAGGAGCCGGCGAGATGGAGATTGCCCAGCCCGTGCACCCTCAGCTGGGCATCGACCACCGAATCCGCGGGGCTGTTGCCCATCCGCGTGCCGCCCATGTGGTGCCAGCTGGCCATCACCCGGTCGACCGGGATCGGGCGGCGATCGTCCAGCACCCAGTCGAGCAGCCGCAGCCGGCCGATCCCCGCGGCCGCGAAGCCTTCGGCCAGCGCCATCACCGCGCGCGTCACCCCCGCCCGGTCGGCCGCCGACTTGCGCCAGTGCAGCACGACCCGCGGCAGGCCCAGCCGGTCGCGCGCCTCTCCCAGCGCCACGCGGTTGGCCGCATCGGGCAGCTGTTCGCACTGCGCGTGCACCCGCGCGCCGCAGACCAGGTTCTTGCCGAACGCGTCCATCACCGCCTGGCCGAGCGCGGGGGCCGCGCACATCAGGTCGGCGATCAGGGCCCGGGTCTGGTCGGGATAGGCCATCACGTCGATGTCGAAGGACAGGTTCAGCCCCCCGCTGCGCTCCAGCGCCGCGGGCGAGAGGGCGAAGAAGGCCTGATCGTTCACGAACAGCCCGTCCGGGTCGCGCCAGACCACCGCCTCGGCGACCGAGAAGGTCGGATGCTCCATCCAGTAGCGGCCGAGCGCGGCGGGCGGGATCAGCGCCTGTCCGTGGGTGGCATTGGCCCACAGCAGCAGGCGGGAATTCTCGATCCCCCCCAGGGCCAGGACGAAGTCGTCCGCCTCCACCTGCCAGCGCCGCTGCGCGCCGTCGCCGGCCTCGGTCACCACTTCCAGCGCGCGGATTCCCCCCGCCCCGGGCACCAGGTTGACCACCGCGCTGCGCAGGCACAGCCGCAGATGCGGATCCTCGGCGCAGAAGGCGCGATACTTCTCGCCGAAGCGCACCGGGGGGCTGACATGGAAGACGGTGCGCAGCAGATCGCTTCCCACCGGCCGGTCCGCGAAGCGGTCCGGAATCTCCAGGATCTCCGCGGCCGCGGCCAGGAAGGGATCGAGATCGGCGCGGCCGATCGGCCAGCCTGGGCGGGGCGGATCGGCGCGGGGCAGGAAGTCGTGGGCATCGAGCGGGCGGCAATAGCCCGCCCAGTGTCCCGAGGTTCCCCCGAAGCAGCGCAGCCGGGCGAGGTCGAGCTCGAAATAGGGATCCCCCTCGACCCGGCCGGCATAGAGCTGCTGGCTGGCATCGTCGGGCTCGGGGCCGCCCGCCTCCAGCAGCAGGACATCGATGCGGCGCAGGGCCAGCGCCCGGGCCAGGGTCATCCCCGCGGGGCCGGAACCCGCGACGCAGACCCGGGCGCGGACGACATGGCCTTCGGGAAAGGTTGATGCATCGAGGATCATCAGCGATCGGCCCGGTCGAGCACCCAGCGGCGGCGGATGCGGAACAGGCGGGGCAGGGCGATGCGGGCCACGAGCCCCGCCGCGGCCAGCCCGGCCAGAAGCCGCCGCCGGGTGGGTCCGGCCGCCTCAGCCATGCCGCCCCCCCGCACAGGCCGCGCCCGGCCGCGCCGCGGGCGCGGCCTCCAGCATCGCCGCCAGCCCGGCAAGCTGTCCGGCCCGCCGCTCCATCCCCGCCGTCGGCGGCAGGCCGGCGATGTCGAGGATCGCCTGCCAGCGGTGCAGGTGGTCATGGCGGGTCAGCGCGTTCAGCATGTTGGCCCGGCGCGCCGCGGCGATCCGCTCGGGCTGGGCATCCAGCGCATCGATGATCTCCCCCGCCTCGGCGCAGTCATAGGGCAGGGGGATGACGGCGTCGGGCCAGCCCAGATGGGCGCGGAATGCCGGGCTGTCGATCACGTCGCCCAGAAGGATCGCGCCCCCGGCGATGCCCTCGATGTAGCGCAGGCCGAATTCCTCCTGGCGGCCGCGCTCCTGCCGTTCGGCCACCTTGGCCATGTGCGAGATCAGATAGCGGCTGCGCTTCATCCGCTGGGCGTAGAGCCAGCGATGCTCGGCGGTGTCATGGGCGAAGATGCCGCCGCGGATGGAGGTGAATTCGTAATGCCAGCCCCGCCGGCGGGCATGGTCCAGAAGCGCGGCATGGGTGCGCGGCGCGATGCGGCTGATGTTGTTGACGTGGATGCAGCGTTCGGGCGCGGATGGCAGCGGGCTGAACAGGATCGTGTCCACCCCCCAGGGCAGATAGCTGACCGGCACCGACAGGCGTTCCTGCAGCACCGGGGTGGTCGCCGCCATGGCGCAGAAGACGTGATCGAAGCGATCGAGGATGTCGAGCAGCCGCCCCGCGCGGGGGATGTCGTCGATCCACAGCTCCTGCAGCCAGCAGATCGCCCGGCCCGCGCGCCGGCGCCAGTCCGGCACGGCGTCCAGCGCGACGAGATCGCGCGGCACGGCGGCGTAGAAGAAGAACAGGTCGACCCCCCCCGCCGGGACCGATGCCGCCAGCCCCGAGGGCACCAGCCCCTGCAGCCCCCCCAGCCGCGCCAGCCGGTTGCGCATCCGCAGCCGCAGGGCCGAGGCCGGGCCGGGCCGGGGTGCGATGATCGTCGCCGCCTCGAACGCGCCGGCGATCAGATCCTCGAATTCATGGATGCCGCAGCGGGACAGATGCGTCGACAGGTTGCGCAGTGACAGGAGACCGATTCGACGGGCGGCTTCGGCGCTCACCGGAAATCCCCTGTCATGTACACCCTGTTCCACACATTTTCCGGCCGGATCGGGCAGATGGGTTCCGGCCACAAATTCAACACAACCCTGTTCCAGTCTAGGATGCAGGGGAATGGTGATCAAGCAGTTGCGCGGGCACGGACAGGATCTGGCAGGGACGGGCGATGAGGGTCGAGCGCAGCATCGAGGCGGCGGGGCGCGTGCCGCCGGTTCTGGCCGTGGATCTGGACGGGACATTGCTGCGCACGGATCTGCTGCACGAGACGCTGCTGGCGGGGCTGGCCAGCCGCCCCCGCGCCACCCTGGCCGCCCTGACGGCGCTGCGGCGCGGCCGCGCGGCGCTGAAGGCGGCGCTGGCCGCGATGCCGGTGGATCCGGCCGGCCTGCCGCTGAACCAGGCGGTGGTGGCGCATGTGCGCGCGGCGCGCGCGGCGGGAATGCGCACCGTGCTGGTCTCGGCCTCCGATGCGCGTCTGGTGCGCGCGGTGGCCGAGCGGACGGGGCTGTTCGACGAGGCCCATGGCTCGGAGCCGGGGCGCAACCTGAAGGGCGCGGCCAAGGCCGCGTTCCTTGCCCGGCGGTTCGGCGAGGGGGGGTTCGCCTATGTCGGCGATTCGCGCGCCGATCTTCCGGTCTGGGCGCGGGCGGCCGAGGCGGTGACGGTCGGGGCGGGCCCCGGCCTGCGCCGGGCGGCCGCGGCGGCCGCCCCGGCCGTGCGGCATCTGGAACCGGCCGGCCGGCTGGGGATCGGCGGCGCCCATCTGCGGGCGCTGCGCCCGCATCAGTGGCTGAAGAACCTGCTGGTGTTCCTGCCGGCGCTGGCCGCCCATGCCGCCGATCCGGCGCTGTGGCTGGGCGCGCTGATGGCCTTCATCGCCTTCGGGCTGACCGCCTCCTCGGTCTATGTGCTGAACGACCTGCTGGATCTGGGCCCCGATCGCGCCCATCCGCGCAAGCGCCACCGCCCCTTCGCCGCGGGCGCGGTGCCGATCGCCCATGGCATGGTGATGGCGCCCGGGCTGCTGGCGGGTGGGGTGGTGGTGGCGCTGATCGGCACGCCGCCGCTGTTCCTCGCGGTGCTGGGGGGATACTACGCGCTGACGCTCGCCTATTCGCTGCTGCTCAAGCGGCGGCTGGTGATCGACATCTGCGCGCTGGCCGGCCTGTACACCCTGCGGGTGATGGGGGGGGCGGCAGCCACCGGGGTGGCGCTGTCGCCGTGGATGCTGGCCTTCTCGGGCTTCCTGTTCCTGGCGCTGGCGGCGGTGAAGCGCCAGGCGGAACTGGTCGACGGCATCGCCTCGGGGCGCGAGCGGGCGGCGGGGCGGGCCTACATGGCCGGCGACCTGCCGATCGTGACGATGATGGCGCTGGCGGCGGGCTATGCCGCGGTGCTGGTGCTGGCGCTCTACATCGCCAGCCCCGAGGTGCGGATGCTCTATGGCCAGCCCGCCCTGCTGTGGGGCGTGGCGCCGGTGATGGTCTACTGGATCAGCCGCATGGTGATGATCGCCCATCGCGGACGGATGACCGATGATCCCATCGTCTTCGCCCTGCGCGATCCGGTCAGCCTGGCCTGCGGCGCCGCGGTGGCCGGCCTGGGCGTGGCCGCCGCCTTCCTGTAGGTCCTGCGCCTTGCCGCGGGAGGGGTGCAGTGGCATGGTTGATCCCTGCCCCCGCGCCGGCCGGGGCGGGGGCTGTGGCGTGGCCGGCGCGGGTTCGGCGGCGGTCTGCCGGATGGGGAGTCTGGCGGCATGACGACCGGTGTGATGGCGCGGGCGGCTGGCGGGGTTCCGGGGCTGTCCGTGGCGGGGATCTTCTGGCTTGTGGTGGCCCTTGCCGGGGCGGCGGCGGTGTTCTGGGAGGGGCTCGTCTCCCTCGGCATCGCATGGTCCACCCCCGAATACAGCCACGGGCCGCTGATCCCGCTCGTCTCCTTCTGGCTCTACCTGCGCGAGATGCGCTTCGTGCCGCCCGCCGCCCGGCCGGTGACCGACCGCTGGCCGGGGGTGGCGCTGGCGCTTCTGGCGCTGGCCATCGGTCTGGCCGGGCATGTCGTGCAGATTCCCGACATCGTCACCTATGGCTTCATCCTGTGGGTGGGGGGGCTGATCCTGACCGCCTATGGCCTGCGGCGCGGGATCATCTTCTGGCCGTCGGTGGTGCATCTGGTGTTCATGCTGCCGCTGCCCAACTTCCTCTACTGGCCGCTGTCGATCCAGCTGCAGCTGATCTCCTCGGAAATCGGCGTCTGGGTGATCCGGGCGCTGGGAATCCCCGTCCTGCTCGACGGCAATGTCATCGATCTCGGCCTCTACAAGCTGCAGGTGGCCGAGGCCTGCTCGGGCCTGCGCTACCTCTTCCCGATCCTCTCCTTCTCCTGGATCACCGCGCTGCTCTATCGCGGGCCGTTCTGGCACCGGGCGCTGCTGTTCCTGTCGGCCGCGCCGATCACGGTGCTGATGAACAGCTTCCGCATCGGCATGATCGGGGTTCTGGTCGATTCCTACGGGATCGCCCAGGCGGAAGGCTTCCTGCATGCCTTCGAGGGCTGGATCATCTTCCTGGCCTGTGTCGCCATCCTCCTGCTGATGGCGGCGGTCCTGCAGCGGCTCGGCCCCCGGCCCAGGCCGCTCTCCCAGGCGCTCGATCTCGACTTCTCGGGACTGCACCTGCAGCTTGCCCGGCTGCGCGGGGTCGTCCCCTCGCCCGCGCTCATCACCGTCGCGCTGGCCGGCGCCGGCCTGGGGCTGGCGATGCATCTCGCCCCCCCGCGCGAGGCGATGGCGGTGGCGCGCGAACCGCTGGTGCTGTTCCCCCGCCTGGTGGGGGAATGGAGCGGGCAGACGATCCGGCTCGATCCCGAGGTGGAGCGGGTGCTGGCCGCGGACGACTATCTGTCGGCGCGCTATCTGGGCGGGGACGGGGCGGTCGACCTGTTCATCGCCTGGTATCGCGCCCAGGCGGGGGGGGCGGGCATCCATTCGCCCGAGGTCTGCCTGCCCACCGGTGGGTGGGAGGTGTCGGCCTGGCGGCAGGAGACGGTCTCCCTGCCCGGCGGGCACGCGGTTCCGGTCAATCGCGCGGTGATCGCGCGCGGTCTGGAACGGCAGCTGGTCTGGTACTGGTTCGAGGGGCGGGGCCGGCGCGAGACGTCCGACTACATGGCCAAGATCGCGGTGGTCTGGGATTCGGCCACCACCGGGCGGTCGGACGGCGCGCTCGTCCGCCTCGTCACCCCCATCGCCCCGGGCGAGGACGAGGCCGCGGCCGCGGCGCGGCTGCGCCGCTTCCTGGCCGGGATCCTGCCCGATCTGCCCCGCTTCGTGCCCGAATGATCCGCCCCGTGATCCCGGTCACGGCAATCTGCGGAAAAATCATCATTAACGGCCCGCCGGGCCATGCCTGCCGGGTCGCAAGAAGGGGGGGCATCGATTATATTGCGCTGCGGGGTCCGCGTGAGAGCCCGCGCGGCGGGCGAGATTGATCGGGTATCATGTACGAGAGCTTTTACGGCCTGAAGACCAAGCCGTTCCAGACGGTTCCGGATCCGGCCTTCCTGTATCTGTCCAAGGGCCACGACCTGGCGCTGACCATGCTGCGCTATGGCCTGATGACCGCGGCGCCGATCACCGTGATCACCGGCGAGGTGGGGGCGGGCAAGACCACGCTGCTGCGCCACATCATCGCCGAGATGCCGCCCGAGCTGACGGTGGGGCTGATCTCGAACATGCAGGCCGGACGCGGCCAGCTTCTGGAATGGGTGATGATGGCGCTGGAACAGCCCTATGCCGGCAAGGGGCATGTGGAACTGTTCCAGGATTTCCAGCGCTTCGTCATCGACCGCTATGCCGAGGGGCGGCGGGTGGTGCTGATCTTCGACGAGGCGCAGAATCTCGACATCCCCACGCTGGAGGAGCTGCGGCTGCTGTCCAACATCAATGTCGATGGCGAACAGCTGCTGCAGCTGATCCTTGTCGGCCAGCCCGAGCTGCGCGACCTGCTGCATGATCCGCGCCTGACCCAGTTCGCGCAGCGCATCGTGGCCGATTTTCACCTTGCCCCGCTGGAGCCCGACGAGGTCGCCCCCTACATCGCCCAGCGGCTGAAGACCGCCGGCGCGCGCTGGACGATCTTTCCCGAGGAGACCTGCGCGCTGATCCACCACGCCACCGGCGGGGTGCCGCGGCTGATCAACGCGCTGTGCGACCTGTGCCTCGTCTCCGGCTTCTCGGCCGAGGAGAAGGTGATCTCGCCGCAGCTGCTGCGCGACTTCCTCGCCTCGGCCGGACGCCACGGCATCTATCGCCAGTTCCGCCCGCTGCCCGATCCCGCCCCCGATCCCGCCGCGGCGCAAGACC
>RFGB01000258.1 GCA_003697125.1 Alphaproteobacteria bacterium
GCAACCCGATACGAGAAACATGACGCCAACTTCCTCGCCCTGATCAAACTTGCCGCAACACGCATCTGGTTGCGCGTTTATGAGTCGGTGTCCTAGCGCTGGCGCGTGCGCCAGTCGGGATGGATCCAGGGCACCAGCGCCTCGGCCCGCGGCAGGCGGCGGCCGAGGACGTGGTCGGCGGCCTTCTCGCCGGTCATCAGCGAGGGCGCGTTGAGATTGCCGTTGGTGATGCGCGGGAAGATCGAGCTGTCGACCACGCGCAGCCCCGCGACCCCGATCACCCGGCAATCGGGATCGACGACCGCCAGCGGGTCGTCGGGCCGGCCCATGCGGCATGTCCCGCAGGGGTGATAGGCGCTTTCGGCATGGTCGCGCACGAAGGCGTCGATCTCGGCATCGGTCTGCACGCCGGGGCCGGGCAGGATCTCGTGGCGGACATGGGCGGCCATGGCGGGCTGGGCGAAGATCTCGCGCGCCAGCCGGATCGCGGCGCGGAATTCGGCCCGGTCGCCGGGCGCGCTCATGTAGTTGAAGCGGATCACCGGCGGGGCGGCGGGATCGGGCCCCGACAGGCGCACCTCGCCCCGGCTTTCCGAACGCATCGGGCCGACATGGACCTGGAAGCCGTGGCCCTCGGCCGCCGCGCGCCCGTCATAGCGCACCGCGATCGGCAGGAAATGGAACTGGATGTCGGGATATTCCACCCCCGCGCGCGAACGGATGAAGCCGCCGGTCTCGAACTGGTTGGACGCCCCCGGGCCGCGTCGGGCCAGCAGCCACATCAGCCCCACCCACGCCTTTCCCGCCAGGTTCCAGTAGCGGTAGAGCGTGACCGGCCGCCGCGCGGCGAACTGGACATAGACCTCCAGATGGTCCTGGAGATTGCCCCCGACCCCGGGCCGGTCGGCGAGCACCGGGATGCCATGGGCGGCCAGATGCGCCGCCGGGCCGATGCCCGACAGCATCAGCAGCTTCGGCGAATTGATCGCCGATGCCGAGAGAATCACCTCCGCCGCGGCGGAGATGCGCTCGGTGCGGCCGTGGCGCGCGATCTCGACCGCGCGCGCACGGCCCTCCTCGATCACCACCCGCCGGGCCAGGCCCCGCACCAGCCGGCAGTTGCCCGTGGCCAGCGCCGGGCGCAGATAGGCCCGCGCCGCCGACCAGCGCTCGCCGCGCCAGATGGTGGCCTCCAGCGCGCCGAAACCTTCCTGGCGCGCCCCGTTCAGATCGGCCGAGGCGGCATAGCCCGCCTCGACCGCCGCCCGCACGAAGGCGCCGAACAGCGGATTGGCACGGGCGCCGCGGGTGACATGCACCGGCCCCGACAGGCCCCGCCATGCCGGATCGGGGCGACCCCATTCGGCATCATTGCCGCCGTGCCAGCATTCGAGGCGCCGGAAATAAGGGGCGACATCGGCGAAGGCCCAGCCCTGGGCGCCGCTTTCGGCCCAGTGGTCGAAATCGCGCGGATGACCGCGCACATAGACCATGCCGTTGATCGAGGAGGACCCGCCCAGCACCTTGCCGCGCGGGGTGGCCAGGCGCCGCCCGCCCAGGCCGGGCTCGGGTTCGCTGATGAAGCCCCAGTCATAGCGCGGCATGTTCATCGGATAGGAGAGCGCGCCGGGCATGCGGATCAGCGGGCCGCGATCGCTGCCGCCCTGCTCGATGACGATCACGCGCCGGCCCGCCTCGGCCAGGCGGAAGGCCAGCGCCGATCCCGCCGATCCGGCCCCGACGATGACATAGTCGGCGCGCATCAGAACGGCGCCTCCACCTTCCCCAGCCCCAGATAGACGGATTTCTCGCGCGTGTAGTGCTCGACCGCCGCATGGCCGTTCTCGCGGCCGACACCGCTGGCCTTGACCCCGCCGAAGGGGGCCTCGACCGGGGTCAGGTTGTAGGCATTGATCCAGCAGGTCCCCGCCTCGAGCCGGGCCACCACCCGGTGGGCGCGGGCCAGGTCGCGGGTGAACACCCCCGCCGCCAGCCCGTATTCGGTGGCATTGGCGCGCGCGATCACCTCCTCCTCCCCGGCGAAGGTCAGCACCGACATCACCGGGCCGAACACCTCCTCGCGCGCGATGGTCATCGCGTCGGTGACATCGGCCAGAACGGTGGGTTCGACGAAGAAGCCCGGGCGGTCGGGCGCCCTGCCGCCGCAGACCAGCCGCGCGCCCTCGGCCAGCGCGGTGCGCAGATGGGCCAGCACCCTGTCGCGCTGGGCGGCCGAGATCAGCGGCCCCATCTGCGTGCTCTCCTCCATCGGATCGCCCAGCCTGATGGCCCGGCTGCGTTCGGCCAGCCGGTCGAGGAAGCGTTGCGCGATGGCTTCCTGGACGAAGACCCGGGTGCCGTTCGAGCAGACCTGCCCCGCGGAATAGAAGTTGCCCAGCATCGCCGCCCCGACCGCATCCTCCAGATCCGCATCCTCGAAGACGATCAGCGGCGACTTGCCGCCCAGCTCCATGGTCACCGCGCGGATCCCCTCGGCGGCCATGGCATAGACGCGCCGGCCGGTGGGGACCGATCCGGTCAGCGAGACCTTGGCCACGCGCCGGTCGGTGACCAGCGCGGCGCCGACATCGCCCCCGCCCAGCACCACGTTGAACACCCCCGGCGGCAGCCCGGCCTCGGTCAGGATCTCGGCCAGGCGGATCGCGCCGAGGGGGGTAAGCTCGGAGGGCTTGAACACCATCGCATTGCCCAGCGCCAGCGCGGGGGCGGCCTTCCAGCAGGCGATCTGGCTGGGATAGTTCCACGCGCCGATGCCGACGCACAGGCCCACCGGCTCGCGCAGGGTATAGACCATGTCGCCGCCCAGCGGGATGGTCCGGCCGGTGACGGTCGGGGCCAGCCCGGCGAAGTATTCCAGCGCCTCCGCGCCCGAGGGCCAGTCCGCGACCCGGGTCTCGGCGATCGGCTTGCCGGTGTCCAGGGTCTCGAGCCGGGCAAGCTCCTCGGCCCGCGCGCGGATCAGCGCCACCGCGCGGTGCAGGATGCGCGCGCGTTCCACCGGGCGCATCGCGCCCCAGGCCGGCTGGGCGCGCGCGGCCGCGGCAAGCGCCCGTTCGATCACCGCGGCGGTCGCGCCATGGCCGCGGGCGATCTCGCGCCCGGTGGCGGGATCGATCACCGGCAGCGGTGGGCCGGCCGGATCGGCCAGCGGCCCGCCATCGACGAAATGCACCAGCTCGGGAATCCTCATGCCCGATCCTCCGCAGCAAGGGCGGCCTCGACATGGGCCACCACCATCGCCACCGCCGCCGCCCCGTCGGGCTCTCCGCCCGAAAGCACCTCGCGCAGATAGACGCCGTCGATCAGCGCGCCGGTGCTGGCGGCCAGCGCCACGGCGCGCGGCCCGGCCAGCGGCCTGAGGGCGTGGATCAGATTGGCGCTGAGCCGCCGGTGATAGATCGACAGCAGGCGCCGCGCCTCGGGCCGGGTGCGGGCCAGAAGATAGAAGGCAAGCCAGGCGCTGATCACCTCGCGGCGGAAGTTCTGGGGGCTGAAGCTGGCGGTGATGATCGCCTGCAGCCGCGCGCGCGGGTCGCGCGCGGCGGCCAGCGCCGCGCGCACCTCGGCGCCGTATTCGGCCAGGATGTGGCGCATCGCGGCGACCAGGATCTGCTCCTTGCCGCCGAAATAGTGATGGGCCAGCGCCGGCGACACCCCGGCGCGGCGCGCGATCTGGCCCACGGTGACATCCAGCGACCCCGCCGCCCCGATCTCGTCGATCGCGGCGCGGATCAGCTCGGCCCTGCGCAGCTGCTCGACCGCGGCGCGCGCCATCATCCCACCCCTCAGAAAGGACTTGCCACGCGCAGCTAACCGCGCTTTGATTGATCCGTCAATCAACAATTGTCGACGGGGAGCCGCCATGCCGATCCTGCGCACTGCCATCCTTGCCGCCGCCCTTGCCGGGGGGCTTGCGGGCCAGAGCCTCGCCCGGTGCGAGCGGGTCAGCTTCTCGGATGTCGGCTGGACCGACATCACCGCCACCACCGCGGTGGCCACCACCATCCTGAAGGCGCTGGGCTACGAGACCGAGGTCAAGGTCCTCTCGGTGCCGGTCACCTACACCTCGCTGGCGGCGGGCGACATCGACGTCTTCCTCGGCAACTGGATGCCGACGATGGAGGCCGACATCGCGCCCTATCGCGATGCGGGCAAGGTGGACGTGGTGCGCGCCAACCTGCACGGGGCGAAATACACCCTGGCCACCAATTCCCACGGCGCGCGGCTGGGCATCCGCGACTTCGCCGACATCGCCGCCCATGGCGATGCGCTGGACCACACCATCTACGGGATCGAGCCGGGCAATGACGGCAACCGGCTGATCCTGGAGATGATCGAGAAGGACGCCTTCGGGCTGAAGGGCTTCCGGCTCGCCGAGAGTTCCGAGCAGGGGATGCTGGCCCAGGTCGCCCGTGCCGAGCGGCGCGGCGAGCCGATCGTCTTCCTGGCATGGGAACCGCATCCGATGAATGCCCGATTCGAGATCACCTATCTGTCGGGCGGGGATGACTGGTTCGGCCCCGATTTCGGCGGCGCCACGGTCTATACCAACACCCGCGCGGGCTATGTCGCCGAATGCCCCAATGTCGGGCGCTTCCTGCAGAACCTGGAATTCACGCTGCAGATGGAAAACGAGATCATGGGCGCGATCCTCGACGACAATGTCGCGCCCGAGACGGCGGCCCGGGCCTGGCTTGCGGCCCATCCGGAGGTGCTGGGCCCCTGGCTTGAGGGTGTCACGACCCGCGATGGCGGCGATGCGATGGCCGCGGTGAAGGCGGCGCTGGACTGAGCGCGCCCGCGGTCGCGGCCGGGCGGGCCGGCGCGCCCGGCCCGGCCCCCTCTGACAGCGAGGGAGGCACGGCATGACGGTGCTGAGCGAGGGTCTCGCGACCCTGACCGGCTGGGTGACCGCCTGGAAGATCCCCACCGGGCGCACCGCGCGCGCGGCCTTCGACTGGCTGCAGGACAACGCGACCGGATTCTTCGATGCGCTGGCCGTCGCGCTCGAAACCCTGATCGACGCGATCCTGTGGGCCTTCCGCACCCCGCATCCGCTGATCGTCATCGCCGCGCTGGTCGCGCTGACCTGGGCGGTGCAGCGTTCGCTGCGCACCTGCCTCCTGGTGGCGGCAGGGTTCCTGTTCATCCTGAACCAGGGCTACTGGCAGGAGACCACCGAGAGCCTGACCCTGGTGCTGGCCGCGGGCATCATCTGCATGGGGCTGGGGGTGCCGATCGGCATCGCCGCGGCCCACCGGCCCCGGCTCTATCGCGCCATGGCCCCGGTGCTGGACCTGATGCAGACGCTGCCCACCTTCGTCTACCTGATCCCGGCCATCGTCTTCTTCGGCATCGGCATGGTCCCCGGGCTGATGGCGACGGTGATCTTCGTGCTGCCCGCGCCGATCCGGCTGACCCATCTGGGCATCTCCTCCACCCCGCCCGAGCTGCGCGAGGCGGCGACCGCCTTCGGCGCAACGCCGCGCCAGCGGCTGATCAAGGTGGAACTGCCCTGGGCATTCCCGCAGATCATGGCCGGGCTGAACCAGACCATCATGCTGTCGCTGTCGATGGTGGTCATCGCGGCGCTGGTGGGGGCGGACGGGCTGGGCGTTCCGGTGGTGCGGGCGCTGAACACGGTCAACACCGCGCTGGGCTTCGAATCGGGGCTGATCATCGTGGTCGTCGCGATCCTGCTCGACCGGATGCTGCGGGTGACCCGGCGATGAGCGTGCCCGGCACTGCGGTGGAGTTCGACCGCGTCTCGATCGTCTTCGGCGACCGGCCCGAGGCGGCGCTGCCGCTGATGGATGCCGGGCGCAGCCGTGCCGAGGTGCAGGAGGCCACCGGCCAGGTGCTGGGGGTGCATGACTGTTCGCTGACCGTCGCCCATGGCGAGATCGTTGTGCTGATGGGCCTGTCGGGGTCGGGCAAGTCCACCCTGCTGCGGGCGGTGAACGGCCTCAACCCCGTGGTCCGCGGCGAGGTCCGCGTGCATGACGGCGCGGGCATGGTCAGCGTGACCCGCGCCGACGCCGCCACGCTGCGCCGGCTGCGGCTGACCCGCATCGCGATGGTGTTCCAGCAGTTCGCCCTGCTGCCCTGGCGCAACGTGGCCGAGAATGTCGGCCTGGGGCTGGAGCTGGCCGGGGTTCCCGCCGCCGAGCGGCGCCGGCGCGTGGCCGAGCAGCTGGAGCTGGTGGGCCTCACCCGCTGGGCCGACCGCCGGGTGGGCGAGCTGTCGGGCGGCATGCAGCAGCGCGTGGGCCTTGCCCGCGCCTTCGCCACCGACGCGCCGATCCTGCTGATGGACGAACCCTTCAGCGCGCTCGACCCCCTGATCCGCGCCCGCCTGCAGGACGAGCTTCTGGACCTGCAGGCGCGGCTGAAGCGCAGCATCATCTTCGTCAGCCATGATCTGGACGAGGCGTTCAAGATCGGCAACCGCATCGCGCTGATGGAGGGGGGGCGGCTGGTCCAGATCGGCACCGCGCGCGAGATCATCGCCGCCCCGGCCTCGGACTATGTCGCCGATTTCGTCGCCCACATGAACCCGCTGGGGGTGCTGACCGCGGCCGACGTGATGGTGCCCGGCGACCCCCCGCCCGGCGCGCCGTCCGTGGCGGCCGACGCCCCGCTGGCCGAGGTGATGGCGCTGATCCGCGACGGCGCCGAGGCGGTGGCGGTGCAGCGCGACGGCCGCGCGGCCGGCCATGTCGTGGCCCGCAGCCTGATCGCCCGACTGATCGACCCGCGCGGCGGGGCCGGCGGCTGAACCGCCGCGGGCGCGCGCGGCCCGCTCTCAGCCCGGCGCGCCCTGCCGCCCGGCATCGCCTCCATGGCCCAGCAGGAAGGAGATGCGCCGCGCGGCGCGCTCGACCGCCGCGCGCACCGCCGCGGGCACCCCGCTGCCGCTGCCCGACGCACGGGTGGCATTGATCGCCGCCACCACCCGGCCCGACAGGTCGCGCAGCGGCGCGGCCACCGAGGCCATCCCCGCCTCGAAGGTGCCGACCTGGACGATGCTCGCCGCCCCGCGGTCGCGCCGCCACTGCGCCAGGATCCGCCCGAACCCCCCGTCGCCCGGCTGCCCGCGCCGCGCCCCCTCCTCGCGATAGAGTGACACCAGCGCCGCCTCCTCCAGATCGGCCAGCAGCACCCGCCCCATCGTGGTGCTGGCGGCGGGCAGGCGGCTGCCGACATGGACGATGCTGCCCATGCCGTGGCGGCTGGGCAGGCGCAGCATGTAGAGCACCGACGTCCCGTCGCGCACGCCCAGATGCGTCGACCAGTCGATCTCGTCGCGCAGCCGCTCCAGCTCCGGCAGCGCCACCTCGACCAGCTCGCGCCGGGCCAAATAGCCATGGCCCAGCCGCATCACCGCGGGCCCGAGGCTGTAGCTGCCCCGCGCCTCGTCATGCAGCAGATAGCCGAGACTGGCGAGGGTGTAGACGCTGCGGAACACCGCCGAGCGGGTCAGTCCCAGCTGGCGGGCGATCTCGGACAGCGACATCTCGCGCCGCTCGGGCGTGAAGGCGGCCAGGACCTGAAGGCCGCGAATCAGTCCGGGCACCAGATAGCGGTCGGCCTGCGCCTGACGGGGTTCCGTTTCATCCATGAAACAACGTATAGGCCGCGAAACACGCCGCTGCTAGCCCTTCGCATGAAACCGCACAGATCGCGCTCAGCCGGAGGGACGCGCCCATGAACATCCGCACCCTGCCCAGCTCGGCCCTGGCCGAGGAGCTTGCCGCCCATGTCGGCCGCTTTGCCGAGAAGCAGTTCGACTGGGACGCCTTCCCCTCCAACGCCGGCTTCCCGGAACTGGCGCGGGCCCAGATGCGCTATATCGGCGCCGGCGGCTCGCCCAAGGTCGGCGACAGCACCACGCTGAAGCCCGATCACTTCACCCTGTCGCTGATCTACAAGGAGCCCGGGCGCTTCGCCGCCTGCCACAGCCACGAGATCGAGGAGAGCTTCCTGGTCATCAGCGGCGCGCTGGTGGTGGGCTGGGAGCGTGACGGCGAGGTGGTGGAGGTGAGCCTGGGGCCGAAGGACATGATCCTGAACGCGCGCGAGGTCGGCCATGGCTTCCGCGTCGACGGGCCCGAACCGGTGCTGATGTCGATCTCGGTCGATGTCGGAAAGCCGCTGCCGCCGCGCTATCTCTATCACCCCAAGGATCACCCGATCGAGGTCGCCCGCCGTTTCGGCGCCCGGCCGGGCGCGACGATCCGCTTCGACCGCCGCGGCAGCCATCCGCTGCAGCAGCTCATGGCGCGGCATCTGATCCGCCATGCCGAGGCCCCGACGATCTGGGAGGCGGCGGGCTTCGCGCGCAAGGTCTATGTCGGCCCCGGCGGGATCGAGAGCACCACCTGCCGCAAGGAGATGTGGGGAGTCCCGTCGCGCGTCGGCGTGCAGCCCTTCGTGCGCCCGGTGGAGGATGCGATGATGGTGCTGGAGGGGGCGCTGGTCGTCGGCTGGGAGGAGGACGGCGAGCGGGTGGAGGTGGAGCTTGGCCCGCGCGATCTGGTCAAGACCCCCGCCGGGCGCCGCCACTGGTTCCGCAATGACTCGGCAGGCCACGCCACGGTGTGGACGGTGATCGGCACCGCCGGCGATGACGGGGTGGTCTATGCCGCCGGCTGAGGCGGGCGCGATCGCCCTTGACAGGCGCCATGCGGTCTTGGCAACCTAGTTGTGAACAATGCGTTCATAATTGAACACACAGGGTGGAGGGAGGCGGCCATGACCCGATCCGACAGCCAGGGCGGCGGCGGGACCGATCCCGCCCGGCAGACCCTGGGGCGCCCGCTGGATCCGGCCGAGGAGGCGCTGGCCGACGCGCTGATGGAGATCTACGCCACCGGCACCCATGATTTCGCCCGCGTGGCGGCGGCGCTGGCCGCGGCGGGGGTGCGCGCGCCCCGCTCGGGGCGCACCGACTGGACCGAGGCGCTGCTGGCCGAGGAGCTGGCGGCGATCAATGCCGATCTCGACGCCTGCGCCGGGCCGGCCCATGGCGCTTGAGTTCCGCAGCGTCACCAAGGTCTTCCCCACCCCTTCGGGCGAGGATCTGGTCGCCGTGCGCGATGTCAGCTTCAGCGTGAACGAGGGCGAGTTCGTCGCCGTCGTCGGGCCGTCGGGCTGCGGCAAGTCCACGCTGCTGTCGATGACCGCGGGGCTCTATCAGCCGACCGAGGGCGAGGTGCGGGTCAGCGGCCGGCCGGTCACCCGCCCCAACGCCCATGTCGGCTTCATGCTGCAAAAGGATCTGCTGCTGCCCTGGCGCAACATCCTGTCGAACATCGAGTTCGGGCTGGAGGCGCGGGGCGTGCCGCGGGCCGAGCGGCGCGCGCGCGCCATGCAAGAGCTGCGGCATTGCCAGCTCGAGGGCTTCGATCGCCAGTATCCCTATCAGCTGTCGGGGGGCATGCGCCAGCGCGCCGCCCTGGCGCGCACCCTGGCCATCGACCCCGAGATCATCCTGCTCGACGAGCCCTTCTCGGCGCTGGACGCCCAGACCAAGCTCCTCTTGCAGAATTCCTTCGCCCGCACCATCGCCGAGGCGGGCAAGACCACGCTGCTGATCACCCATGACCTGGCCGAGGCGGTGCTGATGTCCGACCGCATCCTGGTGCTGAGCGAGCGCCCGGGCCGCGTCGTGGCCGAGATCGCGGTCGAGCTGCCGCATCGCGACGCGCCGATCAGGCGGCGCCTGATGCCCGAGGTGAACGCGTATGCGGCCGAACTGTTCAGGCATCTCAGGCTCGAGGAACGGGCCGCGTGAAGGGAGGAAGGCGCAGATGAGACACATGATCACGGGGGCCATCGCCGCGGCGGCGATGGCGCTGGGCGCGGTCGCGGCGGGCGCGCAGGAGAAGCTGACCTATCTGTTCCCCGCCCCCGACTTCCTGCCCGCCTTCGCGCCCTTCCAGCTGGCCCGCGGCAAGGGCTATTTCGCGAAGGAGGGGCTCGAGGTCACCTTCCAGGTGGGCAAGGGCGGCGCCGACGTGGCCACGCAGGTCGCGCTGGGCAATGCCGATCTTGGCGGCGGCATCGGCGATACCCCGATCATCGTGCGCGCCAACGGGCTGAACATCCGCGGCGTGGCGCTGCTGGGGGGGCATGGGCTCACCCAGCTGGCCTGGCGCGAGGACAGCGGCATCACCGGGCCGGCCGACCTGAAGGGAAAGTCCATCGGCGTCCTGTCGTTCCAGGACACCACCTATTACAACCTGCTGGGGGTGCTGGCCGCGGCGGGTCTCGACCGGTCCGATGTCGACATCCAGGCCGTCGGCCCCGGCGGCATCATCCAGCTGACCATCGCCGGCAAGCTGCACGGCTTCGTCGGCGTGCCGGAATGGATCGACGCCGTCGCGCGCACGGGCATCAGGCTCGAACAGATGCCGGTCGAGAAGCTGTTCCCCGCCATGGCGCAGGCGATCATCGCCTCTGACGACACCATCGCCCGCCGGCCCGAGGCGGTGCGCGGCTTCGTCAGGGCGGTGCTGCGCGCGATCCGCGAGATCATGGCCGATCCCGCCGCCGCGGCGCGCGACTATGTCGCCATCGTCACCCAGCACAGCGGCAAGGAGGAGCAGATCGAGGCGATCCTGCGCGCCTATGCGACGCTGATCTATCCCGAGGCCGAGGGCCAGCCGCTGGGCAGCTTCGACCCCGAACGCATCGCCGCGGTGCAGAAGTTCTATCTCGACGCCGGCATCATCCGCACCGCGGTTCCGGTCGAGGATCTCTACACCAACGACTTCGTGCAATGAACCGTCCGGCCGACATCGCGGCGGGGGGCGCCCCCGCCGCACCCCGCGCCGCGGCCCCCGGGGGGGCCGCCGCCCGTTCCCGCGCGGCGGCGGCGCGGGCGGGGGCGCGCCGGGCGGCAAGCCGCACCGCGCTCGCCAGCCTGGGCCTGCTGGCGCTGGTGCTGCTGGCCTGGCAGTATCTGCCCCCCGCGCTGGGCGTGCCGAAATTCATCATCCCGACGCTGGGCGACTGTCTGGCCGAGATGCTGCGCATGTGGCGCTACGAGCAGCTGGCCAGCCACGCGCTGTCCACCGCGCTCTACACCCTTCTGGGTTTCGCGATCGGCAGCCTGCTGGGGGCGCTGCTGGGCTATCTGCTGGGCATGGCCCCGTTCTGGGAGAAGGTGCTCTCGCCCTACATCCTGGCGCTGCAGATCGCGCCCAAGGTGGCCTTCGCGCCGCTGTTCATCATGTGGTTCGGCTACAACGCGATGCCGAAGCTCCTGGTGACGGTGCTGATCGTCTTCTTCCCGGTGCTGGTCAATGTGCTGCAGGCGATGCGCACGGTGGACCGCGACCTGATCAACCTGGCGCGGGCCTACAACCTGGGACGGATGGGCATCTTCCTGAAGGTCGAGATGCCCTCGACCGTGCCCAACCTGATGGCCGGGCTGCGCATCGCCTCGACGCTGGCGGTGATCGGCGTCACGGTGGGCGAGCTGGTCGGGGGCAATACCGGGCTTGGCTATCTCATCTCCTATGGCGGCGGGCAGGCCAATGCCGCGATGGTCTTCAATGCCATCATCCTGCTGACCGTGATCGGATACCTGCTCTACGCCGCGCTGGCGCGGATCGAGGAGCGGGTGCTGCACTATCTGCCGAAGGCCCATGGCTGACGGCGACGGACTGGCGAGGGGAGGATCCGCGATGAGCGCGGCGAACGACATGAAGGCGCTGATCGAACGGCGGGTGAACCGCGGCCTGCGCGGGCACTGGTATCCGGTATGCCGGTCGGCCGAGCTGGGCGAGGGCCTGCCCCACGGCGTGCGGCTGCTGGGCGAGCGGCTGGTTCTGTGGCGGGACGCGGCGGGCCGGCTGTCCTGCGTGGAGGATTTCTGCCCCCATCGCGGCGCCCCGCTGTCGCAGGGCGAGGTGTTCGAAGGCAACATCGCCTGCCGCTATCACGGCGTGGTCGTCGACCGTGACGGCGTGATCGTCCGCGTGCCCGCCATGCCGGAATGCGCCCTGGAAGGCCGCCGCGCGGTCGCGGCCTATCCGGTCACCGAGACGGCCGGCGCGGTCTTCGTCTACATGCCGTCCGCCGAGCGGCCCGAGCCCCCCGCGCTGACGCTGCCCGCGGTGATGTCCGATCCCGAATGGACCGGATTCCTGTGCAGCGCGGTGTGGAACACCAACTACCGCTACGCGCTCGACAATCTCGCCGACCCGATGCATGGCTGCTATCTCCATGCCCAGAGCTTCACGCTCGCCTACGGGTCCAAGCAGGACCTGATGCGCATCGAGCGCACCGAGCACGGCTTCCGCGTCGAGCGGGTCAGCCAGAAGGACGCCAATTTCGACTGGACCGAGTTCGAGTTCCACCCCGGCAGCATGTTCTGCTTCCTCGAGATCCCCTACCCCCCCGCCGCCGGGCCGGGCGGGCCGTTCCGCATCATCGGCTTCGTCACCCCGATCGACGAACGCAGCACCCGGGTCTTCTTCTGGCGCATGCGCCGCGTGCAGGGGCTGGCCCGGGAAAGCTGGCGCTTCCTCTACCGCGCACGGCTCGAGAAGAACCACTGGGAGGTTCTGGAACAGGACCGGGTCATGCTGGAAGGAATGCCCGACGACGCGCGCCGGCGCGAGATGCTCTATCAGCACGACATCGGCGTCAGCCGCATCCGCCAGATCCTGACCCGCGCCGCCCGCGCCGAGATCGAGGCCGAGCAGGCGGCGGGCGGCGTGGCGGCGGAGTGAGGCGGTGCTGGCCGGACGCAGCGTCCTGGTGACCGGTGCCGCCGGCGGGCTGGGTGCCGAGATCGCCCGCAGCCTGGCCGCGCAGGGGGCGCGGCTGATCCTGGCCGACATAGCCGAGGAGGCGGGGCGCGAGCTGGCCCGGACGCTGGACGCGGCCTTCCATCCGGTGGATCTGGGCGAGGCTGACTCGATCGCCGCCCTGGCCGCGGCGGTGGCCGAATCCACCGGCGGCGCCCTGCACGGGCTGGTCAACAATGGCGCCATCGCCACCGGCATCGGCGGCATCGGGTTCGAGGACATCCCCATCGACAGCTGGGACCGCGTGCAGCGCGTCAATGTCCGCGGCACCTGGCTGATGACCCGCGCCGCTGCGCCCCTGCTCAGGGCCAGCGGTTCGGGCCGGGTGGTGAACATCGCCTCGGACACCGCGCTGTGGGGGGCGCCGCGGCTTCTGTCCTATGTCGCCAGCAAGGGGGCGGTGATCGCCATGACCCGCGCGCTGGCCCGCGAGCTGGGACCCGACCGGGTCGGCGTCACCGCGGTGGCGCCCGGCATCCTGACCACCCGGTCCACCGAATATGTCCCCGCCGAGCGCCACCGCCTCTATGCCGAGGGGCGCGCCGTCCCCGGCCCCCAGCACCCGCGCGAGATCACCGGGCTGGTCGCCTTCCTGCTGGGCGAGGCGGCGCTGACCCTGACCGGGCAGGTGCTGCCGGCCAACAACGGCTTCGTGTTCACATGAACGGCTGGCTGACGCGCAGCGCGGCGGGGATCGAGTTCCTCGAACGCCCCGGGCCGGGCGCGACGCTGGTGCTGCTGCACGGCATCGGGTCGAACGCGCAATCCTTCACCCGGCTCATGCACCGCCTCGACCCCGCGCTTCGGGTGATCGCGTGGAACGCGCCGGGCTATGGCGCCTCGACGCCCCTGGCGGCGGACTGGCCGATGGCCGCCGATTACGCCGCCGCGCTGCGCCGGCTGGCCGACGCCTGCGCCCCGGGGCCGATCGTGCTGCTGGGCCATTCCCTGGGCTGCCTGATCGCCGCCGCCTTCGCGGTCATGGAACCCCGGCGGGTGGCCGGGCTCGTCCTCGCCTCGCCCGCGCGCGGCCATGGCGTGGCGCCGGGCGGCGACCCCGGCCCCGCCGCGCGCGCGCGCATCGCCGAGCTGGAGCGGCTGGGCCCCGCCACCCTTGCCGCCCGGCGCGCGCCGAGGCTTCTGCATGCGCCCGAGCGCCGGCCCGACCTTCTGGCCGAGGTCACCGCCGCGATGGCCCGGGTGTCGCTGCCCGGCTATGCGCAGGCGGCGCGGATGCTGGCCTCGGGCCGGCTGGAGGATGATGCCGCCCGGCTGGCGGTCCCCACCGACGTGATCGTGGGGGCGGAGGATCGCATCACCCCCCCCGATGCCGCCGCCAGCGTCCATGCCGCCCTGCCCCCCGCGATCCGCGGGCAGCTGCGGCTGGTGCCCGGCGCCGGGCACGCGCTGTGCCTCGAGGCGCCCGATGCCGTGGCCGGGATCGTCGCCGCCCGGATCGCCGCGGCGGCGCCCGGCCGCCCCGCCACAGCGAGGGAGGAGACAGGATGACCGATGCACCCACCCAGATCGCCGGGCTCGGCGGCATCATGATGCGCGGCCCCGGCCTGACCGCGACGCTTGCCTTCTACGAGGAGATGTGGGGCCTGAAGCTTGCCCACCGCGCCGAAGGCGTCGCGCTGCTGCGCGGAACCGGGCCCGAGCCCTTCCTCTACGGGCTGAAGGATGACGGTGTCTTCGGCATCGAATACATCCATTTCCGCATGGCCGATGCGGCGGCGGCCGACGCGCTGCACGCGCGCTGCGTGGCCCATGGGGCCGCGGTCGTCGCCCCCCCCGGCCCGTTCGACGACTGGGTCGGCGGCTATGGCTTCGAGCTCTTGGATCCCGACCTGCGCCGGCTGCGGTTCCGCGCCGGCGGGCGCATCCTGCCCGAGGAGCCCGAATGGGCCAAGCCGCGCAAGGTCAGCCATGTGGTTCTGAACACCCCCGACATGGAGGGGGTGCAGGCCTTCTACGAGCAGGTGCTGGGCTTCCGCGCCTCGGACTATTCGGCCGACCAGATGGTTTTCCTGCGCTGCACCAGCGACCATCACAGCATCGCGCTGGTGCGCAACCCCTATCCCAGCGTCAACCATGTCGCCTTCGAGCTGCCCTCGATCGACGAATTCATGCGCGCCATCGGCCGGATGAAGCACAAGGGCCATGTGCCCACCTGGGGACCCGGGCGCCACGGGCCGGGCAACAACCCCTTCGCCTATTTCGTCTCGCCCTCGGGCTTCGTGATCGAATTCACCTGCGAACTGCAGCAGATCGACGAGGCCACCCACGCCCCGAAGGTCTGGTCGCGCAGCGATCCCGAGGCGATGGACCGCTGGATGACCGCCGGCCCCCCCACCCCGGCCCAGCGCGCGGTGATGCAGGGCCGGCCCGATCCCGGCTGGCCGGAACTGCGGCGGCTGAACCGCGGGGCGGCCTGATGGATCTGGGCTACCGGGACCGGGTCGCGGTGGTCACCGGGGGATCCTCGGGCATCGGGCTGGCCACGGCCGAACTGCTGCTGGCCGAAGGCGCGCGGGTGGCGATCTGCGCGCGCGGCGCCGAACGGCTGGAGGCCGCGGCCGTGCGGCTGGCGGCCGCGCATGGCGCCGACCGGGTGCTGGCGCGCGCGCTGTCGGTGCTGGACGCCGCGGCGGTCCGGGGCCTTGCCGCCGCGGTCGGGGAACGCTGGGGCCGCTGCGACCTGCTGGTCAACAATGCCGGACAGGGGCGCCAGTCCACCTTCGCCGACACGGCCGATGACGACTGGCGGGCGGAATTCGAACTGAAGCTGTTCAGCCAGATACACCCGGTGCGCGCCTTCCTGCCGATGCTGCGCAGCGCGCGCGGCGCGATCGTCGCGGTCAATGCCCTTCTGGCCTACCAGCCCGAGCCGCACATGGTCTGCACCTCCGCCGCGCGCGCGGCGGTGCAGAACCTGGTCAAGTCGCTCAGCCGCGAACTCGCCCCCGAGGTCCGGGTCAATTCGGTGCTGCTGGGACTGGTGGATTCGGGGCAGTGGCAGCGCCGCTTTGCCGCGCGCGAGGATCCCGCCCAGGACCGAGACAGCTGGTATGCCGCCCTGGCCGCGCGCAAGGGGATTCCGCTGGGCCGGCTGGGCGAACCGATCGAGGCCGCGCGCGCCATCGCCTTTCTCGGCTCGCCGGCGGCGAGCTACGTCACCGGCGCCCAGATCGACGTCTCGGGCGGGCTGAACAGGCACATGTGAGGGGCGCGATGAAGCACGCCGCGATCGACAGCACCGAGACGGTGGGCGAATTCATCGCCCGCGCCCTGGCCGATGCCGGGGTCACCACCATCTTCGGGGTGATCTCGATCCACAACATGCCGATCCTCGACGCCATCGCGCGCCAGGGCCGGATCCGCTTCGTGCCGGCCCGCGGCGAGGCCGGGGCGATGAACATGGCCGACGCCCATGCCCGGGTGACCGGCGGCCTCGGGGTCTGCATCACCTCGACCGGAACGGCGGCCGGCAATGCCGCGGGCGCGCAGGCCGAGGCGCTGACCGCGGGCAGCCCGGTGCTGCACATCACCTCGCAGGTCGATCTGGCCTATGCCGATCGCGACCGTGCCGCGATTCACGACGTGCCGCGCCAGCCCGAGATGCTGCGGGCGGTCTCGAAGGCGGTCTGGCGCATCTGGGATCCCGGCGGCGCGGTGGGGGTGATCAGCGCCGCCATCGCCGCGGCGCTGTCCGCCCCGACCGGGCCGGTCAGCCTCGAGGTGCCGATCGACGTCCAGCGCATGGCCGCGCCGCCACAGGGCCGCTTCCTCGCCCCCGAGCCGCTGCGCCCGCGCGCGCGCGATGCCGCGCTGGCCGAGCTTGCCCGCCTCCTGACCGCGGCGCGCCGGCCGCTGATGTGGCTGGGTGGCGGGGCCCGGGGGGCGGCGCCCGAGGCGGCGGAGCTGATGCGGCGGGGCGTGGGGGTGGTCACCTCGACCAACGGGCGCGGCGTGGTGTCCGAGGAGGAGCCGGCCAATCTCGGCGCCTACAACATGGGGCCCGAGGCCGCCGCCCTCTACGAGAGCTGCGACCTGATGCTGGTGGTCGGCTCGCGCCTGCGCGGCAACGAGACCCGCGACTACCGCCTGCCCCTGCCCCGCCCGCTGGTGCAGATCGACGCGGATGCGGCCCAGGGGGGGCGCAACTATCCGGTGGCGCTGTTCGTGCATGGCGATGCCGCCGACGCGCTGCGCCGGCTGCTGGAACTGCTGCCCGCGCGGCTTGACACCGATCCGCATCTGCGCTTCGACATCGCCCGGGCCCGCGCCCAGGCCGAGGGCGCGATGCGCGCCCGGCTCGGACCCTATGCCCTGATCGCCGACACGCTGGGCGACCGGGTAGCGGCGGGCGGCCATGTCTGGGTGCGCGACGTGACCATCGCCAATTCCACCTTCGGCAACCGCCATGTCCGCCTGACCCATCCCCGGCAGGGGGTGCATGCGC
>RFGB01000259.1 GCA_003697125.1 Alphaproteobacteria bacterium
GAGCTGACCTATGGCGTCGATTTCCCGATGACGGCGCCGGTGCATGTGGTGGGCGCGGCGGCGCACCCCTTCTTCAAATGGGCCGCGGCCGAGACCGGCGAGCCGGTGCGCTGGAACTTCAACAAGTATCTGGTGGGTCGCGACGGGCGCATCATCACCTGGATGCCGAGCATGCTGAAGCCCACCGACCGCAAGGCCCGCGAGGCAATCGAGGCGGCGCTGGCCGCGCCCGCGGCATGAGCACAGCCCGCGCTGCGGCGGCGCTCGGCGCGGCGGGGCGCGCCATGGCGGGGATCGCCCGCCATGGCGCCTGGCCGGCAGGGTTACAGCGCCACCTCGTGCGACTTGAAGCTGATCGCGCGCGTCTCGGGCGTGGCGTCCGCGATCTTGCGGATGTTGCCCCAGGTGTGCTTGTAGTCGGGCAGCACCAGCTCGTTGACGCCGGGATTGACCACGTTGCCCTGGCTTCCCGCTGGCGAACCGAACACCATCGCCACCGTGTTGCGCTTGAGCGTGGGCATCGGATAGGCCATGCCCTGGGTCACCCCGTTCTCGTTGACGATCTCGACCAGATCACCGGGGTTGATGCCCAGTTCGACCATGTCGTCGGGATGCATCTCGACGAAGGGATGCGGGTAGCGGTCCTGGACGAACTCGTTCTTCTGGTCGAGGAACTGGTTCTGCCAGAAGATGTTGGCCCGCACATTGTTGATCCAGAAGCGGTGGCTTGCCTTCTCGCGGGCCTTTCCGGGCGCCTGCCAGCCGCGCCATGCGCCCGCGCAGAACAGCGCCTTGCCGTCCTCGCGGCCGTGACGGGTGAAGCGGCCATCGGTGTAAAGGCGCGTGGTGCCGACGAGCCGGCCGTTCTCGAAGCCCACCACCGGCTCCTGCACGCCGTTGTTGCCCATGGCCCGCAGCCGCTCGTAGGTCACCTCGGGATTGGCCTGATGGTAGCCATCCATGAAGGCGTCTTCCTCGGTCTGCCAGTCGAAGCCCTTGAAGCGGTCGGCATACTCACCATGCCCCATCTCGCGCAGCACGCGTTCCATGTGCCGGGCGATGCCGGCGGCGATCAGGCAGTCGGGGCGCGAGTTGCCCCACGGGTCCATGTAGCGCTCCGACAGGCGCAGCCGCCGCTCGCCATTCATCGAGGTGAGATTCATCTCGTTGGCTTCGCAGGCGGGCAGGATGACATGGGCGTTCTGGCCGATCTGGCTGTGGATGATGTCCACATCCACCACGAACAGCCCGCCCATGCGGATCGCGCCCATGATCGCGTCCACCACCTCCTCGCGCGAGCGGCCGGCGGCGGCGTCGATGGCGTCCTTGACCATGTCCGCGCGGCGCTTGTGCACCCGCTTGAACTCGCTGGCGTTGAGCGTGGTCTTGTAGTGGTCGCAGGCCCAGATGTGATGCACCGCGCCGAGGCCGCGGATCAGGAACTGGTCGACATATTCCGCCGGGCGCCCGACATGCGCGTCGGAGGGGCGGAAATAGCCCTCCTGATGGCCGCCCAGACGGCAGCAGCCGCCGCCCTCGCGGCCGATGTTGCCGGTGGCCAGCGCGATGTTCACCAGCGCGCCGACGGTGCGGTAGTTGTCGTTGCCCCAGATCACGCCCTTCTCGTAGGCGGTGACGCATTTGCGGCGCGAGCCGTCGTCATGGGGCTTGGCGATCCATTCGGCGGCCTTGACGATGTCGGCCGCCGGCACGCTGCAGATCCCGGCCGCCTCCTCCACCGACATCCGCACTGCCTCGAGGGCATGCTCGAAGCTGCCGAGGCTTGCGGGATGTGCCGCGTCCTGGCGCACCGCGACGCCATCGCGGAAGGTGGACTTCTCGATGAACTCGCGATCCACCCAGCCCTGATCGGCGATATGGGTGAACAGCGCGTTCAGGAGCGCCAGATCGGTGCCCTCGTTGATCGCCAGATGCAGCACGTTCTCCTTGCCGGCGAACTGTTCGGCCGAGGCCACCGTCAGCGTCCGGCGCGGATCGACGACGACCATCCGCGCCCCGTTCTGCAGACCCTTGACCATGTGATTGAGGAACAGGTTGGTCTGCGTCTCCATCGGGTTGGCGCCGACGATGAAGATCGTGTCGGTCAGCTGATAGTCCTCATAGGCGTAGTTGAGCTCGTCCACGCCCATGTCGCGCGAGGAATGCACCTCGGAATTGTAGGCCGGACGGTTGTGGATGCGGGCGTTCTTGACCTTCATCGCCCCGAAATAGAGCTTGCCCGTGCCCCATGTATTCTCGTAGCCGCCCGCCGAGCCGCCGTGGTCGAACATGGAGACCACGAGATCATCCTCGGAGCCCTCGGTGATCACCCGCGCGGTCACCCGCGCCACCAGATCCAGCGCGTCGTCCCAGCTGGTCGGCTGCCAGGTGCCGTTGCGCCACACCAGCGGGTCGCCGATCCGCTGCAGCTGGGTGCCGGTCACGCGCGAGGGGCGGTTCTCGGCCATGCGCGCGCCGCGGACCGAACCCAGACCCGAGTTCACCACGCAGTTCACGTCGGGCTTGACCACCAGATGCACGTCGCGGCCATTCTGGCGCACGATGTTGTACATCGAGGGCGCATACCACGCCTCGGCATCCTGATACTGCTGCCGGCTCAGATCCTCGCCGAACTTGTTCTCATCCGGCGCGGTGCCGCCCTGACGGTTGATCGGCCAAGTGTAGGCCTTGTAGCCGCAGCCGACGATGCAGTAATGGCAGGTGACGTTGAATTCCTGCGCGTCCGCGGGAATGATCGGCAGGCGGTCGATCTGTCGCTTGTAAGCCATCGCTCGGACCTCCCTCATGCCTCAAGCACGTTGGACAGGCGGCCATAGATCAGCTCGTCCACGCCCTCGGCATGGATGTCGCCCTTGTCGTCCACCCGCAGCAGGAACTGCGGCAGGTTCTGCGTCGCATGACCCCAGATCTGCTGGCCACCCGCCTCGCAGTCGAAGCGCGAATGGTGGCCCGGGCAGTTCAGGGTCCTGTCGCCGGCGCTGTAGGACAACAGCCAGCCCTTGTGCGGGCACAGCACCGAAAACGCCACGATGTCGCCATCGGGGCCGACGCCGCCCTCGACCGGACGGCCCAGCTTCAGCAGCACCCCGGGGCTGTCGGCGTCGGGATAGGCGATGTCCATCGGCTCGTTCACCTTCAGATCCCGGATATTCGCAAGCCGGGTCGACGGATACGCCACCCGCGCAAGACCACGCGCCCGAGCCGCCTCGGCCGGCAGAACGGCTGAAGCGGCGGCGCCGGCCGCGCCGACAAAGCCGCCGCGCAGGAACTGGCGCCGGCCGACATCGACCATGCGGTTGCATTTCATGTCGGGTTCCTCCCTGATCTCGACGCCAGAAGCCTAGCACCGGATCGCGGCCGCCGGGCGCGGAAAAGGGCGCGGGACGCACCGGCCAAGCCTTTGTGATTGCTTGACGAATCCGCCCGTTCGGATTTCCGGACATCAGCGCCGCCCGGGCGGCGGGGGCTGAAGGCCCAGCTTGTGCATCTTCTCCCACAGGGTCGTGCGCGACACCCCGAGCAGCCGCGCCGCCGCGCCGATCCGCCCCCCGGTCCGCGCCAGCGCATGCAGGATCTGCCGGCTCTCGGCCCGGTCGCGCGCCTCGGCCAGCGTCCCGGGTTCCGCATCCAGGGCGCCCAGCTCGGGGAAGAGGTCCGCCGGCCCGATCCAGTCGCCCGCGGCGCTCTCCACCGCGCGCGCCAGCCGCGCCCGCAGCTCGCGCCCGTTGCCCGGCCAGTCATGTTCGCGGATCGCGGCCAGCGCCAGCTCGGACAGGCCCCGCAGCGGCCGCACGCGGTGCCGGTTCAGCCCGTCGAACATCCGGCCGGCCAGCCAGACCGCATCCTCGGGGCGCTGCGCCAGGGGCGGCACGACAATCTCGTGCGCAGCCAGCGCATAGAACAGATCCGCGCGGAAATCGCCGGCCCGCACCGCCTCCTCGATCCGCGGCCCGCAGGCGGCGATCAGGCGGAAGGGCGAGCTTGCGATCGCCGCCAGCAGGCGCGCCTGATCCTCCGCGTCGATCTTGCCGAGTCCGGCGACGAACAGCGTGCCATCCTCGGCCCGCGCCATCGCCTCGGCCAGCGGGGCCTCACCCCCGCGCCTGTCCAGCGCGTCATGCGTGACGAAGGGTGCGGCGCGGCGATCGGACATGTCGTGGATCGCGCGCGCGAGCCGCGCCTTGCCCAGCCCCCGCGCGCCGCGGATCAGCACCGGATGGTCGCCGGCGGCCAGGCGGGCGGCCCTAGCGTCGATGTCGCGCGCCTGCGGCGAGACGCCGGAGCCGGCCGGGATCTCCGCTCCGGGATCGGGCCGAAGCACCCGGTCGAGCCGGGCCAGGAAATCGGCCATGTCGAAGGGCTTGGTCAGGTAGTCGCCCGCCCCGGATTTCAGCAGGCGCACCGCCTGGTCGATGTCGCCCTGGCCGGTGATGAACAGGAAGGGCGGCGGCGGCGCGCGCTGCGCCAGGGTGGCGAAGATCTGCTCGCCGTCGCCGTCGGGCAGGCGGATGTCGCAGATCACCGCATCGACGGGCCGGCGCGGGGTGCGCACGGCGGCGATCCCTCGCACCGCCTGGCGCAGCCAGGTTACCTCGGCGCCCTCCAGCTCGAGCCGCTGGACCAGCGAGGCGCCCATGAGGGAGTCGTCCTCGATCAGCACCAGATAGCGCCCGCGCAGCATCACCGAGGCTCCGCAACCGAGAAATGCAGGCTGATGACCGTGCGCGCCCCTTCGCGGGTGCAGGCGATCCGGCCCCCGAGCCCGCGCGCCAGATCCCGCACGAGGCGCAGCCCCACGCCCCCGCCCGGCTCGGCCGGCGCCTCGGACATCAGCCGCGCGCGCGCCGCGCCGGTCAGGCCGGGGCCGTCATCGCTGACCTGCAGGAGAAGCCCGCGCGCGTCGGCGCGCACAATCAGGCCGACCGTGCCGCCCGCCGGCGCAGCGGTGGCGGCGTTCAGCAGCAGGTTCAGCGCGATCTGCCGCACCGGGGCCGAGGGCCAGGCGCCCAGCGCCGCGTCGCTGCCCTCGATGCGCCAGTCCAGGGTCTGCCCCCGCCGGCGCACCTCGGGGGAAAAGAGCAGCTGAAGATCCTCGAAATCGGCGCGCGACAGGGGGCGGCCGGCGCGGTCGTGGCGATGCTCCTCGAGGATCGCGCGGCTCACGTCGCGCAGATGGCGCAGGCTGCGGACGATCAGATCCGCCGACCGGCGCACCACCTCGGGCCGGTCGGCATAGTTCAGGATCGTGTCGGCGGCGTTCAGAAGCCCGCCCAGGGGGTTGTTGATCTCATGGGCCAGCGAGGAGGACAGTCGCCCGAGGCCGACGAAGCGTTCGCGCTCGGCCAGGCGCCGCTCGGCCTCGGCACGCGCCGCGATCGCGCCGCTCATCGCGTTGAAGTTGCGCAAGAGCCGCGCCAGCGCGCTGTCCGAACGCGGGATCATGTCCTCGGGGATCGGGTGGGGCGCATCGCCCGCCTCGCCCATGTGCCGGGCGAGGAGTTCGACCGGACGCAGCAGCCGCGCCACCACCAGATAGCCGGCCAGGACAAGGATCAGCGTCGCCGCACCATTCGCCGCCAGCAGCGCAAGCGTGGCCTCCCGCCGTTCGGCGGCCAGATCGCTGACGTCAAGCTCGGTCACGATCCGGCCCACCCGGCGGCCCTGATAGTCGAGCGGTGCGGCCACGCGCACCACATCCTCGGCGGTCTGCGCGCGCAGCGCCTCCAGCGTCAGGGCGCCGCTTGCGAAGCGGGCGATGTCGGAATCCACCGGCGCGCGCAGCGGATCGGTGGCCGCCAGGATCCGGCCCCGGTCGTCGGCGACCACGGTGAACAGGATGCGCCCGCGGGTGACGGCGCCGCGCGCGCGGTCGAGGGTGTCGTAGACCTCCCACACATCCCGGTGCAGCACGAAGGGCCCCAGCGCCACCGACAGCCCCTCGACATGCAGCCGGGCGATCTCGCGCAGGCGCGCATCCTGCAGCCTGGCCAGGGTGGCGAGGACCTGCTGCGAGGCCGCGAGCCCCAGCGCGATCATCAGCCCCGCCGCCGCGGCGGCGACGCGGACGGTGATCGGCCAGCTGCCGGGGTGCAGGCCCATCGCTCAGCGCCGCGCCAGCAGGGCCATGCGCGCCGCGATCCCGTCGAACAGCGCGATGTCGCCCCGCGCGATCCGGTCCAGGAACAGCAGCCCCAGCACCGCGCGCCCGGCCGGGCTGGCGTCAAGCCCCCGCAGCACCTCGCCAAAGCGCCGCACGGGGTCCTCGCCGGCACGGTCCGCGCGAGCGGCGAAAGGCGGGAAGCCCAGCCATTCCGAGCGCGCCACGACGCGGGTGCGTTCGGTCAGGGCGGGCTCGACGATGGCCAGGGTCTCCCACACATAGCCGTCCACGCTGCC
>RFGB01000260.1 GCA_003697125.1 Alphaproteobacteria bacterium
ATCCTGAAGGGCGCGAACGCGCCGCTGCGCATCCTGGGCGGGGGCACTTGCGCCGCGGTCGGCAACCCCGTGGCGGGCCGGCCGCTGTCGGTGGCGGGGCTCGCCGGCATCACCCTCTACGAGCCCGGCGCGCTGACCCTGGTCGCGCGCGCGGGCACGCCGCTGGCCGAGATCGAGGCGACGCTTGCCGCCGAGGGCCAGATGCTGGCCTTCGAGCCGCCCGACTGGCGGCGGCTCATGGGCAGCGGCGGCGCGGCCACGATCGGCGGAACCGTCGCAATGAACCGGTCGGGGCCGCGGCGGGTCGCGGCCGGGGCGGCGCGGGACATGCTCCTGGGCCTGCGTTTCGTCACCGGGACCGGCAGCATCGTCAAGAGCGGCGGGCGGGTCATGAAGAACGTCACCGGCTACGACCTCGCCCGCCTGGTCGCGGGCAGCCACGGCACGCTGGGCGTGATCACCGAGGTGGCGCTGAAGGTCCTGCCCCGGCCCGAGGCCGCGGCCACGCTGGTCCTGCACGGGCTTGACGATGCCCGCGCGGTGGCGGCGATGACCGCCGCGCTGGCGACGCCGTGGGAGGTGTCGGGGGCGGCCCATCTGCCGCAGGGGCCCTGGGACGGCCCGGCCACGCTGCTCAGGCTCGAGGGGCGCGCCGCGGCGCTGGCCGGCCGCCGCGGAAAGCTCGCGCGGCATCTCGCCGCCCATGGCGAGATCACCATCCTCGACGATCCCGACCGCATCGCGGCGCTGTGGGCGGATGTCGCGGCGGCGGGGCCGCTGGCCGATCGCCCGGGCGATGTCTGGCGGGTGATCCTGCGCCCCACCGACGCGCCGGCCGCGCTGGCCGCGGTCCGCCCGGCCGCCCATCTGATCGACTGGGGCGGCGGGCTGGTGTGGATGCTGGTCACCCCGGGGCGCGACATCCGCCCGGCGCTCGCCGGCCTTCCCGGCCATGCCCGGCTGATCCGCGCCGCGGCGGAAACCCGGACGCGCATCGGGGCCTTCCCCCCCGAATCCCCGGACGTGGCGGCGCTCTCGGCCGGCCTGCGGGCCCGGTTCGACCCCCGCGGCATCCTGAACCCAGGCCTGATGGGCTGACATGCAGACGAACTTCACGCCCGAACAGCTGCGCGATCCGGCGATGCGGCGGTCGAACGCGATCCTGCGCGCCTGCGTCCATTGCGGCTTCTGCACCGCGACCTGCCCCACCTACAAGGTGCTGGGCGACGAACTCGACAGCCCGCGCGGGCGGATCTACCTGATCAAGCAGATGCTGGAATCGGGCCGCGACCCGGACCCGAAGACGGTGCTGCACATCGACCGCTGCCTCAGCTGCCTCGCCTGCATGACGACCTGCCCCTCGGGGGTGCACTACATGCATCTGGTCGATCATGCCCGCGCCTATATCGAGCAGCGCTACCGCCGGCCCTGGGACGAACGCGCCCTGCGCTGGCTGCTGGCGCGGATCCTGCCCCATCCCATGCGCTTCCGCCTCGCGCTCCTGGCCGCGCGCATCGCCCGGCCCCTGCGGCGGCTGATCCCCGATGCACGGCTGCGCGCGATGCTGGAGATGGCCCCGCGCGACCTGCCGCCGGTCAGCCGCAACGACGACCCGCAGGTCTTCCCCGCGCAGGGCGCGCGGCGCATGCGCGTCGCGCTGATGACCGGATGCGCGCAGCGGGCGCTGGACACCGACATCAATGACGCCACCATCCGGCTGCTGACCCGCCATGGGGTCGAAGTGGTGATCCCCCGGGGGATGGGCTGCTGCGGCGCGCTGGTGCATCACATGGGCCGCAGCGCCGAGGCGCATGCCCAGGCCGGCCGCAACATCCGCGCCTTCGCCGCCGAGATCGACGGGGCGGGCCTTGATGCCATCGTCATCAACACCTCGGGCTGCGGCACCACGGTGAAGGATTACGGGCACATGTTCGCCGGCGACCCGCTGTCGGCGGATGCCGCCCGCGTGGCCGCGCTGGCGCGCGACGTGACCGAGGTGATGGCCGGTCTGGGGCTGAACGCGCCGCGCGCGCCGCGGCTCAGGGTGGCCTATCATGCCGCATGCTCGCTGCAGCACGGGCAGAAGATCACCGACCCGCCCAAGCGGCTGCTGCGCGCGGCGGGGTTCGAGGTGGTCGAGCCGGCCGAGGCGCATCTGTGCTGCGGCTCGGCGGGCACCTACAACCTGCTCCAGCCCGCGATCAGCGCCCGGCTGAAGGAACGCAAGCTGCGCAACATCATCGCCACGCGGCCGCAGGTGATCGCGGCGGGCAATATCGGCTGCATGATGCAGATCGGCCGGGGCGCCGGCGTGCCGGTCGTGCACACGGTGCAGCTGCTGGACTGGGCCACCGGGGGGCCGACGCCGCCGGCGCTGGCCGGCCTGGCATGAGGCAGCGGTCCCGCCGGGCGCCCGCCGCCCCCGGGCGCGGCGCAACACGAAAGGCGGTTGATTTCGGCGCGGCATCCCGGAAGGGTGATGGGGCCGCGAGAGGGAGGTTCCGATGAAGGACGAGAGCGACATCGATCCGGTGGAGACGCGCGAATGGCGCGAGGCCATCGAGGACGTGCTCTACCGCGACGGACCCGAGCGCGCGCACTGGCTGCTCGACAACGCCCTGCGGGTGGCGCGGGAGCATGGCGCCAACCTGCCCTTCAGCAACACCACCGACTACGTCAACACCATCCCCGCCGACCAGCAGCCCGACTATCCGGGCGACCTGCAGATGGAATGGCGCATCCGCACCATCAACCGCTGGAACGCCATGGCGATGGTGGTCAAGCGCAACCGCATCAGCACCGAATATGGCGGACACATCGCCAGTTTCGCCTCGGCCGCGGTGCTCTATGACGTCGGGCTCAACCATTTCTGGCGCCCGCGCACCAGGGATTTCGGCGGCGACCTGGTGTTCTTCCAGGGCCATGCGGTGCCCGGCATCTATGCCCGCAGCTTCATGGAGGGGCGGATCAGCCGCGAGCAGCTGGAGAATTTTCGCTCGGAGGTGGATGGCCACGGCCTGTCCAGCTATCCCCACCCCTGGCTGATGCCGGACTACTGGCAGTTCCCCACCGTCTCGATGGGGCTCGGCCCCCTGATGGCGATCTATCAGGCGCGGTTCATGAAATACATGCACAACCGCGGGCTGATCGACATGGGTGAGGGGCCGACCGCGCGCAAGGTCTGGGCCTTCCTAGGCGACGGCGAGATGGACGAACCCGAATCGCTGGGCGCGATCGGGCTGGCCGCGCGCGAGGAGCTCGACAACCTGATCTTCGTCATCAACTGCAACCTGCAGCGGCTCGACGGCCCGGTGCGCGGCAACGGCAAGATCATCCAGGAGCTGGAGGGCGAGTTCCGCGGCGCCGGCTGGAACGTCATCAAGGTGATCTGGGGCAAGAGCTGGGATCCGCTTCTGGCCGCCGACCATACCGGGCGCCTGCGCCAGCTGATGATGGAGACGCTGGACGGCGACTACCAGACCTTCAAGTCGCGCGACGGCGCCTATATCCGCAAGCATTTCTTCGGGAAGTATCCCGAGACGGCCGAGCTGGTGAAGGACTGGACCGACGAGGAGATCTGGGCGCTGCGCCGCGGCGGCCATGATCCCGAGAAGGTCTATGCCGCATATCATGCCGCGGTCCACGCCCGCGGCCAGCCCACGGTGATCCTGGTCAAGACCGTCAAGGGCTATGGCATGGGCGACGCCGGCGAGGGTCAGAACACCACCCACCAGCAGAAGAAGCTGGCGCTGGAACAGCTGAAGGCCTTCCGCGACCGCTTCCAGATCCCGGTGGATGACGAACATGTCGGCGACGCCCCCTTCCTGGAGCTGACCCAGGACCAGCGCGAATACATGCTGGCGCGGCGCGAGGCGCTGGGCGGGGCCTTCCCGCAGCGGGTCTGGCGCGATGCGCCGAAGCTGGAGGTGCCCCCGCTGGAGACCTTCGGCGGGCTGCTCAAGGGCACGGGCGAGCGGGAGATCTCGACCACCATGGCCTTCGTGCGCCTGCTCAACACGCTGTGCCGCGATCGCAACATCGGCAAGCATGTCGTGCCCATCGTCCCCGACGAGAGCCGCACCTTCGGGATGGAGGGGATGTTCCGCCAGCTGGGCATCTACAATCCCAAGGGCCAGCTCTACACCCCCGCCGATGCCGGTCAGCTGATGTATTACCGCGAGAGCGAGAACGGCCAGGTGCTGCAGGAGGGGATCAACGAGGCCGGCGGCATGGCCGACTGGATCGCCGCGGCGACCAGCTATTCGGTCCATGGCGTGCCGATGATCCCCTTCTACATCTACTATTCCATGTTCGGCTTCCAGCGCGTCGGCGACCTGGCCTGGGCCGCGGGCGACAGCCGCGCCCGCGGCTTCCTGCTGGGCGGAACCGCCGGGCGCACCACGCTGAACGGCGAGGGGCTGCAGCATCAGGACGGGCACAGCCACATCCTCTCGTCCACCATCCCCAACTGCATCAGCTACGATCCCGCCTTCGCCTACGAGGTCGCGGTGATCATCCATCACGGCCTGGTGCGGATGCTCGAGAAGCAGGAGGATGTCTTCTTCTACCTGACCCTGATGAACGAGAACTACGTCCACCCCGACATGCCGGCCGGCGTCGAGGAGGGGATCATCCGCGGCCTCTACCGGCTGAAGAAGACCCCCCGGCCGGGCAAGAAGCATGTCAACCTGATCGGGTCGGGGACCATCCTGCTGCAGGCGATCCGCGCGGCCGAGCGGCTGGAGGCCGATTTCGGCGTCACCGCCGACATCTGGTCGGCGACATCCTTCACCGAACTGGCGCGCGAGGGGCAGGACTGCCTGCGCTGGAACCGGCTCAACCCGCTCGAGGAGCCGCGCGTGCCCTATGTCAGCCAGCAGCTGGCCAGCGCCAAGGGTCCGGTGATCGCGGCCACCGACTATGTCAAGAACTTCGCCGAACAGATCCGCCCCTTCGTGAAGCAGCCCTATGCGGTGCTGGGAACCGACGGCTTCGGCCGCTCGGACAGCCGGGCAAAGCTGCGCCGCTTCTTCGAGGTCGACTCCAACCACATCGCCGCCGCGGCCATGGCCGAGCTTCTGAAGACCGGCGCCATCGACCGCCAGCAGATGGCCGAGGCGCTGGACCGCTACGAGATCGACGGCGACAAGCCCAACCCGCGCCTGGTCTGAGCACGGGACGAGGAGGACAGTGCCGATGAGCACCATCGAGGTGAAGGTTCCCGACATCGGGGATTTCAAGGACGTGCCGGTGATCGGGATCCTGGTCAAGCCCGGCGACCAGGTGCGCCCCGAGGATCCGCTGATCGAGCTGGAGAGCGACAAGGCGACGATGGAGGTTCCCAGCCCCGCCGCCGGCGTGGTCAGGGAGCTGCGCGTCAA
>RFGB01000261.1 GCA_003697125.1 Alphaproteobacteria bacterium
GCCGCGCCGTGCGGCCGCCTTGCGGGTCCAGGGGATGAAGCCGGGCGCCGCGGCGGTTGTCCGGGCCGCAGGATGCGCCGGCCTGCCCGGCCGGCGCTGGATGGCGGCGAGGAGCGGGGCGGGCGCCACGATCCGGGTGACGATCGCGACCCGATGGGGAACCGGGGGTGGCCCGGGGGGGCGTCGGCGCTGGCCTTCGCCCGGAAACTGACCGCGCTGGCGGCCGAGAGCTCCGTCATCCGGCGCCTCGCCCGACGCGGGTCAGTCCGTCGCACCGGGGGCCGCGTCGCCGGACTGCCGGCGCAGCAGCGCGCTGCGCAGGTCGTGCATCGCCAGAAGCAGCGGTTCGGCCAGGGCCGCGACCTCCTCGGGCCGGGCCGGGCCGGACAGCCACTCGGTCACCGCGTTCATCTCCTCGATCACCAGGCGCGCCCGCGCGGCCGCCTGCTCGGCCAGTTGCGCCCGCCGCTCGGCGATCCAGGACTCGATCCGGGCGCTCTCGGCGGCGGTCATCGCCGCCCTGGCGACCGGACGCACCACGCCGCGCGACACATTGACCCGCGCGATCAGCCGCAGCGTCAGCCGACGGCTGCGCGGATCCTCCTCGGGCCGGAACACCAGCGCCCCGCCCTCGCGGACGCGGAAATAGAGCCCGGTCATGTGAGTCTCTCGCAGAAGGCGCGGATCCGGCGGCAGGCCTCGGCCAGCACCTCGTCGGCGGCGGCATAGCTGAGCCGGAAGGCGGGCGAGAGGCCGAAGGCCGCACCCTGGACCAGCGCGACGCCGGTCTCCTCCAGCAGCGCGGTCACGAAGTCGCCGTCATCCGCGATGCGCCGGCCGCCGGGGGTTGTGCGGCCGATGCAGCCCGCGATCGAGGGGTAGACGTAGAAGGCGCCCTCGGGCATCGGGCAGCTGATGCCGGGGCAGGCGTCGAGCGCCGCCACCACGAAGTCGCGGCGGCGTCGGAAGGCGCGGGCGAAGGCCGCGACATGGTCCTGCGGTCCGGTCAGCGCGGCGACCGCCGCCCACTGGCTGATGGTGCAGGGGTTGGTGGTCGACTGGCTCTGGATGGTGCGGATCGCGGCGATCAGGCCGGCCGGGCCGGCCCCATAGCCGATGCGCCAGCCGGTCATCGCGTGGGTCTTGGACACGCCATTGACGATCAGGCAGCGGTCCTTCAGCTGCGGGCAGACCGCCGGCAGGGTGGCGAAGGCATAGGGCGGATAGGCGATGTGTTCGTAGATGTCGTCGCATAGCACCCAGGCCCGGGGATGCGCGGCGAGGACCTCGCCCAGCGCCGCCAGCTCGGCGGCGGAATAGCCCGCGCCGGTGGGGTTGGCGGGCGAATTCAGGATCACCCAGCGGGTGGCCGGGGTCAGCGCGCGGGCAAGCTGTTCGGGGCGGAGCTTGAAACCCTGTTCGGGCGGGCAGAGGGGGATCACCGCTTCGGCCCCGCACAGGCGCACCATGTCGGGATAGCTGACCCAGTAGGGCGCGGGGATGATCACTTCATCTCCCGGGTCAAGAGTGGCAAGAAGTGCGTTGAATATTACATGCTTGCCGCCAGATCCTACAGTGATTTCCTCACGTCCGTATTCAAGCCCGTTGTCGCGGAGGAACTTTTCCCGCACGGCGTCCTTCAGCTCGGCAATGCCGTCCGGGGCGGTATAGCGGGTGCGGCCCGCCTCGATCGCCGCGACCGCCGCGGCGCGGATATGGTCGGGCGTGTCGAAATCCGGCTCGCCGGCGCCAAGGGCGATGATCTCGCGCCCCGCGGCGCGCAGCTCGGCGACGCGCGCGGTCAGGGCCACGGTGGGCGAGGGGCGGATTCGGTCAAGCCGATCGGACAGCAGGCGCATGGCACCGGGACTCCCGCGCAGGACGGCGGGCAAGCTAGCCGCGCACCCCGGCCCGCGCAAGGCGCGGCTTTTGCGCTCGCGCCGCAACCATGCTAACCCGTCGATCGGATTGCGGACCGGACCGATCTGAAGGGGAGGGACGATGCAGGAGGCGGGAGCCGATTCCGTGGACGGGGCCGAGGCGGGCGATGCCGAGACCGCGACCCTTGGGGAGCGGATCGCCGCCGCGCGTGCGGCGCTGGGCCTGTCGGTGGCCGAGCTGGCCCAGAAGCTGGGCGTGCGGGCGGACACGGTGGCGAAGTGGGAGGCGGGCCGGTCCGAACCCCGGGCCAACCGGTTGCAGATCCTGGCCGGCTTGCTGAATGTCAACCTCGTCTGGCTGATCACCGGCCGGGGGCCGGGGGCGCCGCTGCCCCGGCGCCGGGCCGGCGCGGTTCCCGAAGATGTGCTGGACGAGCTGCGCGCGCTGCGCCGGCGCCAGCAGCAGCTGATCGACGGGCTGGACCGTCTGATCCGGCGCATCTCGGCCTGAAGGGGGCGCCGTGGGGCTGGGGGTCGATTTCGGCGGCACGAAGATCGAGGCCGTCTGGCTGGCCGAAGATGGCAGCGAGCATGGGCGCATGCGCGTGCCCACCCCGCGGGGCGATTATGACGCATCCCTGCGCGCGGTGGCCGAACTGGTCGCGCGCGTCGAGGCTGCCGCCGGCGTGCGGGGCGCCCCGGTGGGCGTCGGCATCCCCGGCACCATCGCCCCGGACAGCGGACTCGTGCGCGGGGGGAACGCGACCTGGCTGTCCGGCCGGGCCTTCGACCGCGACCTGGCCGCGCTGCTGGACCGGCCGGTGAAGGTGACCAATGACGCCAACTGCTTCGCATTGTCCGAGGCGCTGGACGGGGCCGGGGCCGGGGCGCCCACGGTGTTCGGGGTGATCCTGGGCACCGGGGTGGGCGGCGGGCTGGTCATCGGCGGGCGCCTGGTGGAAGGGGCGAACAATGTCGCGGGCGAATGGGGGCACAGCCCGCTGCCCGCGCGCAGCGCCGAGGAGCTGGACGGCCCGCGCTGCTTCTGCGGGCGGCGCGGCTGTCTGGAGGTGTGGCTTTCGGGGCCGGCGATCTCGGCCGATCATGCCCGGGTGCTGGGCCTCGAACGGGCGCCCGCCGCGCCCGAGATCGCGGCGCAGGCCGCGGCCGGCGACCCCGCGGCGCGGGCGACGCTGGATCGCCACCTCGACCGCCTCGCGCGAAGCCTCGGCTGGGTGGTCAACCTGATCGATCCCCATGTCATCGTGCTGGGCGGCGGCGTGTCGAACATGGATCACCTGTATCGCGATCTCGCGCCGCGGGTGCTGCCCCATGTGATGGCCGACCGCGCCCATGTCGAGATCCGCCGCGCCCGCCACGGCGACAGTTCCGGCGTGCGCGGGGCGGCCCGGCTGTGGGAGCTGCCATGACCGAGACGCCCGAGATCCGGCTGCGCCGGCTGCGCCTGCGCAGCCATCGCCGCGGCATGAAGGAGATGGACCTGATTCTGGGGCGTTTCGCGGATGCGGAGCTCGCGGGGCTGGACGGGGCGGGGCTCGACCTTTACGAGCGGCTTCTCGAACAGGGCGACCAGGATCTGTGGCGCTGGGTCACCGGGGCCGAGGCGCCGCCCGCGCCGCTGGGCGGGCTGATCGCGCGCATCCGGCAATGCGTCGGAATCGAATAGAATTCTCCGAGTCTTTGCCTGCGCCTTAACCGATAATTGTCTCTTCCGGGTCAGCCTCGCCCAAGTGCAACCCCGGAGGGAGAGACAAGCGATGAGCGTCCAGTCCGCCGTGAAGGTCGACGCCGGCGAAGCCGAGAAGGGATTCCTCGACAGCTATCTCGAAAGCCTCGCGCTGATCGAACGACTGCACCGCCTGCTGCTGGACGTGGTGAAGGACGAGTTCGAGCGTCTGGGCCTGCTCGACATCAACGCGGTGCAGGCGCTGCTGCTGTTCAATGTCGGCGACAACGAGGTCACCGCCGGCGAGCTGAAGACGCGGGGCTATTATCAGGGGTCGAACGTCTCCTACAATCTGAAGAAGCTGGTCGAGGCCGGATACATGCATCATCAGCGCTGCGAGATCGACCGCCGCGCGGTGCGGGTGCGGCTGACCGAGCGCGGGCAGGAGATCCGCCGCATCGTCGGCGACCTGTTCCGGCGCCATTCCGAGGCGATCCTGGCGCGCGGGATCGTCGCCGAGGGCCGCATGGCCGAGATCAACCGCGACCTGCGCCGGCTGGAACGCTTCTGGACCGAGCAGATCCGCTACATCTACTGACCCCGAGACCGCCGGCCGATCCCGCCGGCGGCGCGGCGGCATCTTGCCCCGCGCCCCTGCCCGTGCATCGCCAGCTGCGCCGACCGCCCGCCCGGGCCGGCCGGCCATTTGCGTTTTGCCGCATTCCCATGATTGCGCCATCACCTGTCGCGCGGTATGAAGAAGACCTCCTGTTCCGAGGCGTCCGCGGGCAGGAGCAGGGCCAGGATCCCCCGGGGGGCACAGGGATCGCGGCCGGAGGGGGCAGCGAGACGCCGGCAAGGGCTGGGGCAGCGGGCAGAGGATGCGGGACGACACCGTCACTACCCTGCGTGGCTTCGACTCCTACGAGATCCGGCTCGGGGATGAGCTGCGGGGCGAGCGCGCCACGCTGGGCAAGTCCCTGCTGGATGTCCAGCGCGAACTGAAGATCAAGGCCGCCTATATCGACGCCATCGAGAACTGCGACGCCAGCGTCTTCCCCAATCCCGGCTATGTCGCGGGCTATGTCCGCGCCTATGCCCGCTATCTCGGCCTGGATGCCGAGGAGGTCTACCGCCGCTTCTGCGCCGAGTCGGGCTTCGAGAGCGTCAACCGCGCCCTGGTCGAGCCCCGCCGCGGCCGGCGGCCCGCCCCCGCCGCGGCCCAGCCCCCGCGCGGCCTGCCCGACGAGATGCTGAGCCGCGCCCGGCATCTGCCGCGCACCAGCGCGGGGCTGTCGGCCGAGGCGCTGTCCGGGCTGGGCTCGGTGCTGGTCCTGGTCGCGCTGGTGGCCGGCCTGGCCTATGGCGGGTGGTATCTGCTGCGCGAGGTGCAGCGCATCGGATTCGCGCCGATGGTCCAGGCGCCCGAGGTCGCGGGCCTGCCCGAGGCGCCGCCGCTGCCGGCGGTGGAGACCGCCGCGGTGCTGCCGGTGCTGGAGGAAGCGCCGGACGCGGCGCTGCACGAGATCTATGCGCCGCGCCTGCCGGCGCCCCCCAAGGTCGCCCCGCGCGACGGCCCGCTGGCGGCCATCGACCC
>RFGB01000262.1 GCA_003697125.1 Alphaproteobacteria bacterium
ACCCCGCCCCCGCCCCGTGCCAGCCTCCGCCAACGGGAAAGGGAGTGCCGAGCGATGCCGCGCGAGAAGGCGACCGCCACCCCTCTGGCCGAGGATGAACGCGCCCGCGTCACCCGCTGGGATTTCGCCCCCGGTGCCGAGACCGGCTGGCATGTGCACGAGATGGACTATGTGGTCACCACGCTGACCCCCTGCGCCTTCCTGCTGGAGGAACCGGGCGGCGCCAGCCGGCGCGTGGACATGCCGGCGGGGGTGGCCTATACCCGCCGCCGCGGCGTCGAGCACAATGTCGTCAATGCCGGCGATCAGCCGATGTCCTTCGTCGAGGTGGAGATCAAGTGACCCCCGCCGCCGCCAATCTGCGCATCGATCCCGACCGGCTGTGGGACAGCATCCACGAGATCGCCCGCATCGGCCCCGGCCGGCGCGGCGGGTCGAACCGCCAGGCGCTGACCGATGCGGATGGCGAGGCGCGCCACCTCTTCGCCGGCTGGTGCCGCGCGGCGGGGCTGTCGCTCGCCGTCGACCGGATGGGCACGATGTTCGCCACCCGCCCGGGCACCGACCCCGATGCCCTGCCGGTCTGCGTGGGCAGCCATCTCGACACCCAGCCCACCGGCGGACGCTATGACGGGGTGCTGGGCGTGCTGGCGGGGCTGGAACTCGTGCGCACGCTCAACGATCTCGACCTGCGCACCAGGCGGCCGATCTGCGTGGTCAACTGGACCAACGAGGAAGGCACCCGCTTCGCCCCGGCGCTGATGGCCTCCGGGGTCTATGCCGGAATGCATGATCTCGACTGGGCGCTGTCGCGCACCGATGCCGAGGGCCGGCGCTTCGGCGACGAGCTGGCCCGGATCGGCTGGCAGGGTGACGAGCCGGTGGGCGCGCGGCGCATGCATGCCTATTTCGAGCTGCACATCGAACAGGGCCCGATCCTCGAGGCCGAGGGCTGCGAGATCGGCGTGGTGACCCATGGCCAGGGGCTGTGGTGGCTGCGCGTGGTCCTGACCGGGCGCGAGGCGCATACCGGCTCGACACCCATGGCCATGCGCCACGACGCGGGGCTGGGCATGGCCCGGATCATCGAGCGGGTGAACCGCATCGCGATGGACTCCCAGCCCGACGCGGTGGGCAGCGTGGGCCAGGTGCAGTTCCACCCGAATTCGCCCAATGTCATCCCCGGACGGGCGGAATGCATCATCGATTTCCGCTCGCCCGATCCCGCGCGGCTCGATGCGATGAAGGCCCGGCTCGAGGCCGAGGCCGCCGAGATCGCCCGCGAGGCGGGGCTCGGGCTCGACATCGAGCCGGTGGGGCATTTCGCCCCGGTGACCTTCGATCCCGGTCTGGTCGCGCGGGTGCGCGCGGCGGCGGCGGCGCTGGGCTACCGCCATCGCGACATCGTCTCGGGCGCGGGGCATGACGCCTGCGCGGTGGCGATGGTGGCCCCGGCCGCGATGATCTTCTGCCCCTGCGCGGGCGGGCTTTCGCACAACGAGGACGAATCGATCACCCGCGAATGGGCGGCCGCGGGCGCCAATGTCCTGCTGCGCGCGGCGGTCGAGACCGCGGGGATCGTCGCCTGAAATCCGCGCCCGCCCGGGGACCGGGCCGGCTTCAGGCATGGGCATCGGTCAGGCGCGGCGCATCCTCGGTTCCCGCCCGGCCCCGGCCCGACAGCGACGGGTTTTCCATGAAGAAGCGATGGCAGGAGAAGGCCGGCGCGCCCGGCGCGGGTCGCGCCCGCGTCCAGCGGCCGTGGCCGTCCAGCACCCAGCTCTGGGCCACGTCCGCCAGGTTGGCGGCCATGATCTGGTCGAGGATCTGGGCGTGCACGGTGGGATTGTCGATGCGCACCAGCGCCTCGACCCGGCGGTTGAGGTTGCGCTGCATCCAGTCGGCCGAGGAGATGTAGACCCGCGCCCCGGGCGATGGCAGGCCATGGCCGTTGCCGAAGCAGACGATGCGGGAATGTTCCAGGAACCGGCCGACGATGGACTTGATCCGGATGTTCTCGGACAGCCCCCGGATCCCGGGGCGGATGCCGCAGATGCCGCGCACCACCAACTCGATGCGCACGCCCGCCCGGCTGGCCTCGTAGAGCGCATCGATGATCTCGGGATCGATCACCGCGTTCAGCTTGGCCCAGACATGGCCCGGGCGGCCCGCGCGGGCATGGGCCATCTCGGCACGCAGGTTCTCCAGCAGAGTCTCCTTCAGCGTCAGCGGCGCGATGGCCAGCTTCTCCAGCCCCTCGGGCCGGGCATAGCCGGTGACGAAGTTGAACAGCTTGGCCGCATCGCGACCCAGGGCGGGATCGCAGGTGAACAGGCTGAGATCGGTGTAGAAATTGGCGGTGATCGGGTGATAGTTGCCGGTGCCGAAATGGCTGTAGGTGACCAGCTCGCCGCCCTCGCGGCGGACGACCATCGACACCTTGGCGTGGGTCTTCCAGTCGACGAAGCCATAGACCACCTGCGCGCCGGCGCGTTCCAGCTGGCGGCTCAGGCGGATGTTGGCCGCCTCGTCGAAACGGGCCTTGAGCTCGACCAGCGCGGTGACCGACTTTCCGTCCTCGGCCGCCTCGCACAGGGCGGCGACGATGGGGCTGTCGCGGCTGGTGCGGTAGAGCGTCTGCTTGATCGCCAGCACGTCGGGGTCGCGCGCGGCCTGCTGCAGGAAACGCACCACGATGTCGAATGTCTCGTAGGGGTGATGCAGCAGCATGTCCTTCTGGCGCACCGCGGCGAAGATGTCGCCGTCATGGTCCTGCACCCGTTCGGGCATGCGCGGCTGATAGGGCGGCCACAGCAGGTCGGGCCGGTCATGCAGCACCAGCTCGGCCAGATCGGCGACGCCGATCATGCCATCGATGGCGATCACCTCCTCGCGCGCCACGCGCAGCTCGTCGGCGATGCGTGCGCGCAGCGCCGGATCGGCGTCGGCGGTCATGGTCAGCCGGATCACCTCGCCGCGCCGGCGCCGCTTCAGCGCCACCTCGAATTCGCGCACCAGGTCCTCGGCCTCCTCCTCCACCTCCAGATCGCTGTCGCGCAACACCCGGAACAGGCAGGAGGAGTTGACGCGATAGCCCGGGAAGAGCCGGTCGAGGAACAGCTCCAGCATCACCTCGAGCGGCAGCATCCGGATGGTGTCCCGCGCGCCGCCCTCGAGCCTGTGGAAACGGGCGATCTGCGAGGGCACCGGCAGGAGCGCGTCCAGCGGATGGCCGTCGCTCACCCGCTCAAGCCGCAGGGCCAGGGCAAGGCCGCGATTGGGCAGGAAGGGAAAGGGATGGGCCGGGTCGATGGCCAGCGGGGTCAGCACCGGGAAGACGCTGTTCAGGAACACCCCCTCGAGCCGCCCGATCTCGTCGGCGCGCAGATCCCCCCGGTCCAGAACCTGCACCCCCGCCTCGGCCATCTCGGCGCGCAGCGCGCTCCAGGTCTCCTGCTGATGGCGCATCAGCGCCCGGGCACCGGCATCGATCCGCTCCAGCTGCTCGGCCGGGGTCAACCCGTCGTCGGACCGCCTTCCGCGCCCGCTGCGCACCAGATTGCGCAGCCCCGCGACGCGGACGGTGTAGAACTCGTCCAGGTTGGAACCGGATATGGAGAGGAACCGGACCCGTTCCAGCAGCGGCACCGAGGGGTTCTCCGCCTCCTCCAGCACGCGCCAGTTGAAGGCGAGCCAGGACAGCTCGCGATTGATGAAGCGCGCCGGCCCGTCGATGTCGATCCCCGGGGGGTCGATCGCTTCCGGCATCGGCGCGGCGAGGAAGTCGGCGGCCGTCACGGGCGGGCTCCGTCTGCTGGCGCGGCGGGTCATGCAGCCCCCGGCTCTACCATCCCAGCACCCGACCGGCAAACTGCACCGTCGGTTCGGCGCGCTCGGCCAGCGCCGCGGCGTCGAGCCGCGCGACGATCGCCTGCGCGGCCGCGGCGGTCCGGTCCATCCGGCGCAGCAGGTAGCCGAGCAGCCGCTCGTCGGCCTTCATCCCGCGCGCGGCGAAGGCCCGCTGCAGCAGCGCCGACAGCAGGGCATCATCGGGCTCGGCGATCCTTGCCACGGCGAAGGCCGTCAGGCGCGACGCCAGATCGGGCAGCCGCACCGGCCAGCGCGCGGGGGCGGCGCGGCCGGTGATCATGAGCCACTGGCCTTCGGCCCGCATGACATTGATCAGATGCAGGAAGGTCCGCTCGGCCGCCGCGGGCAGCGCGCGGTCGGCATCCTCGACCACCAGCGGGGTCGCGGCCAGATCCTGGGGGTTGCGCCCGCCGAGCGCGGCGGCGGGCAGGATCCGCGCCCCCGACAGCCCGGCCCACAGATGGGCCAGATGAGTCTTGCCCGACGCGGGCGGACCGGCCAGCGCCAGCCGCCGGTCGGGCCAGCCGCGCCAGCCCTCGATCGCCGCCAGCGCCTCGGCATTGGACGCGCCGGTGACGAAGCTGTCGCGTCCCATCTCCTCGCGGGGCGGCAAGGGCAGCGGCAGCTGGGGCGCCCTGCCGGAGGCGGGTTCGCGCCGGCGCCTGCCGGGATGTGGCGGCCGGGCCTGGCGGATCATGGCTGCCTGCCCCCGCCGGCCTGCGCACCGCGATAGAGGCGGCCGTTCTTGTACTGGGCCAGCAGGAAGCGGCCCAGCACCCCGATTGCCGCCGCGGCGGGCACCGCGATCAGAAGCCCGGTGAAGCCCAGCACCGCGCCGAAGGCGGACAGGGCGAACAGCAGCCACACCGGATGCAGCCCGACCGAGCCGCCCACCAGCCGCGGGGTCAGGATGTTGCCCTCCACGGCCTGGCCGATCACGAACACCGCCGCGACCGCGATCACCATCAGCCAGTCGCCCCAGAAATGCGCCAGCGCCACCCCCACCGAGAGCAGCCCGCCCAGGATCGCGCCCACGAAGGGAATGAAGCTGATGAGGCCCGCGAATATGCCGATCAGCAGACCGAAGGGCAGCCCCAGCACGACCAGCGCGACGGCATAGAAGGTTCCCAGTATCGTGCAGACGGTCAGCTGGCCGCGGACGAAGCCGGCCAGCACCTGATCCATCTCGCCCGCGATGCGCCGGATCGTGGGGGCATGTTCGCGCGGCAGCCAGTCGTCGATGGCGGCGATCATCCGGTCCCAGTCCAGAAGCAGATAGAAGGCGACCACCGGCGCCACCAGCAAGAGCAGGACGAAATTGACCACGGCCAGCGAGGAGGTCAGCACCCGGTTGACCAGCGCCACCCCGTTCTGGCGCAGCGCATCGGCGGCCGAGGCCATCGCATCGCGCGCGGGCGAACCCTCGGCCAGAAGCTGGGGGAAACGGTGGTTCAGAAACTCCTGCAGCCCGCGAACGCTGTCGGGCAGGCGGCTGACCAGACCCTGCACCTGGGCGACGATCGCGGGCAGCAGCAGAAGCACCACCAGCACCAGCACGATCAGCACCAGCACGGTGATCGTCACCGTCGCCCAGACGCGGCTCATCCCCCGCGCCTCCAGCCGGTCGGCGAGCGGATCGAGCAGATAGGCGATCGCCGCGCCCAGCACGAAGGGCAGGATCGCCTCTCCCACCAGCCAAAGGAAGAGAACCAGCACGGCAAGGACGATCCCCCACCAGCGCAGCTGTTCCCCGGGCGTCAGAGCCATCGGTCACCTCCATTCGGACTGACGGCCACGTTTACCGGATCTTTGCGCCCTTGCGCCATCCCTCGCCACCAGTCGGATGTTCGGAGGGACGAGAATGCGTTCGATCAGGGCCCGCGTCACGCTGATGGCTGTCCTGGCAGCCGTGTCGACCGCCGCGCTGCTGACCGCGGGCCAGTTCTGGCTGGCGCTGTCCGAGGCCGGCAGGGAGGCCCAGCGCCGGCAGGATCGCAGCCTGGCCGCGGCGGCGGCGATCCTCGACCTTGCCCTTGAGGAGGTGACCGCCCGCTTCGACGACAGGGGACGGGTCGCCGCGATCACCTGGACGGCCGAGCCGGATCTGTCCAGCCACGCGCTGATCGACCGCATCGGCATGGTCACCGGCGAGACCGCGACCGTCTTCGCCTATGATCCCGCCTCGGGCGAATTCTGGCGGCGCAGCACCAACATCCGCAAGCCCGACGGCACCCGCGCCGTGGGCACCAAGCTGGGCCGGGACGGGCCGGTGCATCCGGTGGTCATGTCCGGCCGGCTGTATTCCGGCGAGGCGACCATCCTGGGCGTGGACTATTACACCAACTACTTCCCGATCCGCGATTCGTCGGGAAAGGTCGCCGGCATCCTCTATGTCGGGGTGACGAAATCGGCGGTGATGGCCGGCGTGATGGAGGGATTCCGCGTCTCCGTGGGCCTTGCCCTGCTGTCGGTCCTGCTGGTCGCCGCAGCCATCTGGCTGCCGATCAATCGCGCCACCGCGAATCTGGTGGCGCTGATCCACGCCACCGGCCGCATCGCCCGCGGCGAGACCGCGACCGCCGTGCCGGTCAGCGGGGGCCGCGACGAGATCGGCGCGCTGGGGCGCAGTCTGGAGGAGCTGCGCCTTGCGCTTGTCGCCGCCGAGGCCGAGCGTGCCGAGCACGCCGCGGCCGAACGCGCGTCGCAGGAGGCGCGCAGCGCCATGCTGCGCGCGCTGGAACAGGGTCTGGGCCGCGCGGTCGAGGCGGCATCGCGCGGTGATCTGGGCGTGCGCATCACCGAACGCTTCGACGCGCCCGAGATCCAGCGCCTTGCCGATGCCATCAACCGCGCCTTCGCCGCCATCGAGGAGTTCCTCTCCGCCATGGGCGACAGCATCGACGCGCTGGCAAGGCGCGACCTGACCCGGCGCATCACCCGCGACTTCGCCGGCCGGTTCGGGGAACTCGCCCGCCAGACCAATGCCTCGGTCGCCGCGCTGTCCGAGGTGATCGCCGGCATCCGCGCCGCCGCGGACAGCGACGCCGCCTCGGTGGCCGAGATCGCCACCACCCTTCGCGAACTCGCCGCGCGCACCGAATCCCAGGCCTCCTCGATCGAACAGACCGCGGCCACGATGGAGGAGATGTCCGCCACGGTTCGCGCCACGGCGGACGGGCTTGCCCGCGCCGAATCGCTGTCGGGCGAGATGACGCGGCGCGCGGAGGAGGGCGCCCAAGCGGTGGCCCGGGCGGTCGAGGCGGTGGGCCGGATCGAGGCGAGCTCGGCGCGGATCACCGAGATCATCACCGTGATCGAATCGATCGCGTTCCAGACCAACCTGCTGGCGCTGAACGCGGCGGTCGAGGCCGCGCGGGCCGGGGATGCGGGCAAGGGCTTCGCCGTCGTCGCCTCCGAGGTGCGCAGCCTCGCCCAGCGCAGCTCGGCCGCCGCGCGCGACATCACCGACCTGATCAAGGAAAGCGCCGCGAACGTCGCCGACGGGGTGGGGATGGTGCGCCAGACCGGCGATGCGCTCGACGGCATCCGCGACGCGACGCGGGGCCTTGCCGACACCATCGGCGGGATCTCGGCCTCGGCGCGCGAGCAGGCCCAGGGCATCGAGGAGATCTCGGGCGCGATTGCCCATCTCGACCAGGCGACGCAGGAGACCGCACAGCTGACCGAACGCTGCGCCGCGCTGGCCGCCGGCCTGAAGGACCAGATCGAGGGCACGCGCGGCCGGCTTTCGGCATTCCGCACCGCCGCCCCCGACGGCGCGGGCGGGCGGCTCGCCATGGCCTCCTGACCGCGCGCCGGCCCCGGTCGCGGCTGCGCCGCCGCGCGGGCTCAGCTGAACTGCTCGCGGATCAGCCGCTCCTCCAGACCGTGACCGGGATCGAACAGAAGCGTGTGCTTGACCTCGCGCGCCTGGGCGATCTCGACCCGGACAACGTCGCGCACCTCGACATTGTCCGCGACCGCGGCCACCGGCCTCTTCGCCGCATCGATCGTCTCGAAACAGACCACCGCGCTGGTCGGCAGCAGCGCCCCGCGCCAGCGCCGGGGACGGAAGGCCGAGACCGGGGTCAGCGCGAGGATCTCCGCCCCGATCGGGATGATCGGGCCATGGGCGGAATAGTTGTATGCGGTCGAACCCGCCGGCGTGCAGACCATTGCCCCGTCGCAGATCAGCGGGTTCATCCGCTCGCGCCCATCCACCAGCACCCGCAGATGCGCCGCCTGCGGCCCCTCGCGGAACAGCGAGACCTCGTTGATCGCCAGCGCCTCGCGCACCACGCCCGAGGCGGTGGTCGCGCGCATGCGCAGCGGGCGCGTCTCGGTCGGCTGGGCCGCGGCGATGCGCTCGATCAGCCCGTCCTCCCGGTATTCGTTCATTAGGAAGCCGACCGTGCCGCGGTTCATGCCATAGACCGGCGCCGGCAGATGCTGGGTGGCGTGCAGCGTGGCCAGCATGAAGCCATCGCCACCCAGCGCGACGATCACGTCCGCCTGCTCGACCGGAACCTGGCCATAGCGGGCCACCAGCCGGTCCAGCGCACGGCGCGCGGCCTCGCCGACATCGGCGGCAAAATGCAGTCCCGGCTGCGGCATTCCGCCCACCCCCCTCCTGCTTGCGGACCGCGGCGATCCTGTCCGTTGGACAAGGGCGCGGCAAGATTGTATCGGGGGCCCACGCGCCAGCCATGGGGGGACAGTGGTCATGGACAGCATCGCGGACGGGATCCGGGACGGGGCGGCCTTCTTCTCCGAAACGCTCCGGACACGCGATCCCGAGATCTTCGCCGCCATCCGCGGCGAGCTCGGCCGCCAGCGCGACGAGATCGAGCTGATCGCCTCCGAGAACATCGTCAGCCGCGCCGTGCTGGAGGCCCAGGGCTCGGTGATGACCAACAAGTATGCCGAGGGCTATCCGGGCCGGCGCTATTATGGCGGCTGCCAGTTTGTCGATGTCGCCGAACAGCTTGCCATCGACCGCGCCTGCCGCCTGTTCGGCGTGGCGCATGCCAATGTCCAGCCCAATTCGGGCAGCCAGGCCAACCAGGCGGTGTTCGCGGCGCTGATCCGGCCGGGCGACACCATCCTGGGGATGAATCTGGCCTCCGGCGGACACCTGACCCATGGCGCGCCGCCCAACCTGTCGGGCAAGTGGTTCAACGCGGTGCAATATGGCGTGCGCCGGCAGGACTGCCGGATCGATTATGACGAGGTTGCCCGCCTGGCCGAGCAGCACCGCCCTAGGCTGATCATCGCCGGGGGTTCGGCCATCCCGCGGGTGATCGACTTCGCCCGGTTCCGCGAGATCGCCGATTCGGTCGGCGCCCGGCTGATGGTCGACATGGCCCATTTCGCCGGGCTGGTGGCCGGGGGGGTGCATCCCTCGCCCTTCCCGCACGCCCATGTCGCCACCACCACCACCCACAAGACCCTGCGCGGTCCGCGCGGGGGCATGATCCTGACCGACGACCCCGAGATCGCGAAGAAGGTCAACGCGGCGGTGTTCCCCGGACTTCAGGGCGGGCCGCTGATGCATGTCATCGCCGCCAAGGCCGTGGCCTTCGGCGAGGCGCTGCGCCCCGAGTTCCGCGACTACGCCGCGCGGGTGGTGGCCAATGCCCGGGCTCTTGCCGACGAGCTGATCAGGGGCGGGCTCGACATCGTCACCGGCGGGACCGACACGCATCTGATGCTGGTCGATCTGCGGCCGAAGGGCGTCAAGGGCAACGAGACCGAGAAGGCCCTGGGCCGCGCCCGCATCACCTGCAACAAGAACGGCATCCCCTTCGACCCCGAGAAGCCGACCGTGACCTCGGGCATCCGCCTCGGCAGCCCCGCCTGCACCACCCGCGGCTTCGGCGAAGGCGAGTTCCGCGAAGTCGCGCGGCTGATCACCGAGGTGGTGGATGGCCTCGCCGCGCACGGGCCCGAGGGCAATGCCGCGGTCGAGGCGGGCGTCCGCGACCGGGTCAAGGCGCTCTGCGATGCCTTCCCGGTCTATCCCGGGCTCTAGGCACGCGCTACCGGCGGCGGCTGGGCGACCGTCCCACAGGCCGGGCGGGGCAAGGCCGCCCTCCCGCCGCGCCGGGCCGGGCAACGGTTCCGGGCCGCCGGGACGGCCAGCCACCGCCCGGCGCCATGGCGGGGCGCGATCGGCGAGCCTCTCCGCACCGTCAATCGCCATCCCGCGCGACCCGGCGGCAGCGGGCGTCTCCATGGGGGGCCGCCGCGCCGGGCCGGGCGGCCCCGCCTCCCGGGCGGCCGGGACGGCCAGCCACCGCCGATACCCCCCCGCACAATCGCGCCGGCCCGGCGGCGATCCGGGCCGTGCCGAGGAACCGGCCGGCCCCCCGTTGCCCGGACCCGTTCCGGCTTCTCCACCCGCAAGCCCGCGGCAAGCCCGCCGAGGGACCCGGGCCATTCTCCGAACCGGGCCCCTCCGCCCGGAGATCCGCCCGGCCGGGTGCGGGCGCATGCCCCATGCCCCCGCGACGGCGACACCCGCCTGAAGCTGTGGCGGCCGGGCGCGGGGGCGCTCGCGCCGGCGCCCCGGCGCCGGCACGCCCCGCGTCGCGGGGCGCCCCCGCATGCCCCGCATGCGGGGGGCGAGCGCCCTCCCGGCCCCGGCCTTGCGCATCACGCCCGACGCTGCTCTGCGACATCTGGGGGGTATTCCTTACCCCTACCCAATCCATCGCTGCCCGCCTATAGTGGTGGGGGTTGCGGGTCAGGGGAGGAGCCACATGCGCTGTCCGTTCTGCGGAAGCATCGACACCCAGGTCAAGGACAGCCGGCCCGCCGAGGATCACGTGGCGATCCGGCGCAGGCGGCTGTGCCCCTCCTGCGGCGGCCGCTTCACCACCTATGAACGGGTGCAGCTGCGCGACCTGACCGTGGTCAAGAAGAACGGCCGGCGCGAGGAGTTCGATCGCGCCAAGCTGGAACGCTCGATCCGCATCGCGCTGCGCAAGCGCCCCATCGAGCCCGAACGGATCGACCAGATGATCTCGGGCATCGTGCGGCGGCTGGAATCCCTGGGTGAGTCGGATGTGAAGTCCGAGACCATCGGCGCCATCGTGATGGAGGCACTCTCGCGCATCGACACGGTCGCCTATGTGCGCTTTGCCAGCGTCTACAAGAATTTCCAGGCGGCGGATGATTTCGAGGAGTTCGTCTCCGAGCTGCGCCCGGCCAGCGGCGCAGAGGAGGACTGACCGCCCTTGGACAGCGCCATCATCGACCGGCAGATGATGGCCCGGGCGCTGGGCCTAGCCCGCCGCGGCCTGGGCCGTGTCGCCCCCAATCCTGCCGTGGGATGCATCATCGCCCGCGGCGATCGCATCCTGGGCCGCGGCTGGACGCAGCCCTGCGGCCGGCCGCATGCCGAGCGCATGGCGCTCGACGCCGCGGGTGCGGCCGCCCGTGGGGCAACAGCCTATGTCACCCTGGAGCCCTGCGCCCATCACGGCCGCACGCCCCCCTGTGCCGATGCGCTGATCGCGGCGGGGATCGCGCGGGTCGTCGCGCCCTTCGAGGATCCGGATCCCCGCGTCTCGGGGCGCGGCTTCGCAAGGCTCGCGGCGGCAGGGATCAGGGTCGAGACCGGCCTGATGGCCGGGGAGGCCCGAGAACTGAACCGGGGTTTCCTCGACCGCTTCACCCGCGGCAGGCCGCTGGTGACGCTGAAGCTCGCCCTGACCATCGACGGACGCATCGCCACGCGCACCGGCGACAGCCGCTGGATCACCGGACGGGCGGCGCGGCGCTATGCGCATCTGCTGCGCGCGCGCCATGACGCCATCCTGGTCGGTGCCGGCACGGCGCGGATCGACGACCCGATGCTGGATGTGCGCGGGCTGGGCCTGGCCGAGGCCTCGCCGGTCCGGGTGGTGGCCGATGCGCGGCTGACGCTGCCCCCGACCTCCCGGCTGGCGATGACCGCGGACCGGTTGGCGCTGTGGATCGCCCATGACCCCGGCGCCGACCCGGCCAGGGCGGCCGCGCTGTCCGCGGCGGGTGCCCGGCTGCTCCCCTGCCCGACCGGCGCGGGCGGGCGGCTCGATCTCGCCGCGCTGCTGGAACTGCTGGCCGGAGAGGGGATCACCCGGCTCCTGTGCGAGGGGGGCGGAACCCTCGCCGCCGCCCTGCTCGCCGCGCGACTGGTCGACCGGCTGGTGACCGCGACCGCCGGATGCGCGATCGGCGCCGACGGAACGCCCGCGCTGGCCGCGATGGGGGTGACGGCGCTTGCCGAAGCACCCCGCCTGCGGCTGGCGGAAAGCCGCTGGCTGGGGGGCGACCTGATGGCGGCCTGGGAGCCGGCGGACCCGGTCGCGCAGCCCTAGGGGGATCCGCGCCTGCCGCGACCGCCGGTGCGCCGCCCCCGGCTCTGGCGCGGCGCGATCCGACCGGTTTCGCGGGGGCCCGGCTGGCTGCTTCCGCCCGGCAAACCGCGGGGCAAGCCGCCTGAGGAAGACCCGATCGGGCCGAACGGCATCTTCGGGGTTCCGGGCGCCGGCGCGCCCCTTACGGAACCCGACCGCCCCGGGGCGACGGTCCGCAACCGCATCCGTGGGCCGGGGCTGGGTGCAGGTCTCTGAAACGCCTGCGGCAAGATGCCCCGGCAGCGCGGGCTCACCGACGACCCGATCCGCCGCGCCGCCCGGCAGGCAGCGGCCCAAGGGGGGTGGATCCCGCCCCGGCCCTTCCCGTGGCGGATCGAGCACCGGATCCGGCCGCCGCCGGCGATCCGGCGGTCAGCCTCCGCCTTCCACCCGCCACGGCCAGCGGCCCCGCGGCCATGCCCCCTGCAGGCGCGCAAGCCCCCCCGCCAGCCGCGAGGGCGCCCGCCCCATGCGCGGATCGCGCGCGGCAAGACGGGCGACGATCACCTCCGGCGCGCAGGCCCGCCCGGTCACCGGGTCGACGTAGCGTGGATAGTCGATCAGGGCCGCATGGACCAGCCCCGCCAGCGTCGGTCGCGCCCGCCGGCGCGCCGGCACCGGGCCCAGATCGCGCGTCAGGCCCCACCCGGCATAGAAGGGCGCACCGAGGCAGGTCACCGCCACCCCGCGCAAGAGCGCCTCGAACCCGCCCAGCGAGGTCAGCGTCCAGACCGCATCGGCCCGGGCGAGGAGCGCGGCAAGCGAGGCCCCCGGCAGCACCGCATCGGCCAGTCCCTCGGCCCGGATCGCGCCGGGCCTGAGCCCCGCCGCAACATCGGGATGGGGGCGGTAGATGACGAAGGCCCCGGGCTCGGCCGCCCGCGCCGCGGCCAGCAGCCCGGCATTGTCCCGCACCGGCCCCGTCGCGCCGAGCCGCACCGCCGCGTCATCGGCGACCTGCCCCAGCACCAGCACCACGCGGCGCCCCGCGGGCAGCGCGGGAATGTCGCCATCGAGCCCGTATTTGGTGACCCCGCCGGCAAGGATCGCCGCGCGCAGCGCCTCGGCCCGGGCCAGCGCCGCCGGCGGCAGCTCGGCCGCCGCGGCGATCAGCCGCTCCAGCCGCGAGGGGCGCGCGGGGTCGTAATGGATCCCCTCGGGATCGGCCACCAGCGAGGCCGGCGCCACCAGCCGCGCCCCGAGCCCGATCGAACGCAGGAAGCCGTCCTCGAGCCGCACCAGCTCCACCCCCGCCCGGGCACAGGCGGCGCCGAGGCCGGCGGGCTCGCGCGAGGCCCAGACCGCGACCCGACCGCCCCGGGCCCGCGCCCGCGCCACCGCGCCGGCGCCATCCGCCGCCATCACCGGCGGGCCGCCCGGCCCGGTCAGGAAACGCACCACCGCGCCCCGCTTCCAGGCCCTGAGCCCCAGACAGACCGCCGGCCGGTCGTTTGCCGCCCACTGGCGCATCTGTTCGGCGACGATCCCCGCCACCGTGGCGAAATCGGTCAGCCGGTCCGCGAAAGGGTCATACCAGAGCGGATAGACCAGCGCCGCCCCGGCCAGAAGCTGCGCGGCGTCAAGCCGCCGCCCGCGCCGGGGCGGCGGGGGCAGCTCCTCCTCGGCAAGGCCCCAGCCGGCATAGAAGGGCAGCCCGAACAGCCGCGGCCGGTGTCCGGCAAGGATCGCCTCGAAGCCCAGCTGCGATGTGACCGCATAGACCCGCGCCGCGCGCTGCAGCAGCGCCCAGGGCGACAGGCGGGGATCCACGAAATCCACCCGCCCCCGTGCGCGGCCCGCCACCCGCGCCAGCACCGCGGCATCCAGATGCCCGCGCCCCCGCGGATGCGGGCGGACCAGCACCGGCCGCCCGGGGTTTTCCGCCAGCGCCGCGTCCAGCATCCGCGCGAAGCTGTCCGCCGCGGCCATCCCCCCGGCGATCGCGGCATCGCCGCGGCGCTGATCGACGACAAGGACGAAGCCGGGATCGGGCAGCGGGCCGGCGGCCCAGGCATTGGTGCGCGACAGCCCCAGCCGCCGCCACAGCGCCAGCGCCGCCTCGCCGCCCGCAAGCGGATCCTCGGCCAGGATGCGTTCGATGCGCGAGGGGCGCGCGGCATCGAAATGCACGCCGACATCGTCGATCGCCAGTCCCAGCGGCGGTTCGGCCCCCGCCGGCAGGAAGCCGCGCAGCACCGGCTCCTCCAGCGTGATCAGCGGGCGCCCCGACAGCCGCGCGGCCAGCATTCCCCGCCAGGCGGTGCGCCCGCGGCCCCACACCGCGACCGCATCGCCCGTCCGGCCGGGCACCACCCGCCAGCCGGACAGTTCCAGCATGCGGCGGATCGCGCCCTGCCGCGCCAGGCCCAGCGAGAGGACGCCCAGCCGCCCGGCCAAGCCTTCACTGCGCCAGGTTGTTGACCGAGCCGGCGAAATTCACCACCGGCGCCAGGGCGCTGAGGATCTTGATCCAGCGCACCAGCGGCGCCTCGGTGACATAGACGACGTCCCCGTCGCGGATCGCGAAGGACTGCGCGGTGAACATCCCCCCCGGGCGCGTGAGGTCGATCAGATAGACCAGCCGCACCGGGCCGGCGGCCCCGGGATCGGCCTGCACCGCGCGTGCGATGGCGGGGTCTTCCTCGCGGAAGACGAAGATGCCCGACGGGTTGCCGATCTGGCTGTTCAGCCCGCCGACCAGTCCCAGCGCCTCCAGCGCCGAGATGGTCCGCGCCGGGAAGGGAATCCGCCGCTGCGCGTTCAGCGCGCCCAGCGCGGTGAAGGCGCGGCGGTCGCGCTCGACGATGATCTGGTCGCCATCGCGCAGCGCCACGTTCAGCTCCGGCCGGTCGAAGAGGTCCTGCAGCCAGACCGTCTCGCTCAGCTTCCCGCGGCGCAGCGTGACCCGGGCCACCTCGGGCTCGGCCGAGACGCTGCCCGCGCGCGACAGCATCGGCAGCAGCCGGGTGGTCGCGTCCTCGATCGGATAGATTCCCGGCGCCGAGATGGTGCCGATGATCGACACCTGCGCGCCGCCGGCCTCGATGCGGCGCACCTCGACCTGCGGATCGGGGGTCTGGTCGCGCAGCCCGCGGGTGATGATCCGGCGCAGCGCCTCGGGGCTGTTGCCCGCGGCGCGGATGCGCCCGACATAGGGCACGAAGATGAAGCCGTCATGGTCGACCTGGGTTTCCTGCAGCACGGCGAATTTCTGGCCGACCGCGGTCAGCACGCCCTCGGTGCTGCCCACATTCTCCCACACCGTGATGCCCAGCTTGTCGCCCGGCGCGATCAGGCCGACATTCTCGACCGGCGATCGCAGCAGCGCCGCCGAGAAGGACAGCCTCTCGTCGCGCTGCGTCAGCCGCGCCACCTCGTCGGTCACCTCCACCACCGCGAAGGGCAGCGCCGCCTCGTCCGCCGGCGCCAGGATCTCGCCGTCACCCGGTCCGCCGCGGGGCAGGCCACAGCCCGACAGCAGGGCGGCGCAGATGAGCCCCGCGATGCGCGCCCGGCGCAGTTGAGGTCTGGTCACGGTTTCCGTCCTCGTTCCGCCTCTTGGAAACCCGTGGGTTCCCCTTGATTTTTCGCGCGATCCTACAGCAACGCGGCAGATCTGGGAATCGCCTTTCGCCGCGCGGCCGCGCCATCGGCATCCGCGGCCGGGTTCCGTGGCCGATTCGCCACGCCTTCCTCCTCCGCGCCCAGAAGCCGGGCGAGGGGGTCGTCGCCCGACATCAGGCGCGCGGCCAGCCCCGCCACCGCCGCGCGCCGCCCAGCCCGGGCATAGAAGCTGCCGGGCAGCTGGGTGGTGGCCAGCAGGAAGCGGCGGAAATCGGCATAGGCCGCCGGATCGGGCGGATCGGGTTCGGCAAAGAAGTCGGCCAGCGGGCGGGTCGAGGCCAGCCCCGGCTTGGCATAGATCGCCCTGCCCAGCGCCGCGATCGGCAGGCCGCGCCAAAGCGCCTGCTGGCCGGCGGTGGAATTCACCGTGACCGACGCGCGCGCGCCGTCCAGAAGCGGCCCCAGCGGGCCGCCATCGATCAGCCGCACCCGCGCTGCGATGCCCGCGCCGCGCGCCAGCCGCCGCACGATGGCCGGCAGCGGCAGGCGCATGTCCTCG
>RFGB01000263.1 GCA_003697125.1 Alphaproteobacteria bacterium
CGCCAGTCCCGGGGTCCAGCGCGGCCGGCCGAGCCGCAGCGTCATGCCCGCCCGCCCCAGCGCCCGCCAGACCAGCGCGAGCTGCGCGATGCCGGCCACCAGCACCCCCCCGGCCAGGAGCGTGCCGACATGCAGCTCGGCCGCCGGCACGCCCGGCAGGTCAATGATCGCGAGGTCGCCCAGGATGCCGCTGGCGCCCAGACCGATGGCGCCGATCAGCACGAGATTGAGCAGCACCGGCGCCGCCGCGGCGGCGGCGAAGCGCCCCAGCGCGTTCAGCGCGCCCGACACCAGCGCCGCCAGCGAGATGAACAGGATGTAGGGAAAGGTGATCCGCCCCAGCGCCGCGGCGATGGCCAGCCTGTCGTCGCCGGCGAATCCCGCGGCGAGGGCCAGCACCAGCCAGGGCATCGCCGCCATCGCCGCAAGGGTCAGCGCCACCAGCACCGCGGTCAGCCCCGCCAGCGCCTCCTCGGCGAAGGCGCGGGCGGCCTCGGGCCCCTCGCCCTCAAGACGGCGGGCGAACAGGGGCACGAAGGCGGTGTTGAAGGCGCCCTCGGCCAGGAACCGGCGGAAGAGGTTGGGCAGGGTGAAGGCGACGACGAAGGCCTGCGCCACCGGCCCCGCGCCAAGGGCGGCGGCGATCAGGATGTCGCGCAGGAAGCCCAGGATGCGGCTGGCCAGCGTCCAGCCGCCCACGGTCAGGAAGCCGCCGATCAGGCGCGCGGGGGCCGGGATCATCGCGACGGCCGTTCCCCGCCGCGGGCGGACGGGCCGTCGATGGCCGCGCGCAGCCTCTCCTCGATGGTGCGGCGCTTGGATTCCGAACGGATCTTCAGCCCGAACAGGTCCTTGACATAGAAGACATCCACCGCCTGTTCGCCATAGGTCGCGATCACCGCCGAGGAGATCGAGATTCCGAGGGAGGACAGGGTCCGCGCGAGGTCGTAGAGCAGGCCCGGCCGGTCGCGGGCGCTGATCTCGATGATGGTGAAGATGTCCGATCCGTCATTGTCGAACAGGATCCGGGTCGGCACGGTGAAGTCGGCCACCCGCCGCTTGACCCGGTCGCGGACGCGGAACTCCTCGCGGGCGCTGATCTCGCCCTTCAGCATGCGTTCGACGCTGCGGCGCAGCCGGTCGAGGCGCGATTCGGCATAGGGCCGTCCGTTGCGGTCCTGGATCCAGAACGCCATGGTGGCGAATCCGTCCGAGGTGGTGTAGGTGCGCGCGTCCACCACGTTGGCGCCGGCGATCGACAGCGCCCCGGCCATGCGGGCGAAGATGCCGGGGTGATCCTCCATGTAGAAGACCGCCTTGGTCGCGTCCCGCCCCGGATCGGTGATGAAGTCGCAGGCGATCTCACCCGGGCCGATCCCTTCCCCGAGCCGGGCGAAGATCAGCTGGGTGTCGGTGTCGAAACCCAGCCAGTAGCCGGCATAGTGGCGGGCAAGCTCGCGGGCGACCGCCTCGGGCGGGGCGGTGCGGCCATAGGCCTCGGCGAAGGCCGCCTTGGCCGCCTCCTCGCGCGCGGCGCGGGTCGAGGCGTCGGCGTCCCCGGTCAGCTCGGCGCGCGTGGCGAAGAACAGCTGGCGCAGCAGCTGCGCCTTCCAGTTGTTCCACACGCCCGGCCCAACCCCCATGATGTCGCAGGCGGTCAGCACCAGAAGCAGCTTCAGCCGCTCGGGTGTCTGCACGATGCGGGCGAAATCCTTGACCGTGCGCGGGTCGGCGATGTCGCGCTTCTGGGCGGTGTCGGACATCAGCAGATGATGCCGGACCAGCCAGCTGGCCACCGCGACGGTGCCGGGGTCCAGCCCCAGCCGCGCGCCCACCGCGCGGGCCAGCTCGGCGCCGGTCTCGGAATGGTCGCCCGGCCGGCCCTTGCCCACATCATGCATCAGGAGCGCGAAATACAGCGCGGCGCGGTCGACGCCCTGGCGCATGATCTCGGTGGCGACGGGCAGCTCCGCCGCGAGCTCGCCGCGTTCGATGCGGTTCAGCACCGCGATGCAGGTGATGGTGTGTTCGTCCACCGTGTAGTGGTGATACATGTTGAACTGCATCAGGCAGACGATGTCGCCGAATTCCGGCAGATAGGCGCCCAGCACGCCGGTCTCGTTCATCCGGCGCAGGGCGCGTTCGGGGTCGCCGCTGTCCAGGATCAGCCACTGGAACAGGCGCGCCGCCTCCGGGTCGCTGCGCAGGCCGGCGACAAGATCGGTGCAGGCGGCCAGGGTGCGCATCGCGGCGGGGTGCATGCGCAGCCCCGTCTGCAGTGCGGCGCGGAAGATCCGCATCAGCAGGATCGGCTGATCGGCCACGCGGGCGGGGTCGGCGAAGTCCAGCCGCCCGTCGCGTTCGACGAATCCCTCCTCCAGCCGGCGGCCGAACCGGAACGCCCGGCGCAGCCGCGGCCCCAGCGCGGTGCGGGTCTTGACGTGCTGGGCCTCCAGCACCGAGCAGAAGATCCGCGTGAGCTCGCCCACATTCTTGGCGTGGGTATAGTAGAGCTGCATGAAGTTCTCGACCGCGCGCCGTCCGCCGCCATCGGTGAAGCCCATGATGCGCGCGATCTCGACCTGCATGTCGAAGGTCAGTTGTTCCGCCGCCCGCCCCGCCAGCCGGTGCAGGTGGCAGCGGACCGCCCACAGGAAGTCCTCGGCCGCGCTGAAGACCGCCACCTCCTCGCCGGTGAACACGCCGCGGGCGACCAGTTCCTGCGGGGTTCCGGCGCGGTAGAGGTATTTTGCGATCCAGTAGAGGGTCTGCAGGTCGCGCAGCCCCCCCTTGCCCTCCTTGACATTGGGTTCCACCAGATAGCGCGAACCGCCCTGGCGGCGGTGACGCTCGTCGCGCTCGGCCAGCTTCGCCTCGACGAATTGCGGCCCGGTGCTGCTGAACAGATCGGCCCACAGCCGCGCCTCCAGCTCCTCGGCCAGCGCCCGCTCGCCCTCGAGGAAGCGCCGCTCCAGAAGCGCGGTGCGGATGGTGATGTCCTCGCGCCCCAGCCGAAGGCAGTCCTCGACGGTGCGCACCGCATGCCCGACCTTGAACCGCAGGTCCCACAGCATGTAGAGCACGCTCTCGATCATGCTCTCGCCCCAGGCGGTCTGCTTCCACGGGGTCAGGAACATCAGGTCGATGTCGGAATGGGGCGCCATCTCGCCGCGGCCATAGCCGCCGGTGGCCAGCACCGCCATGCGCTCGGATGCGGTGGGATTGGGCAGCGGATGCAGCCAGCGGCGCGCCACATGGATCGCGGCGGTGACGATGGCGTCGGTCAGGTGGCTGTGGCTGGCGGCCGCGGCGCGCCCGGCGCGGGGGCGCGCCTCGAAGGCGGCGTCGATCGCGGCGCGCCCGGCCCCGCGCGCCGCGCGCAGGATCTCCACCGCCGCCGCGCGCCGCGCCGCGGCATCGGCACCCTCGCGGGCCAGCGCGCCCAGCGCCTCGTCCAGCCTGGCGCGCAGCGCGTCGGGGTCGACGATCTCGCGCGCAGGCAGGATCAGCGGGCCGGCGGCGTCATCCGGCGGGGCGGTCGAAGCGTCGCGGGGCCGGGTCAATGACGGTGAATCCATCCGCTCCCACCTCCAGCACCGCCAAAGCCCGGTCGATGCGGCCATCCCGGCGCAGGCGGAAGATGCCGCTGACGCCGGCAAAGCCGTCGGGGTTGGTCAGGTTGTCGATCGAGAAGGGATCGCCGTCGCCGGCCGCGCGCGCATCGCGGATCAGCGCGCCGATTGCGGCGATCCCGTCATAGGCGAGGCCCGCGACCGGCGAGGGGTCGCTGCCATAGGCCGCGCGGTAGCGCGCGGCGAAGGCGGCGAAGGTCTCGGGGTCGGGGGCGACGAACCAGCCGCCATGCAGCGTCGCCTCGCGGGTGGTGGCCGGGGCGTTCCACTGGCCGAGGCCCATGAACCGGCTGCGCGTGGGCGACAGGCCGTAATAGTTCAGGAAGGCCGCGGCCGAGACCAGTGCCTGGCCGCCATCGGGCAGGATCACGGCATCCGCGGCATGCTGGGCGGCATATTCCTTCGCCCGGTCCTGGATGCCCTGGAAGCTGCGGGGATAGTCCATCTGGGTGGTGAGGGCGACGCCCTCGCGCGCGGCGGCGGCGCGGATCGCGTCGGCGGCGGCCTGGCCCGAGGGGGTGCGGGGATAGAACACCCCGACCGATCCGATTCCCCGGCTGCGGGCGAAGGAGATCAGCCGGTCGGCCTCGGTCTCGGCCGTCTGGCCCAGCAGGAACACGTTGCGCCCGGCAACCGCGGGATTGGTCGAGAAGGTCAGCACCTTGATTCCCGCCTCGGCGGCCACGGGGCCCACCGCCTGGGCGGCGACGCCGAACAGCGGGCCGAGGATGATCCGCGCCCCTTCGGCGATCGCCCGCGCGGCGGCCTCGCGCGCGCGCTGCGGATCGCCGGCGGTGCCATGGACCGACAGGTCGATCGTCACCCCGGCAAGGTCGCCCTGGGCCAGCCGCGCGGCATTCACCAGCGCCTGGGCCAGCGCCTCCTGCTGGGGATCGGCCGCGCCCAGCGGCACCAGCAGCGCCACGCGCACCGGCGCCGCCGGATCGACCGGCGCGGGGGTGGCGCTGGTCGCGGGGGCGCTGGGCGTCGCGGTCCGGCGCGGGCCGGGCGGGGCGGCGCAGGCCGCGACCAGCGCCGCGGCAAGCATGGCGCCCGCGCGCAGGAGCCCGCGGCGCCGAATCAGGGTTGCGGCCGGTTGCGTCGCGCGCGTCGTCTCGCCCATCATGTCCCCCCTGCATCTGCCCCGCGGCGGGCGTGCCCGTGCCTGCGGGCAGCCTAAGCGGGCGAGGGGGGCAAGTAAATGGCGCGGACCGGCGGCGCTGAGGGCGCGGACGACAGGGGCGATGCGGCGGGCGGCGGCGTGGGGGCGGTTCCGCCGGCGCCGGGCCTGTGGCTGGTCGCCACCCCGATCGGCGCGGCGCGCGACATCACGCTGCGCGCGCTGGACATCCTGGCCGGCGCCGATGTCCTGGCCGCCGAGGACACCCGCCGCACCCGCCATCTGCTCGACATCCACGGGATCGCGCTGCGCGGCCGGCCGATCCTGCCCTATCACGACCACAACGGGCCGCAGATGCGCCCGGTGATCCTGGGGCATCTCGCCCGCGGGGCGTCGGTGGCCTATGTCAGCGACGCCGGCACGCCTCTGGTGGCCGATCCGGGCTACCGGCTGGTGGCCGAGGCGATCGCCGCCGGCCATCCGGTGCATGCCGCCCCCGGCCCCTCAGCGGTGCTGGCGGCGCTGTGCGTGTCCGGCCTGCCCACCGACCGCTTCATGTTCGCGGGCTTCCTGCCGCCCAAGCCCGCGGCGCGGGCGCGCTTCCTCGCGCGGCTGGCGGCGGTGCCGGCCACGCTGGTGCTGATGGAGGCGCCGCACCGCCTGGCGGAAGGGCTGGCGGCGATGGCCGAGGCGCTGGGCCCGGATCGCCCGGCGGCGATCTGCCGCGAGCTGACCAAGCTGCATGAGGAGGTGCGCCGCGGCGCGCTGGGCGAGCTTGCCGCCGGGCTTGCCGCCGCGCCGCGTCCGCGCGGCGAGATCGTGCTGGTGGTGGGCCCCCCGGCCGATGCCGGCACGGCCGAGGCGGATCTCGACACCGCGCTGCATGACGCGCTGGCGCGGATGAGCCTGAAGGACGCCGTGCAGGCGGTGGCCGCGGCCACCGGGCTGCCCAGGCGCAGGGTCTATGCCCGGGCGCTGGCGCTGTCGGGGGGCGGATGAGGGGGGCGCGGCTGCGTCATGCGGCGGGCCTTGCCGCCGAGGAGGCGGCCGCGCGGGCCTATTTGGCGCGCGGGGCGCGGATCCTCGCCCGGCGCTGGCGCTGCCGGGGCGGCGAGATCGATCTGGTGCTGCGCGAGGGCGGGGCGATCGTCTTCGTCGAGGTCCGCGCCCGCGCCGATCCGGCCCGCGCGGCCCTGTCGATCGCCCCGCGCAAGCGGGCGCGGCTTGCCGCGGCGGCGCAGGCATGGCTGAATGCCGCGGGCCTGTCGCCCGACAGTGCGGTGCGGCTCGATGCCGCCCTGTTCGACCGCCACGGCGAGGTGACGATCATCGAGAACATCGGCCTCTGAGCGGGCGCCACCCGCGCCCGGTCAGGACGGCCGCCGCACGGTCAGGACGGCCGCCGCACGGTCAGGACGGCCGCGGATCCGGCCGGATCAGGGCCGGTCAGGCCTCGGTCCGCCGGGCCAGGTCGCCCTCATGCCGGTCGGGCAGCGCCCGGAAGGCGGCCATGCTCTGCGGGCCGGGACCTTCGCCGCGCGTGGCGCCGATCGCCGCCGCCCGCCCCAGCTCTCCCTCGTGGCTGTCCGGGATCTGGTCGGCGACATGCCGGCCGGGTTCGGGGGCCTGCGCCCTGGTGCTCTCCATGCTCATCGTCGGGTCTCCCTTCGATGTCGGACAAGACCAAGGTGGGGTGGCGGGGGCGGGCTGTAAACCCCCGACGGGCGGCCGGGGGCGATCCTTCAGGCGCGGCGCGCGGCGATCTGTCCGATGCCCAGCGTGGCGAGCACCTTCGCCTCGATCTGCGGCGCGTTCAGCCCCGCCACGTCATACATCCGTGCCGGGCTGTCATGGTCGATGAACCTGTCGGGCAGGAAGAGGCTGCGGAAGCGCAGGCCGCGGTCGAAGGCCCCGGCCTCGGCCAGAAGCTGGGCGACATGGCTGCCGAAACCGCCGATCGCCCCCTCCTCGACGGTGATCAGCGCCTCGTGCCCGGCGGCCAGCGCCAGGATCAGCTCCCGATCCAGCGGCTTGGCAAAGCGCGCATCGGCGACGGTGGTGGCGATGCCACGCGCGGCCAGCGCCTCGGCCGCCTTCAGGCATTCGCCC
>RFGB01000264.1 GCA_003697125.1 Alphaproteobacteria bacterium
GCCCCCAGCACCCGGCGCGGCCCCAGCGGCACCACCACCAGCGCGCCTTCGGCCAGACCCGCGGGCGCGCGATAGTCCAGAAGCCGGTCGGGCAGGTCGGCGGTCAGAACCGCGACGATGTTGCAGCCGGGTGACGCCTCAGCCATGGCGCGAAATCCGCGGTTCCGCAACGCCGGGGCATGCGCTAGTGTCGCGCCGGACGCGATGCGGGGCGCCCGGGGGCGGCGCCTTGGCGGCGGTCTGGCAAGGGGTTGAGGTCGCGCGCATGCAGTTCTTCGTGGACACGGCCGAGGTGGCCGAGATTGCCGAGCTGGCCGAGGCGGGGCTGGTCGATGGGGTCACGACCAATCCGTCGCTGATCCTGAAGTCGGGGCGCAACATCCTCGAGGTCACGCGCGAGATCTGCGCCCTGGTCGACGGGCCGGTCAGCGCCGAGGTCACCGCGGTCAAGCTTGACGAGATGGTGGCCGAGGGCCGCCGGCTGGCCGAGATCGCGCCCAACATCGCGATCAAGCTGCCGCTGACCTGGGACGGGCTGAAGGCATGCCGGATCCTGACCGGCGAGGGCCGGATGGTCAATGTCACGCTGTGCTTCTCGGCGGCGCAGGCGCTTCTGGCCGCACGGGCGGGGGCGACCTTCATCTCGCCCTTCATCGGCAGGCTTGACGACATCAATCTCGACGGGCTTGACCTGATCGCCGACATCCGGCGGATCTATGACAATTACGGCTTCCAGACAAAGATCCTCGCCGCCTCGATCCGCTCGGTCAATCATGTCACCGAGGTGGCCAAGATCGGCGCCGACGTCGCCACGGTGCCGCCCGGCGTGCTGCGCGCGCTGGTGCGCCACCCCCTGACCGACCGGGGGCTGGAACAGTTCCTGGCCGACTGGGCGCGGACCGGGCAGAGGATCCTGTGATGGGCAGGGGGGCGGCGGCGCATCGGGGGAGGGCGGTGCGATGACCGGTCAGACCCGGTCGGCCGAGGATCTGCGCGCGTTGATCCTGCGCGATCCCGCCGCGGTGCTGGAGGATGGCGAGATCATGCGCGCGCTGATCGCGGCGGGCGGCGGCGCGCTGGGGCGCAACGTGGTCGATCTGCGCGGCGTGCTGCTGGAGCGGCTGGAGCAGCGGCTGCACCGGCTGGAACACAGCCACCGTTCGGTGATCGCCGCGGCCTATGAGAACCTTGCCGGCACCCATCAGGTGCACCGGGCGGTGCTGGCGCTGCTGCGCGCGCAGGATTTCGCCGCCTTCCTCGACGCCGCGGGGCGCGAGATGGCCGAGCTGCTCGCGCTCGACGTGGTGCGGATCGGGCTCGAGACCGCCGGCCTTAAGCCGGGCACCCCGCTGGGTCCGGCGGGGCCGATGCACGACCTGATCGTCGCGCTGGCCCCGGGCGGGGTCGATGCCTATTGCGGCGGGCGCGACGTGCTGTTGCGCCAGGGGCTGGCCGATGGCGGGCTGATCTATGGCGAGCATGCCCACTGGGTGCGATCCGAGGCGGTGATGCGCCTCGATCTCGGCCCGGGCCGGCGGCCGGGCATGCTGCTGGTCGCGGCCGAGGATCCCCACCGCTTCAGCCCCGATCAGGGCACCGATCTGCTGCGGTTCTTCGGCGGGGTGTTCGAACTGACCCTGCGCCGCTGGCTGGACTGAACGTGGCGGCGCAGACCCGCGCGCTGCTGGATGACTGGCTGGCCGGGCTGTCCGCGTTGCGCGGGGCCAGCCCGCACACCCTTGCCGGCTATCGCCGCGACGTGGCCGGATTCCTGGACTTCATGGCCGCGCATCTGGGCGGCCCGCCCGGCCCGGGCGAACTCACCGGGCTGGGCGCCGCCGATGTCCGCGCCTGGCAGGCCGAGCTGCGCCGGCGCGGGCTCTCGGCGGCCTCGGCGGCGCGGGCGCTGTCGGCGGTGCGCGGCTTCGCCCGCTGGATGGCCGAGAGCCGCGGCATCGAATCGCCCGCGCTCCTGGCCGCCCGCGGTCCGCGGCGCAAGGCGCGCCTGCCCCGGCCGATCCCGGTCGAGGGGGCGCTGGCCGTGCTGGACGAGGCCGGCCGCCAGCATGACGAACCCTGGATCGCGGCGCGCGATGTCGCGGTGGTCACGCTGCTCTATGCCTGCGGGCTGAGGCTGTCCGAGGCGCTGGCGCTGCGCCGGGCCGACCACCCGCTGCCGGAATGCCTGCGCATCCTGGGCAAGGGCGGGCGCGAACGCATGGTGCCGGTGCTGCCGGCCGCGCGCGCGGCGGTGGCGGCCTATGTCGCGCTGTGCCCCCATGATCCGGGGCCGGAGGGGGCGCTGTTCCTCGGTGCCCGCGGCGGTCCGCTGGACGGGCGCATCGTGCGCGGGCTGATGCAGTCATGCCGCGCGGCGCTGGGGCTGCCCGCCACGGCCACGCCGCATGCGCTGCGCCATTCCTTCGCCACCCATCTTCTGGCCGCGGGGGGCGACCTGCGCGCCATCCAGACGCTGCTGGGCCATGCCTCGCTGGGCACCACCCAGGTCTATGTGGGGGTGGAGGAATCGCGGCTGATGGAGATCTACCGCAAGGCCCATCCCCGGGCCCGGACGGGCGAGGCGGATCCCGGCCAAGGGGATTGCGGGCGCGCGGCAAAATGCTAGGGTCTTGCCCGAAGCCATCATTCCGGGGAGAGCCAGATGCCAAGCATAGCCATGACGGTCAACGGTCGCGCCGCGTCGGGAGAGGTCGAGGGGCGCACACTCCTTTCCACCTTCCTGCGCGAGCATCTGGGCCTGACCGGCACCCATATCGGCTGTGACACCAGCCAGTGCGGCGCCTGCGTGGTGCATGTGAACGGCAAGGCGGTGAAGTCCTGCACCATGCTGGCGGTCGAGGCCGACGGTGCCGAGGTGCGCACCATCGAGGGGATGGCCAATCCCGACGGCAGCCTCAGCCCGATCCAGCAGGCCTTCCAGGATCATCACGGGCTGCAATGCGGTTTCTGCACGCCGGGCATGGTGATGTCGGCCGCGGCGCTGCTGGCCGAGAACAAGGACCCCTCCGAGCAGGAGATCCGCGAATATCTGGAAGGCAACATCTGCCGCTGCACCGGCTACCACAACATCGTCAAGTCGATCCAGGCCGCCGCCGCCGCGATGCGCTGACCGCGCGGCGGGCGACAGGAACGACAGGGAGGACAGAATGCCGAAGGATCATGGCATCGGCGCGCCCATCAAGCGGCGCGAGGACGTGCGCTTCCTGACCGGGCGCGGCCGCTATACCGACGATCTGAACCGCCCGGGCCAGGCCTATGCATGGTTCCGCCGCTCGGACGTCGCCCATGGCCGCATCAGGCGGCTCGACGTCTCGGCCGCGGCGAAGATGCCGGGGGTGCTGCGCATCTTCACCGGCGAGGACTTCAAGGACAAGGGCGGGCTGCCCTGCGGCTGGCTGGTCACCGACCGGTTCGGCAACCCGATGCAGGAGCCGCGCCACCCGGTCCTGGCCGAGGGCGTGGTGCGCCATGTCGGCGATCCGATCGCGGCGGTGGTGGCCGAGACGCCCGAGCAGGCGCGCGACGCGGCCGAGGCGATCGAGGTCGAGATCGAGGAGCTGCCCGCGGTGCTGGACATGGCCCGCGCGCTGGAGCCCGGCGCGCCGAAGGTCCATGACAGCCTGCGCGACAACCTGTGCTATGACTGGGGCTTCATCGAGGACAACCGCGCCGCGGTGGACGAGGCGATCGCCAAGGCCCATCACGTCGCCAGGCTCGAGCTGGTCAACAACCGCCTCGTGCCCAACGCCATGGAGCCCCGCGCGGCCATCGGCGAATACGATCCCGCCGCGGACAGCTACACCCTGTGGTCCACCACCCAGAACCCCCATGTCATCCGGCTGATGATGGGGGCCTTCGTGCTGGGCATCCCCGAACACAAGCTGCGCGTCGTGGCCCCCGATGTGGGCGGCGGCTTCGGATCGAAGATCTATCACTATGCCGAGGAGGCGCTGGTCACCCATGCCGCCGGCGTGCTGAAGCGTCCGGTGAAGTGGACGGCGACCCGGTCGGAAAGCTTCGTCACCGACGCGCAGGCCCGCGACCATGTCACCACCATCGAACTGGCGCTGGACAAGGACGGCATCTTCCAGGCCCTGCGCGTCAGCACGCTGGCCAACATGGGCGCCTATCTGTCGCTGTTCGCCACCTCGGTGCCCACCTATCTCTATGGCACGCTGATGGCGGGCACCTACCGCACCCCGCTGATCTATGTGAACGTCAAGGCGGTGTTCACCAACACCGTGCCGGTCGATGCCTATCGCGGCGCCGGCCGGCCCGAGGCGACCTTCGCGCTGGAGCGGGTGATCGACATCGCCGCGGCCGAGCTCGGCATCGATCCGATCGAGATCCGCCGGCGCAATTTCATCCGGCCCGAGGAGTTCCCCTATCAGACGCCGGTGGCGCTGGTCTATGACACCGGCAACCACCACGCCACGCTCGACAAGCTGCTCGAGATCTCGGACCACGCCAATTTCGCCAGGCGCAAGGCCGAGAGCGAGGCGCGCGGCAAGCTGCGCGGGTTCGGGGTCTCGACCTGGGTCGAGGCCTGCGGCATCGCCCCATCGGCCATGGTCGGCGCGCTGGGCTGCCGGGCGGGGCTGTACGAAAGCGCCACCATCCGCGTGAACCCCACCGGCGGTGTGACGATCCTGACCGGCTGCCACAGCCACGGCCAGGGCCATGACACCGTGTTCCCCCAGATCGTCGCCGAGATGCTGGGCATCGACGAGAGCCAGATCGAGCTGGTGCATGGCGACACCGCCAACACCCCCTTCGGGATGGGCACCTATGGCTCGCGCTCGCTGCCGGTGGGCGGTTCGGCCATCGTGCGCGCCACCGAGAAGGTGATCGAGAAGGCGAAGAAGATCGCCGCCCATCTGCTGGAGGCGAACGAGGCCGACATCGACTTCGCCAACGGCACCTTCACGGTGAAGGGCACCGACCGGTCGAAGAGCTGGGGCGAGGTCTGCCTTGCCGCCTATGTCCCGCACAATTATCCGATCGAGACGCTGGAGCCGGGGCTGGAGATGACCGCCTTCTACGACCCGGCCAACTTCACCTTCCCCTCCGGCGCCTATGGCTGCGAGGTCGAGGTGGATCCCGACACCGGCAAGGTCGAGATCGTCGGCTTCTACGCCGCGGACGATTTCGGCAATGTCATCAATCCGCTGATCGTCGACGGGCAGGTGCATGGCGGGCTGGCCCAGGGGATCGGTCAGGCCCTGCTCGAGAATGCGGTCTATGACGAGAACGGCCAGCTGCTGACCGCCTCCTACATGGACTATGCCATGCCCCGCGCCGACGACCTGCCGATGTTCGCGGTCGACCACAGCTGCGTCACCCCCTGCACCCACAACCCCCTGGGGGCGAAGGGCTGCGGCGAGGCGGGCGCGATCGGCTCGCCCCCCGCGATGGTCAATGCCGTGGTCGATGCGCTGCGGCATCTGGGCGTGCGGCACATCGACATGCCGCTGACGCCCGCCCGGGTCTGGGCAGCCATCCAGGCCGCCGGCCGAGCCTGACCGGGCGCCCCCCGCGGGGCGTCCGCTCATCCGACAGGAGAGACGGAAGATGTACGATTTCGAATTCGTGAAGCCTGCCACCGTCGCCGACGCGGTCGCCGCGCTGAAGGCCGGCGAGGCGCAGCCGCTGGCCGGCGGCCAGACCCTGATCCCGACGCTGAAGCAGCGGCTGGCCAATCCGGGCAGGCTGGTCAGCCTGACCGGCATCCCCGAGCTGGTGGGCGTGCGCGCCGAGGGCGGGGTGCTGACCATCGGGGCGGCGACCACCCATGCCCAGGTGGCGCGCGAGGCCACCGCCTATCCCGCCCTGGCGGCGCTGGCCGCCCATATCGGTGACCCCGCGGTGCGCAACCGCGGCACCATCGGCGGCAGCCTCGCCAACAACGACCCCGCCGCCTGCTATCCCGCCGCCGTGCTGGGATCGGGCGCCACCGTCGTCACCAATGCGCGCGAGATCGCCGCCGACGATTTCTTCCGCGGCCTGTTCGAGACCGCGTTGGAGGAAGGCGAGATCATCACCGCGGTGCGCTTCCCGATCCCGCAGGTCGCGAACTACCAGAAGTTCGAGCAGCCCGCCTCGCGCTTCGCGCTGACCGGCGTGTTCGTCGCGCGCTATCCGGACGGGGTGCGCGTGGCGGTCACCGGGGCGTCCGAGAGCGGGGTGTTCCGCTGGACCGAGGCCGAGCGGGCGCTTTCGTCGAACTTCGCGCCCGATGCGGTGGAAGGGCTGTCGGTTTCGCCCGAGGGGATGATGGGCGACATCCATGGCACCCCGGAATACCGTGCCCATCTGGTCAAGGTGCTGACCCGCCGCGCGGTGGCGGCCTGCAACGCCTGACCGCTCCCGACCGCCGGCCGGGGCCCGATTCGCGGCCCCGGCCGCTGGCGCGATCGCCTCAGGCGATCTCGACCACGATCACCGAGACATTGTCCTCGCCGCCCCGTTCCAGGGCGAAGTCGATCAGGTCGTCGGCGACATTCTCGATCGGGCGGCCGGACAGGAAGCGGGTCAGCTCGCCGCTTCCGGCATAGCGGGTCAGCCCGTCCGAGCACAGCAGGAAGCGGTCCCCCGGCAGGATCGTGCCGCGGATCTTGTCCAGCTCCAGCGCGTCGCCGACACCGACCGCGCGGGTGATGACATTGCCACGCGGATGGCTGTCGGCCTCCTCGGGCGCAAGCTGGCCGTTGCGCACCATCTCGGCCACCAGGGAATGGTCGCCGGTCAGCTGTTCGACATGGCCCGCGCGGCACAGATACAGCCGGCTGTCCCCCGCCCAGAGGCAGGCGAAATGCCCCTCGGTCAGGATCAGCGCCACCACCGTCGTGCCCATCATCCCGCCGCGCCCGCGCGCCTCGGCGGCGATCTCCTGGTGGGCCGACAGGATCGCCGATCGCACCGCGCGCAGCAATGCGCCGGCATCCAGCCCGGGCGGGACCGCGGCGATGCGGGCGATCACGGTCTGGCTGGCAAGGTCGCCGCCTTCGTGCCCGCCCATCCCGTCGGCCAGCGCGAAGACGCCGATGTCGGGCATCGGCAGGATGCTGTCCTCGTTGATCCGCCGGCGCCGGCCGACATGGGTCCGGGCGGCATAGCGCAGCTGAGGCGGGGTCATGCCGCCGCCTCCGCGTCCGGATCGATCAGCCGGATGAAGGCGGCGGCGGGGGGCAGCGCGGGAAAGCGGCACTCGACCGCGCGTTCGCCCAGCCAGGCCCGCCACAGGCTGCCCCGCAGGGCGGGGCCCGGGCGTCCCCGCGGCGGGCTGATCCGGGCAAGATCGGCGATCAGCGCCGCGCTTCCCCGCGCGCTGTCGAGCGTTCTGAGCGCCACCTCCTCCATCTCCTGCATCGCCACCTCGTCTTCCAGCGCCGTCTCCACCTCTTCCGCCGGCAATGCCGCGACGAGGGTCAGCGGAAAGCTGCGCCCGACGCGGTCCTGGCTGGGCATCAGCACCCCGGCCGCCGCCTGCCGGCCGGCCAGCCCCGGCCCCAGCGCGAAACGCCAGATCGGGGCCACGCGATAGGCCTCGTCCCAGCGCGGGCCCAGCGCGGCGCGGCTTTCCAGGATGCCCCGGGCAAGCCATTCGTCCCAGGCTGCGGTGAATCCCGGCGGCAGGTCGCGGCGCAGGAAGTCGCCCAGCCCCGCGATCTTTCCGAATGCGCCCACGCCGCCCATCGCGCCGTCTCCTAGAGCGATTGCGGGCAGCGGAACCGGTCGAGCGCCGGCAGGTCGAAGGGATTGAAGGCCGAGCCCGCGCGCAGGTCGAAGATGGCGAAGCGCCCGCCGACGGTGAAGGTGACGTTGAATTCGTCGGCCACCTGGGTGCGGCCCTTGCGTGCGGCGTCCAGCAGCCGGAACAGCGCCCAGGGCCCCTCGCGCGAGAGCTGGTTCTCGACCCCCGGGATTTCCGGCATGAAGCTGATCCGGGTGCGCCCCCCCGCCTTGCCGGGCCAGGTCATCGGCGTGGTCACCACCGGACCATGGGCGTATTCCAGCACCTGGCCGTCGATTTCCAGCACCACCTTCTGCGCCGACGGGTCCACGGCGCGGGGCTTCACGTCGAAGGTGATCGCGGGCAGGCCCGGCTGCAGGAAGAAGGCGTCGCGGATCTGCGCCGCCATCTGGAAAGCCTCCAGCACCGCATCCGAGATGCCGAGATCCTTCCCGGGCTCGCGCTTCCAGGTCCATGTGGTGGGGCCGATATTGACATGGGGCAGCAGATGTTCGTTGAAGAAGCTGTCGATCAGCCCGTTCGGCGCGAACAGCCGCGCGAAGTCCTGCAGCCCGACATCCGATGCCGAACCGCGCGCGAAGGGATAGCGGTTGGTGATCGCGGCGCGGCACACCGGCAGCACCCGCGACTGCCAGATGCTGTTCAGCTGGGCGCGGATTCCGCCCGACAGCACGTTCGACCCGGCATTGGCGATCTGGCGGGCCCAGCGCTTCACCGGGTCGGGCAGCCGGCCCGTGGCCTCGAGAAGCCGTTCCATCGCCCCGCCCTGGCCCGGGTTCAGGTTCGGGGCGATGCCCTGGATCGAGAGGCGGTTCAGCTCCTGATACACCGCGGCCAGCGTCTCGAGAACCAGGTCGAGCTGCGACTTCTGCCCCTCGGGGCGGTTGGTGAATTCGTGCAGCCAGGCGAAGCGGTCCTCGACATACTGCCCCGGCGGGGCGTCGGGCTTCTCGATCGACAGGCCGGGGGCGGCGCGCCGGGCGAGATTGACGAAGGTCTGCTGGCGCGCGGTCAGGTTCAGCATCGCCTCCTCGACCGCGAAACCGGCGGTGTCGCGCTTGGCCGCATCGACATCGACCGCCTTGCGCTCCTCGGTCAGCCGGGTTTCCTGCGACACGCTCATCAGGATGTTGGCGATGGGGGATGTCGGACCCGAGAGGATGTTGGTCACCTCCACCGCCTGGGCGAGGTTCGCGATCGGCACGATGTCGAGATCGCCCAGGATGCGTTCCCATTTCGCCACATAGTCGTTGAGGTAGAGGTTCATCACGTCGCGGGCGATGTTGGGCAGGTTGGCTTCCGAGGCGACCTCGCCCGCATGGGGGCCGAGGATCCAGCTTTCCCGCGCGATCCGGGTGGCGACATCGCCGGCCTCGGGCAGGAAGACCGTGCGGAAGCCCCGCCAGGTGTAGATGCCCTCCACCCCGCCGCTCAGCGGCTCGCCCGAAGGGCGCACCAGCACCCGCGCTGTGGTCGGCCCGCCGGCATCGATCACCCGCCAGTCGGGCAGGGCCTTCGCGGCCGGGCTGGTGATGATCGAGCGGTAGATCCGTTCGGCAATCGGGGTCTCGGCCAGGATCTTCTGGACCTGGTCCACCAGCGGCCCGTTCAGGGCGATCTTCTGCATCGGCTGGTGGATCAGCCGGTCCAGATGGAAGGCGAGATCCTTGCGCAGCCGGGCGTTCTGGTCGCCGGGCCAGGTCACCTGGATGTCGGCCTGAAACCAGGCGGTCAGGAAGTCGCGGTCGATGGGTCCCTGCAGGCCCAGCATCAGATAGGCCTTCAGGAGCTCGAACAGCAGGTCGGGATCGTTGAGATTCGCCTGCATCTGCTCCTCGAGCCGCAGCAGCAGCCGCGGCAGCAGCAGCTGGTTCAGCGCCGCGCGATAGGCCTGTGCCGCCTCGGTGCCGATGGCGTCGCCCTGATAGAGCCCCCATGTCAGGCTGATCGGCGGCGCCGCGGCCCCCGCGGCCGGGTTGCCGGGCAGTTCGCGCAGCACGTTCAGCGCCGGAACCACGCTGGCGATGTCGCTGTCGCTGACGGGATTGACCTTGATGCCGCCGACCAGCTGGCGATAGCGGTCGAGCTTTGCGGCCGCCTCGGCGACAAGGGCGCGGTTGCCGAGGAAGCTTGCCGTCCAGGCCGCCCCGAAACCGGCCAGCACCAGGATCGCCGCCGCCACCCCCCCGCGCAGGATCCAGCGCCAGCGCCGCTCCACCCGGTCATCGGCGCTGACGAGGCCGGCCTCGCGAAAGATGACATCGGTCAGCAGCCGGTGCAGGAAATAGCTGCGCCCCTGGCCCTGACCGGCGCCGATCGCCTGGCGCCCGATGCCGAAGGCGCGGGCCATGCCGGTCATCAGCCGGTCGATCGGGGTGCCTTCCTGGGTGCCCGAGGCGAGATAGACGCCCCGCATCAGCGGCCGCTCCTCGAAGCGGCTCTCGACGAACACCTCGGCCAGGAAGTCGCGGGCGACCTCGCGCAGGCTGGCCACCTGCAGGGGGAAGGACTGGATCAGGCTGCGCCGCTCGGGATCGGTCTCCTGCTGCATGCGTTCCAGCGACAGGTCGTTCAGACGCTCCAGCAGAAGGTCGAATTCGGCGTCGAACGCCTCGGCGGGGGGCGGCCCGCCCTCCTTGCCGGGCAGGGGCAGGGTGAAGCCCCAGACCTGCTCGCGCTCCTCGCGCCCGAGATTGTCGAAGAATTCCTGAAAGCCCGCGATCAGGTCGGCCTTGGTGAACAGCACATAGACCGGAAAGCGCACCCCCAGCCGCTCGCGCAGCTCCGACAGCCGCTTGCGGATCGCCGCGGCATGGGCGCGGCGCGTGGTCTCGTCGAGAAGCGAGAGATCCGACAGCGAGATCGCGACCATGGCGCCGTTGACCGGCTGACGCGGGCGGTAGCGCTTGAGGATGTCGAGAAATCCCGACCAGGCGCGGGCATCCGCGGTCTCGTCGCTGTCCTGGGTGGTATAGCGGCCGGCAGTGTCGATCAGCACCGCCTCGTTGGTGAACCACCAGTCGCAGTTGCGCGTGCCGCCGACCCCGCCCACCGGCTTCAGCCCCATGCGGTCGGCCAGCGGGAACTGCAGGCCCGAGCGGATGATCGCCGTGGTCTTGCCCGCGCCGGGCGGGCCGATGATGATGTACCAGGGCAGCTGATAGACATGGCGCCGGCCGAAGCGCCCGCCAAGGCGCGACCGGCGCAGCAGCGCCAGCGCCTCGCGCATGCGCGTGCGCAGCTCGGCGATCTCGGCCCGCGCCGCGGCGTCGGCGGGATCCTCCGCACTCTCGGCGGTGATCGCCTCGACCATCCCCGCCTCGGTGCGCCGCCGGCGCAGCAGCGTGACCAAAATGGCGATGATCGCCAGAAGATAGATCAGGGCGATGGCGATGACGCGGGCCAGGACCCCTTCCAGCGGATAGATTCCGGCCGCCCCCAGCACCGGCCCCAGGAACCAGATGGTGAGCGCAAGCAGGGTGGTGAAGAACAGCACCAGGAAGGTTGTCGAGGTCAGAACGCGCAGGATCCGTCGCATCGCCTCAGTCCGACTTGAGCAGGATCACCTCGATCCTGCGGTTCAGCGCCTTGTTTTCGCGCGTGGTGTTGGGCACCAGGGGCTCCTTGTCGCCGCGACCCTCGGCGGTCAGCCGCGCGGGGTCCTTCACGATCGCCGCCATCCGCTTCATCACCGCCTCGGCCCGGCGCAGTGACAGCACCTGGTTGGAGTTCTGGAACCGGGCGCTGCGCAGGGGGTCGCTGTCGGAATGGCCGGCGATGATCACCGGGCCGGGCTGGTCGTTCAGCGCCTGCGCGATGCGGTCGATGACCGGTTCGAACTGGGCCTTCAGCACATCCGAGGCCGGGGGGAACATGCCGCCGCCGGCGATGCGCACGGTGATGGTGTCGGCATTCTCGATCACCGTCACCAGCCCTTCGCGGATCTCGGGTTCCAGGAATTTCTGCAGCCGCGCCGCCTGCGGTTCGCGGTCGGGCTGCGGGGGCGGTGGCGGCGGCGGTGGCGGCGGCGGCGCGGGGCGTTCCAGTTGCGGCACCGCGCCGGCCTGCAGGGCGGCGATCTGGCCCATCAGCCGGTCGGTGTCGCGGGCCAGGATCGAGGAGAGCGCGAGCCACGCCACCCCGAGCAGCGCGGCGGTGGTGGCGGCGATCGCCCACAGCGGCAGCCAGGCCGAAAGCGGGCGGTGCGGCAGGTCGACCCCCTTCCAGTGGACCGAGAGCGCGCCGTCCGAGGGCCCGCGATGGGCGCGGATCAGCCGCGCCAGCTGTGCGCGCAGGGCCAGATGGCGCTCCGCCCCACGCGGGTCCACCCGCAGCCGCCCCTCGAAGCCGAGGCTGAGGCAGACATAGAGGAACTCCAGAAGCTCGCGATTGGTCGCGGGCTCCCGCTCCAGCCGCGCCAGAAGCTCATAGAAGCGTTCGCCGCCCACGGTTTCCTTGTGGAAGGTGCCGACCATCGAGCGCACCGTCCAGCTCGACCGCCCGCCCCAGGGGGTGTTCAGCACCACATCGTCGATGGTGGCGCACAGCGCATAGCGCGCGATCTGGATGCTGCGCTGGGGCAGGCCGGCGCGGGCGGCGCGGGCCTCGAAGGCCTGGATCTCGCGCACGACATTCTCGCGCAGGGCATCGGGGTCGGGGTGCTGGGCGCGGTTGCGGATGCGGCCGACCAGGGCGAACAGGGGCGCGGCGGCGGCATTGAGCGGGTTGAGCCCGGTGGCCGCCTGGCCGGGATCGGGCGCGCCGGACGGGCGCCGCGCGGCCGGCATGCGCGGGGCGCGCGCGGCCGCGCCGGGCTCCGGGGCCGCGGCCGGGGCGGCATCGGGTTCGGGCGCCGCGGCCGGACGGCGCCGGGCGGGGTTGATGTTGACGACCGTCTTCTCGGTGTCGGAGGGTTCGGCGAAGGGATCGTCGCGGGTCATGGGCCGTCTCCTCCTGCCGCCAAGCCGGGCAGGCCGATGGGCAAGCTGATGGGCGACGCGGCCATGCTAGCGGTCCCGGATGGCCCACAGTTCCATGGCGATGCCCGGGAAGTCCCCCGCCACATGCACCGCCAGCCCGCCCGAGCTGGACATCTGCTTCCAGTATGGGCTCTGCCGGTCCAGTTCGAAATAGACCACACCCGAATGATAGGGGATCTGGCGCGGAGCGACCGGCAGCGGGCGGATCGCGATCCCGGGCAGGGCGGAATTGACCAGCTGGCGGATGCTCTCGACCGGGCCCAGCTTTGCCTGGTTGGGGAAATGGCGCCGCACGGTTTCGGCCGGGACATCGGCCGAGACCGCCAGGACGAAGGTCGCCCCCTCGATCAGCCGCCGGTCGGCGATCACCGCGACATGCACGCCGTATTTGCGCGGCTCGATCGGGATCTGGATCGCGGTCTGTTCCAGGACCGCCGACAGGTATTGCCGCAGCACCCGCATCAGCGGCCGGAAGGTCGCGGTCAGGTCGGTGTGGTCATAGGCCGGCAGCTGCGGCGGCAGGCGTTCGGCGGTCATGAAGGTGGCCAGCTCTCCGGCCAGCCCGGACAGGAACTGGTAGAGCCGGGCGGGGTGGGTGTTCTCGACCGAGACGAGATGGCGCAGCTGCGGCAGGGTGCGGTTGACCGTCTGCAGGAGCAGGAAGTCGGCGATCTCGGCCACCCCGCGGGTGCTGCCGCCCTCGGACAGGCGGCCGGCCAGCGCCTCGGCGCGATGCGCCAGAAGCCCCTCGATCTCGCGCGCGAAGCCGTGCAGCGCGGGGGCGGCGCGGATGTCGATCACGGTGGGGATGAAGCCGCGGTCCAGCACCACCTCGCCATCGGGGCGGACCTCGATGATCCGCGCGATCGGGATGGTCAGCTGATCGGCCAGATCGTCAACCTCCAGCGCCAGCGCCAGGCGGGTGCGGGCCAGGGCGACGGTGGCCGCACCGGCGCCCGAGCCTGCGGCGTCGGGGATCTCGACCTCCTCGGCGCGGAACCGGGCCGAGGAGCGCGGCGCGCCGGACATGTCCACCTCGGGCGCGCCGGGAATGCGCGCGGGCACCGCCAGCAGCACCCGGCAGTCCTTGATCTCGTGGGGGACATCCAGGGGCGCGGGATGGGCATCGGACTGCGGCACGCGGAAGGGCGCGAAGTCGGGGGTCAGCCCCGCGCATTCGTCCAGCGCGATCTTGCCCAGGCGCAGCAGGTCGTCGTCGAGCGCGAGCCGGGCGAGGCCCCAGCCATGGCTGGCCAGGTGCCGCGCCACGCCCGCGGCCAGCGCCTCGGCGTAACGGTCGGCCTGCTGGAGATGCTGCGGCTGGAGGAACAGGCCCTCGCTCCAGACGACCTTGTTGTCCCAGGTCACGTCCGCCCGCCCCCGCCTATCTGCCCGCGCCGATGCTGACCGCGTTCGCCCCGACGGTGATCTTCACCGCGTTGGGCGCGTTCGCGCTCAGCGGCAGGATCGCCCGCCAGCCGGCGCTGCCGATGTCGCGGAAACCGACGACCACCCCGACATGGCTGACCGGCTGGTCGAAGCTGCGCGATTCGGTGGCCGTCTGGCCGGGGCTGAGGAGATATTCGTCGCTGGCCACCAGATCGGCCCCCAGCGCCGCCTTCGGGTCGCCCGACAGGGCGAAATAGTCCTGCCCGCGGAAGCCGGCCGCCGAGGCGAGGTAGTAGACCTGGATGCGCGCCGGGGCGGCGTCGTTCATCTCGGGCGTGGCGGCGATGGTCAGCGCCACGGTGGTTGGCGGCGGCGGCGGCGCGGCGCAGGCCGCGACCAGCGCGGCCAGGCCCAGCAATGCCAGTCGTATGGTCCGGAAAGCGCGCATCGTCCTCTCCCTCCTGCCCGGCCCGGCGACCGGATCAAAGCTTCCTGATCTGCGCCTGATAGGCGCGGGCGAATTCCCTGCCGAACAGGGTCTGGAAATCATCCTCGGCCTCACGGGCGATCTCGGCATAGAGCCGCTCGAACTCGGTCCAGAGCCGCGCCTTGCGGCTGCCCAGCAGGCCGGCCACCCCGCCCGATTCGATGCGCCCCTGCAGCCGCTCGGGGTCGAACCGCTTCAAC
>RFGB01000265.1 GCA_003697125.1 Alphaproteobacteria bacterium
GTCCCCCGCCCCGACGCCCGCCCCGATGCCCGCCCGGTCACCGCGCCCATGGCCGGCACCTTCTATGCCGCCCCGGCCCCGGGTGCCGCGCCCTTCGTCACGGTCGGGGACCGGGTGCGCAAGGGCGCGCAGCTGGGCATTGTCGAGGTGATGAAGCTGTTCACCCCGATCACCGCGCCCTGCGACGGCGTGGTCCTGTCGATCCTGGTCGAGAACCAGCAGGTGGTGGCCAGGGGCGAGACGCTGATGCTGCTGGGCGAGGGCTGAGCCGGCGAGGAAGGGGATCATCCGATGACGGCACGGAAGCTGAAGCTGCTGGACGAGACGATCCGCAACGCCCAGCAGTCGCTGTGGGCCACGCGCATGCGCACCGAAAGCATGCTGCCGATCGCGGATGTGATGGACCGGGCGGGTTTCGATGCCGTCTGCGTCGCGGCCGGCGTCACCTTCGAGACGGCGGCGATGTATCTGCACGAGGATCCGTGGGAACGGATGCGCCTGCTGCGCCACCGCATGCCCGGGACGCGATTCGACGTGCTGGTGCGCGCGCGCAACCTGTGGGGCTGGACCGCCCAGCCCCATGACGTGCAGCGGCTGTTCCTCGAGACGCTGATGCGCAACGGCGTGGACAGCTTCAAGCTGTTCGACGGGCTGAACGACCTCGGCAACATGGCCTTCCTGATCGCCGAGGGCCGCCGCCTCGGCTTCCGCATCAAGGGGCTGGTCGGCTTCAACGAAAGCCCCGTGCATACCGATGAATATCTCGCCGCCAAGGCCGCGGAATTCGTCGCCCATGGCGTCGATGCGGTGATCCTCTCCGACTCGCCCGGCGTGATGATGCCCGAGCGGGCGCGCTCGGCGATCACGCGCATGCGCGCCGCGATCGGCGAGGTCGAGCTGGACTTCCACTGCCACACCACCGCCGGGCTGGGACGCGCGGCCTGTCGCGAGGCGATCCGCGCCGGCGTCGACGTGATCTGGACCGCGGCGCGCCCGCTGGCCTGGGGCGCCTCGCTGCCGGCGGCGGGCGACATCCTGCGCATGGCGCTGGAGGAGGGGCGCAGCGTCGATGTCGACCCGGACTGCCTCGACACAATCGACGACTGGTTCACCTGGGTCGCCCATCGCGAGGGCCGGCCGATCCCGGAGGAGAAGCCCTTCGACCCCGGATTCTACCAGCGCTATGTCGGCCACCAGATCCCCGGGGGCATGATCTCGAACCTCGCCCAGCAGCTGAAGGATCGCGGGCTGGAGGACCGCCTGCCCGAGGTTCTGGAGGAAGCCGAGCGGGTGCGGCGCGAACTGGGCTATCCCCACATGGCCACGCCCTTCTCGCAGTTCGTCGGCGTCCAGGCGCTGATGAACGTCCTGGAGGGGGAACGCTATGCCAACCCGCCCGAGGCGCTGCGGCTCTATGCCCGCGGCGCCTTCGGCCGGCCGATCGCGCCGCTGGATCCAGACGTGCAGGACCGGCTGGCCGGCGACGCGCCCCCGATCGACCCGCAGGAGGGGATGGACGAGCCGGTGCTGCCGCGCATCCGCGCCGAGCATGGCCCCTTCGAATCCGACGAGGACCTGCTGACCTTCCTGTTCCTCCACCCCGCCGCCTATCGCGACTATCGGCGCAACCGGCGGCCGATCCCGGTCCGGGGACGGCCCCATCCGGTGGTCTGCCTCGCCGGGGAACTGATGGCGCGCAGGGATTTCGCCAGGGTCGAGGTGGCCAGCGGCCAGGACGTGCTGCTGCGCATCGACGGCCCCGGCGCACCGGCCTGATGCCGGCGCCGGGCCGGGTGGGCGGCCGATGAGCGTCCAGCTCGACTCCGCCACGCGGCGCCTGCGCGAGATGCTGCTGGCCGGCTGCTATCCGCCGGGCGCGCGGCTGCGCGAGGTGGGGGTGGCCCAGAGCCTCGGCGTCTCGCGCACCATCGCGCGCCTGGCGATGAGCGCCATGGAGCATGAGGGGCTTCTGACGCGCGAGCGCAACCGCGGCTTCGCCGCGCGTGGCTTCACCATCGCCGAGATCGCCGATGCGATCGAGGTGCGCGGCGAGCTGGAGGCGATGGCGGCGCGCCTCGCCGCCGAACGCGGGCTTCCCGCCGAGGCCGAGCGGCGGCTCGACCATGCGCTGGCCGAGGCTGAGACCATGCTTGCCGGTGGCATCGCCTCCGAGGCGTGCCGCCGGCGCTGGGCCGAGATGAACGCGGATTTCCACCGGGCGCTGGTCGAGGCGGCGCAGAACCGCGCCATCGCCATCGCGATCGGCCAGATGCTGCATCTGCCCCTGGTCGCCCCCGCCGCGATCATCTTCGATCGCGGCGATCCCGCGACCACCGCGCGCCAGCTGGCCCGCGCCCATGGCGATCACCGCGCGATCCTGGAGGCGCTGCGCGCCCGTCAGGGCCACCGGGCCGAGGCGCTGACCCGCGAACACGCCTTCCGGAGCGCCCAGAACCGCCGCCGCAACCTGGCCGATCCCGCGGCGCTGGCTCTGGCGCGGCAGATGCCGGGGGGCGGGCTGATCGTCGCAGGCGACCCGCCGTCCCGCCCGCGGCGCCGGCGGGGCTGAACCGGCTCAGCCCGCCGCGGTCGAGGGCAGCCACAGCGACAGCCCCGGCACGAGCAGGATCAGGAGCAGCACCAGAAGGTCGAGGACGAGGAACGCGGCCGCGCCGCGAAACACCGTGGACAGCGTCACCTCGGGCGGGGTGACGCCCTTGATGACGAAGATGTTCAGCCCCACCGGGGGCGTGATCAGCCCGATCTCGAGCAGCTTCACCACGATCACCCCGAACCAGATCAGGTCGACCCCGTGGCTGGCCATCACCGGCACGGTGAAGGGCAGCGTCAGCACCAGGATGCCGATCGAATCGAGGAACATCCCGATGACGAGGTAGAACAGCACGATCGCGGCCAGCGTCATGCCGAAGGACAGCCCCGCCGCCTCGAGCCAGTCCAGCATCAGCGGGGTGATCCGCGTCAGCGAGACGAAGGCGGTGAACAGCTTGGCCGCCAGCGCGATCAGGAAGATCGCCGCGGTCTGGCGCACCGTCTCGATGCCCGAGCGCATCAGCAGCCGCCCGTCCAGCCGGCCGCGCGCCAGCCCGATCAGGACCGCCACCGTCAGGCTGGCCGCCGCCGCCTCGGTCGGGGTGAAGATGCCCAGATAGATGCCCCCCACGATGATCGCGAACAGCAGCGCCGA
>RFGB01000266.1 GCA_003697125.1 Alphaproteobacteria bacterium
GGAATTCCCGGTTGCCGTCCTGTCCGGTGATCGGGCTCTCGCCCTCATGCGTCACCCGCCAGCCCCGTTCGCGCAGGAAGGCCGCCACCCGCGCCCGCACCGCCGCATGGATCCGGCCGTCGCGCAGGATGCCGCCGCGGCCGACCTGGCCGGGGCCCGCCTCGAACTGCGGCTTGATCAGCGCCACCAGGACCGTCCCCGGCCGCGCCAGCGCCAGCGCCGCAGGCAGCGCCGTGGTCAGCCCGATGAAGGACAAATCCGCCACGATCCAGTCGGGCATCGGCACCATGCCCGGACGCAGGTCGCGCACGTTCAGCCCCTCATGCAGCACCACCCGGGGATCGGCGCGCAACCGCGGGTGCAGCTGGCCATGGCCGACATCGATCGCATGCACCTCGGACGCCCCGCGGGCGAGAAGAACCTCGGTGAATCCCCCGGTCGAGGCGCCCAGGTCCAGCGCCACCCCATGGGGCCGCAACCCGAAGGCATCCAGCGCATGCAGAAGCTTCAGCGCCGCGCGCGAAACCCAGGGGCAGGGATCCGCCGTCACCGCGACGGCGGCGGCCGGGGCGATCCGCGCCGCCACCCGCCGTTCCACCCGCCCATCCACCGTCACCGCGCCCGCCTCCACCAGCCGCCGGGCGCGGGCGCGGCTGTCGGCCAGCCCGCGCGCCACCAGAAGCCGGTCGAGCCGCTCTCCCCCCTCAGACATTCACCCGGAAGGCCCGCGCGATCACGTCCAGCGCCGCCTGCGCCTCGCGGCCGATCGGCCCGGCATGGGCGGCAGCGGCCGAGGCCATGCGCATCAGATCCGGCGCCGCCTCGCGCCCGGCCCGCGCCGCGACCACCGCCGCCAGCCGGGCCAGCAGATCGCGCCGCCCCCGCGCACGGCGCAGGATCCACGCCGCGGTGACCGCCAGCGCCTCGGCCGTGGCGCGGTCGGTGCCGAAGGTGACCTGGGCCTCGATCACGATCTGCTCCACCTCGTCGCGGTTCAGCGGCCCGTCCAGCGCGCCCATCATCAGCACGATCGCCATCGCGGCAAGGCGCGGATCCTCGATCGCCGTCACGGGGTCCTGCCCGGGCCGGGGCACATAGCCGATGCGCCGCGCCGCGGCGCATTCCTCGCGGCTGGCGCCGGCCAGCGCGGGGATGGCGGCGGGCCGGGCCCGCCAGCGCCCGAGCGCGAACAACGCCAGACCGAGCCCGAGGATGATGGCGACAAGCGCCGGCATGGGCCGTGATCCCCGTGTTTGACGAGAGGCCGACAGAGTGCCAGAACCACAGGGGGCCGGCAAGCCGCAGCCGGGATTTTCCCCGGGCCGGTCGACGGGGCTGCGGCAGCGTCGTCCGCATGGCGCGGGTTCGGATAGGCACTGGATCGAGAGGCGGAGGCATGGGCGCTGGCCGGGCAACGGCGGTCGTGAACCTGCATCGCGAGGGGCCGCTTCTGCCCGCGACGCTGCGCAGCCTGCTTCTGGCGCGCGAGACGGCGGCGGCGCAGGGCCACCAGGTCGAGATCCTCGCCGTCGCCGACCGGCCCGACGCCCCCACCCTGGCCGCGCTGGAACGGTTCCGCGGCGACATCGACCGGGTGCTGCATGTCGATCACGGCGATCTGGGCGCGGCCCGCGCCGAGGGCATCGCCGCGGCCAGCCATGACTGGGTGTTCCTGCACGACGGCGACGATCTCTATTCCTCGAACTGGTATCTCGTGTTCTTCGAGGCGCTGGCGGCAGGCCGGATCGACCCGCGCACCGTCTGGCATACCGAGATCTTCGCCCGATTCGGCGACATCCTGGACCTGCGGCGGATCATCGACAGCCGCGATCCGCGCTTCCATCCCCTGTTCCTGGCGGCGGAGTGGTATTATTCGAACAAATGCGTGCTGCACCGCAGCCTGATCGCCGAATTCCCGCTTCCCCGCAACAGCCTGCGCACGGGGCTGGGCAACGAGGACTGGGCCTGGTCGTGCGATACCATCCATGGCGGGGTCCGCCACAGCCCGCTGCCCGGCACGGTGTGCTTCTACCGCGTCAAGCCGGCCGCCCAGAGCCTGGGCCTGACCCCCGGCATGATCCACGGCCCCTCGCGGCTGTTCGCCCCCGAGAATGTCGCCGCCCTGACCCGCGCCAGGGCCGCGGCCGGCGGCCCCCGCGCCTTCGCCGACGGGCTGACCCCGATGGCCGATCCGCGCATCGGCGCCGAGCCGCTGCCGCCATGGTTCTGGCAGGAGGTGGATCGGCAGGGCGCCTTCGAATCGCTGATCACCGAATTCCACCGCCTGGGACGGCGCGAGAGGCGCCTGCCCCTGCCCAATCTCAACTGGAACGTGGTCACCGCTGCCGAGGCGGTGCTGGAAGGGCTCGACGCCCGGCCCAAGATCTTCCTGTTCGCCAGCCTCGACGGGCTGCGCGCCGCCGACATCCTGGTCGACCGCCTGCTGGCCGCGGCCGCGGCCCATGAGGACGGCGCCTTCCAGCCGGTGCTGGTGGTGGACGAGGGCGGCGGGCTCGCCGCGCCGGCCCGCCTGGCCGCCGCCCATGGCGCCAAGGTCATCTCGACCCGGCTTCTGACCGAGCATTTCCGCCTGGGCGAATGGTATGTCCGGCGCTTCCTGATGCGCCCGCTGGTGCAGTTCCCGGGCAGCATCGTCCTCGATCTCGGCTCGGACTGCTTCGCCGCCCTGTTCGGACAGTTCCACCGCACGCTGCTGGAATGCATGCGCATGGTGCGCATGATCCTTCCCGACCCGGTCGCGGATCCCTGCGCCCCGGCGCTGGCCAATGCCCAGCGCAACGCGCCCGCCTGGACCGCCCATACCGGCGGGCCGGTGCCGGTCACCGTGCATCCCGCCGCCGCCCACGCCTTTCCCGGCCCGCTCTGGGCGCCATGCCCGATGCCGGCGCGCGCGGTCGCCGCGCTCGAGGCCGCGATCGCGGGCCGCTTCGCCGACCGCCCCCCGGCGGTGGCGCCGCTCCTGCTCGACGATCTCCTCGCCCCGCAGGTCGCCGCGCCGCTGGCCGTCGAGTCCCTGCCCGCAAGGGTCCGCCTGCTGGCGCGGTCGGGCGCGGTCGAACGGCTCGCCTTCGCCCCCGACGGGGGAAGGGAGCGCGCGGTCTACCGCACCGCCGGAAGCTGGGTCGATCCCGCCTGGTTCGACGCCGCGGCGCGGGCGTTCGACGACGACCCGCGCGCCGGAATCGCCCTGCCCCCGATCCATGCCGAGATCGCCCCGGATGGGCGCTATGTCTGCCGCTGGCTCGACCTCGCGCGCCCCGATCTGGTGCTCTCGGGCCTGTTCGAGCGCCTGCGCCTGGGCGTGCGGGTGCCGGTCATCGCCATGCTGCGCCAGCCGCTCGACGGCCCGCTGCCCGACAGCGCCGAGGCGCTGATCCGCGCGCTGTGGGCGGCGGTGCGTGCCGGGCAGCGCGCGGCCGCCGCGGGCGAGACCATCGCCATCCTGCGCGACCCCGCGCTCTATCCCGACAGCGGCCTGTCCGGGGCGCAGGGGGCGCCCTGCCGCAAGGGAGAGGCGGCATGACCGACGGCGGACGCGACGACGACATCGGCCCCTACTGGCAGGCCTATGCCGACCTGGTCGCCCTGCGCGCCCGCGGGGTCTGGACCGAGGCCGATTTCCGCCGCCACTATGCCGGCCCCGGCCGGGCCGAGGGGCGGCGGCTCGGCAGGCCCGAGGAGGTGCCCCCCGACTGGTCCGACTGGCTCTATTTCCGCGACTGGCAGGACGACTTCGCCTGGTGGTGGCGGATGGGGATCCTGCCCACCGGCATCTGGTCGGCGCTGGCCGGCAAGACCCGGGGCATGGCGCTGGGGCGGATGTCGACCAATCCGCGGCTGGGCGACCTGACCGCCATGTCGCCCGAGGTCCGGCTTCAGGCGATGGCCCATGCCCGCAGCTTTCCGGGCAGCGGGCCGCTGCGGGAACTGGCGCGCGGGCGGCTGCGCTGGTCGCCCGAGGAGCCCGCGCATCTGCTCGCCCTGCAGGAGCTGCTGCGCGCGCGCTTTCCCCGCGGCGTGGATCATCTGGTGGTGATGCCCTGGCTGGAGATCGGCGGCGCCGAGCGGGTGGGGGTCTGGCATCACGGCGCCGCCCGGGCGCTGGGCATGGATTCGGCGATGCTGCTGTGCGACGGCGCCATGGTCGCGCCGCAATTCGCCGAACATGCCGGGCAGATCATCAACCTGCCCGGCCTTTACGAGGAGGAGTTCGCCACCGAGTTCCGCGCCCTGCCGATCCGGCTGCGCTGCGAGGCGGTGATCGCCGCGCTGGAGGTGCTCTCGCCGCGATTCGTGCAGCTCGTGCATTCCTATGTCGGCTATACCACCTTCGCCGGGGCCGAGACCGCGGCGCGCGCCCGGTCTATGGTCGGGCGGCTGATGGTCTCGTGCTTCTGCGCGCACATCCACCCGTCGGGAATCTATGACGGCTATTTCCGCTACGTCCCCGACCTCGCGCCCCATGCCGACCGCTTCGTCTTCGACAACAGCTGGTATCGCGACGAGCTGGTGCAGCGCTTCGGCCTGCCCGACCGCCAGACCGCGGTGCTGCATTATCCCGTGGTGCGGATCGACCCGGTGACCCCGCCCGAGGGCAGCAACCGGGTGCTGTGGGCCTCGCGGCTGGACGCGCAGAAGAATCCCGGCATCCTGGCCCGCATCGCCGCCGCCCTGCCCGAGCTGGAGTTCCTGGTCTTCGGCAGCGCGGTGCTTCAGGACGAGCCGCTGGACTGGGCCGTCATGCCGCCCAATGTGCACCACCGCGGCGGGTTCACGGAACCCGCCCAGCTTCCGGTGGACGAGGTGTTCGCCTTCCTCTACACCGCCCGCTTCGACGGAATGCCCAACATCCTGCTGGAAATGGGCGCGCGCGGCGTGCCGCTGGTGACCCCGCGGATCGGGGGGGTGGCCGACTATCTGGGCGAGGACTGGCCCCATTACGTCGCCGGGCCCGACGATGTCGCGGGCTATGTCGCCCAGCTTCGCGCGCTCCATGCCGATGCCGGGCTGCGCCGGGCCGCCGTCGAGCGGCTGATCGCCCGCGCCCGGCAGGATCGCACGGTGGAGAGTTTCCGCGACAGCCTTTCCCGGCTTCTGGCCGGGGTCGAGACGGAACCCGGCCCGGCGGACCGCCAGAGCGGAGAGGAGAGATGACCCCACCCCCACCCGCCGCCCCGCCCGGCGCGACGCCGCTCCTGTCGGGGTATCGCTTCGTGTTCCTGCTCACCTATGGCCGCAGCGGCTCGACGGTACTCAACCGCGTGCTGAACGCGATCCCGGGCTATCTGATCCGCGGCGAGAACGAGAACGCGCTGTTTCACCTGTTCCGCTATCTGCAGGCGCTGCGCAGGGCGCGGCACGACTATCTGCGCCGCGATGCCGGCCCCGAGCATCCCTGGTTCGGCGCGAACGGCATCCGGGTGCGGCGCATCATGGCCGAATCGCTCAACGGCTTCCTGCGCCACGTGCTGCGGCCCGAACCGGACAGCCGCGTGCTGGGCTTCAAGGAGATCCGCCACACCCGCCTGGCGATGTCCGGGCCGGAATTCCGCGCCTATGCCGAATTCCTGCTGGAGGCGTTCCCCGGCGCGCGGCTGGTGTTCAACACCCGTCGCTGGCAGGATGTCGCCCGGTCAGGCTGGTGGACGCAGATGCCCCCCGAACGGGTTCGCGAGGTTCTGGACGATGCCGATGCCCGCTTCGCGGCCATGCGCGACGCCCATCCCGACCGCTGCATCCTGATGCGCTATGAGGATTACGCCGCCGATCCCGCGGCGCTGCGGCCGCTGTTCGATTTCCTGGGCGAGCCCTTCGACGCGGCGGCGATCGGGGCGCTGATGGCCGAGCGGCTGAACCACAAGGTGCCCGTCCCCGGGGGGCGGCCATGACCGCCCGGCGCCGGGCGCTGTCGCCGGCGGGCATCGCCCCGCCCTTCGCTCGCTATTCCCACGGCATCGCGGTCGAGGGTGCGGGCCGCATCGTTGCCGTCTCGGGACAGCTGGGGCTGGCGCGTGACGGCACCGTCCCGCCCGATGCCGAGGCGCAGGCGCGGATCTGCCTGGCCAACGGGCTGGCCATCCTGGCCGAGGCGGGGCTCGGCCCGGAACATGTGCTGCGCGTCACCGGCTTCGTCACCGACCGCGCGCATATGGCGGGCTACATGCGGGCGCGCGATGCGGCCTTTGCCGGGGTCGATCCGCCACCGGCCTCGACGCTGATCATCGTCTCGGGCTTCACCCGGCCGGAATTCCTGGTCGAGGTCGAGCTCCTCGCCGCGGGCTGACCGCCCCGGGGCCGCGCCGCCCGGCTAGCCGCCCGCCGCCGGCGCGAAGCGGTCAAGCGGCATGTCGCGCAGCGCCGCCAGCATGTCGATGAACCCGCGCGCCTGATGTTCCGCCGTCGCGCGGCCCTTCTCGGCGTTGGCGCGTGCGGCATTGCCGACCACCCCGTCGGGGTTCAGGTCGCGCGCCATCCAGCCCCAGGCGACCGGGCCGGTGGGCGGAACGGAATCGGTCTCGGCCGAGGAGCGGAAGTCGCGCGCCGCCTCCATCGCCACCAGTTCCGGATGGAAATGCAGCATCAGCGATGTCTCGACATCGCCGCCATGGATTCCGTATTTCAGCTCCTCGGGCGGAAACATGCCCGGCGGATGGCCGAATGCGCCCCACTGGCACTTGACCACCAGCATCCCCGCGCGGACGCGAAGCTCGCGCGCGACGATCCCGATCAGATCGAGATTGCCGCCATGGCTGTTCACGATCACCATCTTGCGCAGGCCGGCGCGGGCGACCGACTGGCCGATCTCGACCCAGGCGGCCAGCGCGGTCGCCGCGGTCAGGGTCAGGGTGCCCGCGGCGTCCAGATGCTCGTTCGACTTGCCGACCGCCTGCACCGGCAGGATGCGGATGTCGATGTCGCCGGGCAGCATGTCGCACACGGTGCGCAGCATGCCCTGATTGATCAGCATGTCCACGCCCACCGGCAGATGCGGCCCGTGCTGTTCCACCGCCGCGGTCGGCAGCACCGCGATGGTCCGCGCCGGGTCCGCCGCGGCCCATTCGGTGGTGCGGTATTCATGCCAGAAGAAGCGTCGTGTCATGGCCCTTCCCTCGCCTCGGCCGACGGCCCGGCGCGCCGCGCGGTCGGCCGCCCCAGAAAGCCCCGCAGCACCCGGTCGACCCGCGCCAGGTGGCGCGCGCGGCTTTCCGGGGTCGAGCTGTCCATCAGGTAATGCGCCGCATAGGCGGTGCGGCAGCGCGGCGCGCACAGCAGTCGCACCCCGGTCAGGATCGTGCGCTTGCCCGGCGCGCCGACGAGGCGGGTGAGCCACCAGGACGCGCCGCAGGTGGTGAACACGCCCAGCCGGGTGATGTGGGTCAGCATGGGGCGGATCGTCTCGTTGGGCCGCGGCATCGAGAAGGCCACCCCCGGGAGCAGCACCCGGTCGAGCCATCCCTTCAGGATCGCCGGCTGGCCATACCACCAGGTGGGATAGACGAAGATCAGCGTGTCGCACCAGCGCAGCGCCGCGACATGGGCGGCCACCGGGGTGCAATCGCCCCGGGCGTAGCCTTCCCATTCGGCTAGGCTCAGCACCGGCGCGAAACCCTCGGCATAGAGGTCGATCAGCCGCGTCTCGGCCCCCCTTTCCTCCAGCGCCGCCAGCACCCGGTCGCGCACCGCGGCGGTGAAGGATTGCGGCGAGGGATGGCAGTAGACCACCAGCGCCCGCATCACAGCCGCTCCATCTCGCGCCCCACGCGATCGAGGAAGGCGCGATGCTGTGCGGGGCCGGCGCGGTTCATGTCATACAGAGCCAGATAGCGCATCACCGCCGGCTGGCAGACATAGCGCACCGCGCGCGTCACCACCCGGCGCGGCGGATCGCCGGCCAGGAAGGCGCGCAGACGGGTGCCGCCATAGGTGGTGACTGCGGCGAGGCGCCGGACATGGGTCAGGTTGGGCCGCACCCGCCCCCCCTCCAGCCGGAACGACACCCCCGGCAGGAAGACCCGGTCGAACCAGCCCTTCAGGATCGCCGGGAAGCCGAAGTTCCACACCGGGAAGACCAGCACCAGCGCCTGGGCGGCGCGCAGCCGCTCCACATGATCCCGGACCGGGGCGAGATTGGCCGGGATGTCGTGATAGCGCCGCCGCTCCTCCGCGCTCAGCACCGGATCGAAACCCTCGGCATAGAGGTCGCAATCGTCCACCGTCCAGCCCCTGGCGGCGAGGGTGTCGACCACCCGGGCGTGCAGCGCGGCCGAGAGGCTCTCCGCCAGGGGATGGGCGAAGACGACCAGCGCGCGGGTGGTCATCCGCCGGCCTCCGCGGCCGGGGCCGGGCGCAGGCCGGGATAGGCATACATGCGGCTGTAGTCCCAATCCGGCCGGTCCCAGCTGATCATCTTGCCGGGGTTCAGCAGGCCCTTGGGATCGGCCTCGCGCTTGAAGGCAAGCTGACGGTCATCCACCGACTGCCGGCCGCCCTCCTCCAGCGTATAGCGGTGCGGATTGAAGATCATGCAGCCCTCGGCCTCGTGGATGCGGATGATCTCCTCCAGCCGCGCCTCGGTGGTGAAGCGGACGATGGGCAGACCCGCGAAGATGCACCGGCCGCCCTCGCGCATCACCTCCAGATGCTGCAGAACCTCCTCGCCGAAGATCTCGCGGATGCGGGCGACCTGGGCCACCGGGTCCGGCCCGCCATAGCGCACCTGCAGATAGGTGATGGTGGGGTCCACCTTCAGCGCGCGCAGGGTGGTGTGGTTCCAGGTGTATTCGAACACCTTGCCCGGGCCGCGTTCGCCGGTGAAGCGGTCGGACCGGTAGACGATCTCGGCGCCGGCATGGCGGGCGGTGAAGGTCAGGAAGGCGTCCATGGCATGGGGGGCGACCATCAGGGCGACCAGGCTCTGGCCCGGCCGGACCATGCCCTTCAGCCGCGGGAAATAGCGTTCGGGTATCGGCGCCTCGATCGGGGTGGCCAGCTTGATCAGGATGCCGTCCTCGCGGGCGAGATCCAGCGCATAGCGCGTTGCGACCATGAAGTCGTCGAAACCCACGAACAGGTCGACCCAGTCATAGGCCGCGGTCAGGGGCAGTTCCAGTTCGGTGATCACCCCGTTGGTGCCATAGGCATGGCTGACGCGGGGCAGCTCCTCGCCGGTGAATTCCAGCACGCGCGGCTCGGCCTCCATGGTGACGACGCGCAGGCGGATGATGTTGCCCAGATCCCTGAGCGCGCCCCAGCGCACCGAGCCGACCCCCCCCGATCCGCCGGCGATGAAGCCGCCGACGGTGGCGGTCGCCCAGGTGGAGGAGAACATGCGGATCTCCTGCCCGGTGCGGTTGCATTCGCCGTCCAGATCCTTCAGCAGCACCCCCGGTTCGGTGATCACCCGGCCGGGGGCGATCTCGCGCACGCGGTTCATGTTCTTCATGTGCAGGATGCAGCCGCCGGCCAGCGGCATCGCCTGGCCGTAATTGCCGGTGCCGGCGCCGCGCACGGTGACCGGCACGTCATGGGCATGGCAGACGCGCAGCACCTCGATGACCTCGGCCTCGGACCGGGGCGCCACGGAGAAATCGCCCACCACATGGTCAAGCCGCGCCTTCAGCACCGGCGAATACCAGAAGAAGTCGCGGCTCTTCGCCTTCAGGCTGACCGGGTTGTCGTCCAGCTCCAGATGGGCCAGCGCTGCCTTGGCTGCGGCGATGTTCATGGGGCCTCCATCAGGTCGTCGAGCTCACTGTAGTCGGGCAGGCGCCGGTCGATCTGACGCCCCGCGCGCAGCACGACGCGGTCGGCCTGCGGGCGGGCGAACAGCTCGGTCCAGCTGCGGGCATTGAAGATGACCAGATCGGCCGGCCCGCCCGGCCCCTGGCAGGCGTCGAAGCCGCAGATGTCGGCGGGCACGCGGCTGAAGCTGGCCGGCCAGTCCTCGGCGGAATGGTCGAGATGGGCGATGCGGGTCGCCTCGCGCATCACCTCGACCATGTCGAGATCGCCATAGGCGTAGAACGGATCGCGGGTGTTGTCCGAGGCGAAGGCGACCGGGATGCCGCGCGCGGCCATCTCGTGCACCAGGGTGACGCCGCGCCAGCGCGGGGTGCGACCCGCGCGGCGGTCCTGCAGATACATGTTGCACATCGGCAGGCTGACCACGGCGATCCCCGCCTCGGCGACCAGATCCAGCGTGCGCTCCGCCTCCCCGGCCGGTTGCACCGCCAGCGAGCAGCAATGCCCCGCCACCACCGGCGCGTCGAAGCCGGTGCGCAGCACCGCCTGGGCAATCGCGCGCAGTCCCGCCGCGCCGGGGTCGCCCGTCTCGTCGACATGGAAATCGGCGGCCAGTCCGCGCCGGGCGGCCATGCGGAAGAAGACGTCCAGCCGCCGGTCGAGATCGGGCACCGGATAGGCCACCGCCCCCGGCACGCCGCCGCTGCGGGCGACGAGGTCGGCGGTGTGGGCGAAGGGGCCATCCTCGGCGACCTGGTCGATCGGCACCAGACAGCAGGCCTGCAGCGCGATCCGCCCGCGCCATTCCTCGCGCATCTCGCGGAACACCGGCCAGGAGATCTCGTCCTGCGGGGGGATGCTGTCGATATGGGTGCGGATCGCCCGCGTGCCGTGCGCCCATGCGCAGCGCAGGGCGAAGTCCATCCGCCGGCGGACGTCCTCGGCACGCCAGCGCGCGGCGCGGTCGCGGGTCACCGCCTCCAGCGCCCCGGCAAAGCTGCCATCGGGGTTGGCCGCCCGGGGCCAGATGTGGCCCTTGTCGAGATGGGTATGCATGTCGACGAAGGCGGGCATGGCGATGCGGCCGCCCATGTCGATGGTCTGCGCGGCGGGACCCTCGGCGATGCGGCCCGCCTCGATGGTGATCGAGACCCGCTCCAGATCGCCGGACGCGCCCAGCAGGCAGCCCGGCATGCGCAGATTGGCCAGGCTGAAGCGTCCGTCCCGCGGCAGCGTCGCGAAGTCCATCACGCCTCCCGCCGGACGGCGCTTTCATGCCAGCGCCGCAGAAGCAGATGGCTGAGCAGCGTCAGCGCCATGAAGATCGCCACACCCAGCAGCGCGATCAGCGCCAGCGCCGCGAACATGCGCGGAATGTTCAGGCGGTAGCTCGCCTCCTGGATCATCGAGGCCAGCCCAAGTCCCGTGCCCGCCGTGCCGATGACGAATTCCGCCACCACCGCCCCGATCAGGCTGAGGCCGCCGCCGATCCTGAGCCCGGTCAGGAAATAGGGCAGCGCCGAGGGCAGTTCGAGATAGCGCAGCCGCTGCCAGCGCGTCGCGCCATAGATGCGGTAGAGGTCGCGCAGGTTGTGGTCGGCCGATTTCAGCCCCATGGTGGTGTTGGACAGGATCGGGAAGAAGGCGACGATCCAGGCGCAGACCAGCGCCGAGGTGAAGGCGTCATCCACCGCGATCTTGATCAGCGGCGCGATGGCCACCACCGGGGTGACCTGCAGGATGACCGCATAGGGAAAGAAGCTCATCTCGGTCCAGCGCGACAGCGAGAACAGCACCGCGAGTCCGCCGCCGCCCAGCACCGCCAGCGCCAGGGCATAGAGCGCGATCTTCGCCGTCACCAGCATGCCGTCCCACAGCACCGGCCAGTCGGCGACGATCACCTCGGCCACCCGCACCGGCCCGGGCAGGATGTAATGGGGAATCCGGTTCAGCGTCACGAACAGATGCCAGCCCAGGATCACCAGCACCAGCACCGCCACCGGCAGCGTCCAGCGCGCCCAGGCCTCGATGCGCCGGGCACGGGCGCGGGCACCCTCCTCGGGATCGGCCGCGGCGGCCGCGGCGGTTTCGGCAAGGCTCATGCCGCCTCTCCCATCGCTTCGTGCAGCGCCTCGGACGCGGCCCGGCAATGGGCGACATAGGCGGCCGAGGTGCGGAAGGATTCGTCGCGCGGATAGGGCTCGTCCACGGCAAGCTCGCGGATCACCCGCCCCGGCCGCGCGGCCATCACGATGATGCGGTCCGAGAGGAAGACGCTCTCGAACACCGAATGGGTGACGAAGACCACGGTGCAGCCGATCTCGGCCTTCATCGCCAGAAGATCGTCATTGAGCCGGAAGCGGGTGATCTCGTCCAGCGCCGCGAAGGGTTCGTCCATCAGGATCAGCCTCGGCCGGGTGACCATGGCGCGGGCGATCGAGACGCGCATCTTCATGCCCCCCGACAGCTCGCGCGGATAGGCGCGGGCGAAGCCCTCCAGCCCCACCAGCCGCAGCGCGGACATGATGTCGTCGCGCACCGCCGCGCGGGGCCGGCCGCGCAGGCGCAGCGGCAGCCAGACATTGTCCTCGACCGTGGCCCAGGGCATCAGGGTCGGCTCCTGGAACACCACCCCCAGATCGCCCTCGCCCTTGGGCCGGTCCCACCGGATGCTGCCCCGGGTGGGATGGATCAGCCCCGCGATCAGCCTGAGCGCGGTGGACTTCCCGCAGCCCGACGGGCCGAGCAGGGAGATGAAGTCGCCCTCGTTGATCTCGAGCGACATGCCCCGAAGGGCCTCGACATCGCCGCCGAAGGTCTTGCCGACCCCGGTCATGGTCAGAAGCCGCGGCCTTGCCGCGGTCAGACTGGCTGCATCCATGCCCCTCTCCTGCCCGGGGATCGCGCCGCCGCCGCCCGTGCCGGGGGGCGCGCCCCCGGCGGCCAGCCGGCCTAGGGCTTCAGCTCCATGCCGACCCCCTTGTTCACGAAGCGGGTCGTGAACGCCTTCTTCCAGTCGACATCCGGCGAGACAACCCCCGCCGCCACCATCTTGTCGAAGAAATCCTTTACGCGCGCCTCGGTCATCGCGCCGATGCCCAGGGTCAGCGCATCGCCCGAATCGACGATCCCGTATTCCTTCATCTTCTCGATCGCATAGGCGATCTTGTCGTCGGTCATCTCGGGATTGGCCGCCTTGATCAGCTCGTTGGCGGCCGAGGGATCGCCGTAGAGATAGCGGTACCAGCCCTTGATCGACCCATCCACGAAGCACTGCACCACCGCGGGGCGCTTCTCGATGGTATCGGCCATGGTCTCGATCAGCGTGGAATAGGTGGAGAAGCCGTGATCGGCCAGCAGGAACACCTTGGGTTCGAATCCCGCCTCCTTCTTGATCAGATAGGGTTCGGAGGAGAGATAGCCCTGCATCGCCGTGTTCTTGTCGGCAAGGAAGGGCGCGGGGTTGAAGGTATAGGGCCGGCGCTGTTCGCGGGTGAAGCCATAGGCCTTGATCATCCACTGATAGAACGACTGATAGCCGTTCTCGCCGATCAGCAGGGTCAGCTTCTTCAGATCCTCGAAGGTCTCGGCCATGCCGGGATGGGCGATGATGACCTGCGGCTCCTTCTGGAAGATCGCCGCCACCGCGACGACGGGAATGCCCTGCTCGACCGCCGAGAAGGGCTGCAGCAGGTTGCCGCCCATGTGGAAATCGATCCGCCCGGCCAGCATCATGGCCCGGTTGTTCACCTGGGGGCCGCCGGGCAGGATCTCGACCTCGAGCCCGCATTCGGCATAGGTGCCATCGGCCACCGACTGGTAGAACCCGCCATGTTCGGCCTGGGCCAGCCAGTTGGTGCCGAAGATGACCTTCTCGAGCGCCAGCGCCGGCGGCGCCGCCGCCATCAGCGCCAGCCCGGCGGCGGCTGCGATCCTGGACAGCATGTGAACCTCCCTCCGAATCCCGCCGCCAGATTAACCCCATCGGGATGGCATGCAAGCTTTGCCGTCGCCCCCGCCGGGGATCCGCGCAGTGCGGGCGGGCCCGGCGGCGCCGGCCGGCCCGGTCGCGGGGCGGCGGACCCGGCCGGCGCCGCGCTCAGCGCAGCCAGGCCTCGATGTCGCCCGGGCGGGCCGGGCGTTCCTCGACCGTGCGGCCGAAGCGGTCCTTGCGCTCGAAGCGGCCGTTGCGGATCTCGATCCGCTCTCCCGAGGGCAGCGTCACCTCGATCCCGCCGCGGCGGTCGTCGCGGCGACCATCGCGCCGGTCGTCCCCGCCATGGCGGCGCCCGCTGCGGTCATCGCCGCGGTCATCCCTGCGGTCGCGCCCGCGGTCGCGGTCGTCGCCCGGTTCCGTGCGGTCGTCGCGGTCGCGGTCCCGGCCGCTGTCGTCGCCCGGGCCGTCATCGGCGCCCCGTCGCGCCAGCGCCGTGGCGGGCGCCAGCGTCAGGCCGGGCCGATCGTCGGCGGGGCGGATGGTCACCGGCAGCGCGGCCAGCGCCAGCGCGGCGGCGGTCATGGTCAGCATCGTTCCCCTGGTGAAGGTCATCGCGGCTCTCCCCGTTGCGGCGACGGACCCTCCGCCGCCCGCCCGATGATTCTGCGGCCGCCACGGGGGCGGGGGAATTCCCCCCCGGACCGGGGATGGCGGCGCGCCGACGCCGGTCGGGGCGGCGGCACCCGACCGCGGTCGGCGTCCGGCCGGGGGCGAAGGTCCGACGGGGGCGGCGCCGCGCGCCGGGTCAGGCC
>RFGB01000267.1 GCA_003697125.1 Alphaproteobacteria bacterium
CCCCGGGGCGGGGACCGGCGCGTGCCGCCGGGCGCGCAACCATGCCGGCGAGGATTGGGCACGCGGATTCGGGCTGTCAACCACCCCCGCGCCGCAGCTGCCCGCTTGCATCCGCGCCCGGACCGTTCCAGAACACCGCATCCGGCCCCGCCACAGCCCGCAGGACTGATCCATGCCGCTCGTCGCCAACTGGTCCTATCCCACCGCCATCCGCTTCGGCGCCGGTCGCATCGCCGAGCTGCCCGACGCCTGCCGCGCGGCCGGTATCGCGCGCCCGCTGCTGGTCACCGACCGCGGCCTTGCCAGCCTGCCGGTGACCGCCCGCGCCCTCGACATCCTCGACGCCGCGGGACTCGGCCGCGCCATCTTCGCCGATGTCGATCCCAACCCCACCGACGCCAATCTCGCCGCCGGAATCGCCGCCTTCCGCGCCGGCGGCCATGACGGGGTGGTCGCCTTCGGCGGCGGCTCGGGGCTGGACCTGGGCAAATGCATCGCCTTCATGGCCGGCCAGACCCGCCCGGTATGGGATTTCGAGGATGTCGGCGACTGGTGGACCCGCGCCGACGCCGCGGCGATCCGCCCCAGCGTCGCGGTGCCGACCACCGCCGGGACCGGCTCGGAGGTCGGCCGCGCGGCGGTGATCACCGATTCGGCCAGCCACACCAAGAAGGTGATCTTCCATCCCCGGATGCTGCCCAGCGTCACCATCTGCGATCCGGAACTGACCATCAGCATGCCGCCCGCCGTCACCGCCGGGACCGGCATGGACGCGCTGGCGCATTGCGTCGAGGCCTGGTGCAGCCCCAGCTATCACCCGATGAGCGCGGGCATCGCGCTGGAAGGGATGCGCCTGGTCAAGGAGAACCTGCCCCGCGCCCATGCCGATGGCGGCGATCTGGAGGCGCGCGCGCACATGATGAGCGCCGCCGCGATGGGGGCCGTGGCCTTCCAGAAGGGGCTTGGCGCGGTGCATGCGCTCAGCCATCCGGTCGGCGCCATCTACGGAACCCATCACGGCACCACCAATGCGGTGGTCATGCCCGCGGTGCTGCGCTTCAACCGCCCGGCGATCGAGGCGCAGATCGCCCGCGCGGCGGCCTATCTGGACATCGCCGGCGGCTTCGACGGCTTCGTCGCCTGGATCGAGGCGCTGAACGCCGCGCTGGGAATCCCCGCCCGGCTGGGCGCGCTGGGGGTGGGGCGCGACCGCATCGCCGAGATGGCGGCGATGGCGGTGGTCGATCCGACCGCGGGGGGCAACCCCGTGCCGCTGACCGAGGCGGCGGCCGCGGAACTCTATGAGCTGGTCATCTGAGGGAGGGATGGCCGCGGGCGCGACCGCAGCGCGTCAAGGGGCGCATCGCTGCGGATGATGCCCGCCCCCGTCCGGCCCCGGCCGGACGCGCCCGCCATCGCGGCACGCCCCCGGCCCCGGCCGGACCGATCCGCCGGTCAGTGCACGCTGACCGGACGATAGCTGTTCTGCCGTGCCACGGCGAAGGCGACGCGGCGGTCGCCGACCAGCGCCAGCGGCTCGCCATTCTCGCCATGGATGGCATACAGCATCTTGATCCCCTTGGGGATCTGGATCCCCGCGGGCAGATCCTCGGCCCGCACGCCCTTGACATAGACGACGGGCGCCGGCTGCCGGCCTTCGTCCTTCTGTGCGGTATCCATGACATCAACCTCCATCAACGCCCACGCGTGATCTCGATGCGGCGGACGACACTTTCCGGCTCCCTGCGAACCAGATCGACATGCAGAAGCCCGCGGTCGAGATGGGCCGAGGACACCTCGATCCCGTCGGCCAGCACGAAGCTGCGGGTGAACTGGCGGTTCGCGATGCCCCGGTGAAGGAACACCCGACCCTCCTGATCCTCGCTGCTGCGGCCCCGGATCACCAGCTGGTTGTCCTCGACCGTGACCGAGAGGTCATCCTCGGCGAAGCCGGCCACCGCCAGCGTGATCCGATAGGCACCCTCGCCGCGCTGTTCGATGTTGAAGGGCGGATAGCCATCGCCGGCCGACTTCGCGCTGCGTTCGACCAGCCGGTCGAGCTGCTCGAAGCCGAGCAGGAACGGATGAGAGGCAAAGGATATCCGCGTCATGGCCTGGCCCTTCGGAAAGCTGCCCGCTGTTCGGGGCCCCTCTCCGAGGCGACCCCGGCTGGTCCGAATATGGGGGGCGCAGGGGTGCCCGACAAGTCCCCCTTCCGCACGCGGCCGGGGCGGGCTAGCCTGCGCCGCGCTGGCGGCATGGGGGGCGGCATGGACCGGTCGGGCGGACAGCTTCTGGTGGCGGCGCTTGCGGCGCAGGGGGTCACGCGGGTGTTCTGCGTGCCGGGGGAAAGCTATCTCGACGTGCTCGACGCGCTGCATGATTCACCGGTCAAGGTCACCGTGGCCCGCCACGAGGGCGGGGCCGCGATGATGGCCGAGGCCTGGGGCAAGCTGACCGGGCGGCCGGGCGTGGCGCTGGTGACGCGGGGACCGGGGGCCAGCAATGCCGCGGCGGGGCTGCACGTCGCCCAGCAGGATTCCACCCCCATGGTGCTGTTCATAGGCCAGGTCGCGCGCAACATGCGCGGGCGCGACGCCTTCCAGGAAATCGACTATGCCCGCATGTATGGCGGCATCGCCAAATGGGTGGCCGAGATCGACAGCGCCGCGCGGATCCCCGAGATGGTCGCCCGCGCCTGGGCCACGGCGATGGCCGGGCGGCCCGGACCTGTGGTGCTGGCCCTGCCCCAGGACATGCTGGTCGAACGCACCATTGCGCCGCCCCCGCCGCGCATCGAGGTCGGCAGCCCCGCCCCCGCGCCCGCCGACATCGACCGGCTTGCCGGTGCCCTGGCCGGGGCAAGCCGGCCGATGATCATCGCCGGGGGGTCGCGCTGGGACGATCGGGCGATCGCGCGGCTGGCCGAGCTGGCCGCGCGCTGGCGCATCCCGGTGGCGACCACCTTCCGCCGCCAGTCGCTGATCGACAATGCCCACCCCGCCTATGCCGGAGAGCTGACGCTGGGGCCCAATCCCGCGCTGGTGCGGCTGGTGCGCGCGGCCGACCTGGTGATCCTGCTGGGCGACCGGATGTCCGAGGTGCCGAGCCAGGGCTACAGCCTGTTCGGCATCCCCGATCCGGGCTGCCGGCTGGTGCATGTGCATCCGGGGCCCGAGGAGATCGGCCGGGTCTACGCCCCCTGGCTGGGGATCGCCACCGCGCCCGGCCCGTTCCTGGACGCGCTGGCCGCAATCAACCCGCCGGCGGACCCGCCCTGGGCGCAGCTGACCGAAGCCGCCCATGCCGCCTATCTCGACTGGTCGACCCCGCGCGGCGCCGACCTGATGTCACGCGTCATCGCGCATCTGAACGCGGCGCTGCCCGAGGACGCGATCCTGACCAATGGCGCGGGTAATTACGCGATCTGGGTGCAGCGCTTCCGGCGCTGGCGGCCGGGCACCCATCTGGGGCCGACCTCGGGCTCGATGGGCTATGGCCTGCCCGCGGCCATCGCCGCGGGCCTGCATCACCCCGGGCGCGCGGTGGTCTGCCTTGCCGGCGACGGATGCCTTCAGATGACCATCCAGGAACTGGCCACCGCGGCGCAGGAGGGTCTGCCGCTGCGGGTGATCGTGGCCGACAACCGCCTCTACGGCACGATCCGCGCCCATCAGGCGCGCGACTATCCGGGCCGGGTCACCGCCACGCGGCTGGTCAACCCCGACTTCGCGGCGCTGGCACGGGCCTGCGGCTTCGCCGGCTTCACGCTGCGCGCGGGGGATGCGGTCGGCCCGGTGCTGGACGCGGCGCTGGCCAGCCCGGGGCCGGCGCTGGTGCATGTGCTGACCGACCCCGCCCAGATCACCCCCGACCGGCGTCTGGACGACTGAGCCCGGGCCGGGCGGCGGGTTCAGGCCCAGGGGGGCGGGCGCTTGTCCAGAAAGGCGGCGATCCCGGCGCGCGCCTCCTCGGTCTCCCAGCTGTCGGCCAGCCGGCTGATGGTCGCCTCGATCACCTGATCGTCGATCCGCGCCCCCAGGGACCGCAACAGCGCCTTGGCCCGCCCCACCGCGCCGGGCGCCACGCGCAGGAAGGGGGCGAGCTCGGCCTCGACCGCCGCGTCGAGTTCCCCTGCCGGCACCGCGCGCGCCAGCAGGTCCAGCGCCACCGCCTCGGCGGCATCGAAGGGCCGCGCCGACATGAACACCCGCCGCGCCTTGCCCTCGCCCATCCGGGCGGCGACATAGGGCCCGATGGTGGCCGGGATCAGCCCGAGCCGGGTCTCGGTGAAGGCAAGGCGCACCTCGGCAGCGGCGACGGCGATGTCGCACACCGCGATCAGCCCCAGCCCGCCGCCATAGGCATTGCCCTGGATGCGGCCGATCAGGGGCTTCGGCATCTCGTTCAGCGCCCGCAGCATGCCGGCCAGCCGCCGCGCCTCGGCCATGCGCTGCGCCCGGTCGGCCTGGATCTGCGCCATCATCCAGCCCAGATCGCCCCCCGCGCAGAAGCTCTCGCCGGCCCCGGTCAGCACCACCGCCCGCAGCCCCGGATCGGCGCCAAGCCGCGCCGCCGCGGCCGCCAGCGCGTCCATCATCTCGGCCGACATCGCGTTGTGCCTGCCCGGCCGGTTCAGCGTGATGGTCGCGACCCCGCGCGAATCGGTCTCGACCCGGATCACGTCCTGTTCCATCCCGCGCCCTCCGCCCCGGTGCCGGCACCCCCCTGCGGCGGCAGGCCGCTGCGCGCTTGCCGGCGGCCATGCCGGAGGTTTACGCTGCCCCGATCAGGGAGGCGGCGCCATGTTCACCGCGGGAATGAGCTTCGATCTGGGCGAGGATGTCAACGCGCTGCGCGAGATGGTGCACCGCTGGGCGCAGGAGCGGCTGGCGCCGATGGCCGCGCGGATCGACCGCGAGAACCGCTTTCCGCCCGAGCTGTGGCCCGAGATGGGCGCGCTCGGCCTTCTCGGCATCACCGTCGAGGAGGAGTATGGCGGCGCCGGCATGGGCTATCTCGCCCATGTGGTGGCGGTGGAGGAGATCGCCCGCGCCTCGGCCTCCGTCGCGCTGAGCTATGGCGCGCATTCCAACCTCTGCGTCAACCAGATCCGGCTGAACGGCACCGAGGCGCAGAAGCGCCGCCACCTGCCCAAGCTCATCTCGGGCGAGCATTTGGGCGCGCTGGCGATGTCCGAGGCTGGCGCGGGCTCGGACGTGGTCTCGATGCAGCTGCGCGCCGAGAAGCGCAACGACCGCTACGTGCTCAACGGCTCGAAATACTGGATCACCAACGGCCCCGACGCCGACACGCTGGTCGTCTATGCCAAGACCGACCCCGCGGCGGGGGCGAAGGGGATCACCGCCTTCATCGTCGAGAAGGGAATGAAGGGCTTCCGGCAGGGGCCGCATTTCGACAAGCTGGGCATGCGCGGATCCAACACCGGAGAGCTGATCTTCGAGGATGTCGAGGTGCCCTTCGAGAATGTGCTGGGCGAGGAGAACCGCGGCGTGGCGGTGCTGATGAGCGGGCTCGACTATGAGCGCGTGGTGCTCTCCGGCATCGGGCTCGGGATCATGGCGGCGATCCTCGATCACGTCATGCCCTATGTCGCCGAGCGCAGGCAGTTCGGCCAGCCGATCGGCAACTTCCAGCTCATGCAGGGCAAGATCGCCGACATCTACACGCTGATGAATGCGGCCCGCGCCTATGTCTATCAGGTCGCCCGGGCCTGCGACCGGGGCGAGGTGACGCGGCAGGACGCGGCGGCCTGCGTGCTCTTCGCCTCGGAAAAGGCGATGGAATGCGCCGTGCAGGGGGTGCAGGCGATGGGCGGCGCGGGCTATCTCAACGACGCGCCGGTCAGCCGGATCATGCGCGACGCCAAGCTGATGGAAATCGGCGCGGGCACGTCGGAGATCCGGCGCATGCTGATCGGGCGCGAGCTGATGCGGCTGGTGGGCTGAGGCGATGACCCGGCACGGGACAGGGACCGGGCCGAAGGCCGGGCCAGCTGCGGGTGCGCCGGCCCGGCCCGGCCCGGCTGCCCTGACGGCGGCGATCGACGAGGCGCTGGCCCGGCAGCGGGCCTATGAGCAGGCCCGCGCCACGCGCCTGGGCCGGGGTGCGGAGCGGCTGACCCGCCCCCTGGGCGCGGCGCTGGGCCGGCTGATCCCGGCCGAGATGGTGCGCCGGGCGCTGGCGGCGGCCGACGCCGCCGCGACGCTGACGCTGCCCGCCGAACTGACCCGTCATGATGCCGACGACATCGCCGCCTGCGAGGCGGCGGCACTGCGCGCCCAGGCCTGGGCGCAGGGCGGCGGCGCCGCCGCCGGGGGCGTGGCGGGATGGCTGGGCCCTGCGGGGCTGGCGCTGGATCTGCCGGCCACCATCGCGCTGGCGGCGCGCACGGTGCGCGCCACCGCGGCGGCCTATGGCTTTCCCGGCGACGATGAGGCCGAGCGCGCCTTCCGGCTGGCGGTGCTGGAGCTGGCGGCCAGCATCGCCGAGGAGGAACGCGGCCGGCGCATCGCCCGGATCAACGCCATGGCCCGGACGCTTGCCTCGCCCGAGGCGAGGGCGGCCACCGAATGGCTGGTCGACAAGCTGGCCGAGCGGGTGGCCCGCCAGCTGGGCCTGTCCCTTGCCGCGCGCAAGACCGGCCAGGTGGTGCCGATCCTGGGCGGCATCGTCGCGGCCGCGGTGAATGCCAGCTATCAGGCGGACGTGGCGCGCGCCGCGCGCTATGCCTACCGCCAGCGCTGGCTGATCGCCCGCAGGGCGCTGCCCGCGCATCCGCAGCCCGCGACGGAGGTCGAGCCGTGATCCTGCGCAGCGATTTCCGCCCCGGCAGCGACCGGGCCCGCGCCAATCTGGCCGCGCATGAGGCGGCCCTGGCCCCGATCCGCGCCGCGGCCGAGGCGGCGATGGCCGGCGGCGGCGAGGCCGCCCGCGCCCGCCATGTCTCCCGCGGCAAGCTTCTGCCGCGCGAGCGGGTCGACCGCCTGCTCGACCCCGGCTCGCCCTTCCTCGAGATCGGCCTGTTCGCCGCCCACGGGATGTATGACGGCGCCGCCCCCGCGGCGGGAATGATCGCCGGGGTCGGCCGGATCATGGGGCGCGAATGCATGGTGGTCTGCAACGACGCCACCGTGAAGGGCGGCACCTATTACCCGATGACGGTCAAGAAGCATCTGCGCGCCCAGGAAATCGCGCGCGAGAACCGCCTGCCCTGCGTCTATCTGGTCGACTCGGGCGGCGCCAACCTGCCCAACCAGGACGAGGTCTTCCCCGACCGCGACCATTTCGGCCGCATCTTCTACAACCAGGCCAACATGTCGGCCGAGGGCATCGCCCAGATCGCCGTGGTGATGGGCTCCTGCACCGCCGGCGGGGCCTATGTGCCGGCGATGTCCGACGAGACGATCATCGTCGCCAATCAGGGCACGATCTTCCTGGGCGGCCCGCCGCTGGTGAAGGCCGCCACCGGCGAGGTGGTCACCGCCGAGGAGCTGGGCGGCGGGGACGTGCACACGCGCCTGTCGGGGGTGGCCGACCATCTGGCGCGCGACGATGCCCATGCGCTGGCGCTCGCCCGCCGGGTGGTCGCGGCGCTGAACCGCGCGCCCGCCGCGGCGCTGGACCGCCAGGCGCCCGAGGATCCCCTCTACGACCCCGCCGAGATCCCCGCCGTGGTCCCCGCCGACCTGCGCACCCCCTATGACATCCGCGAGGTCATCGCCCGGCTGGTCGACGGCTCGCGGCTCGACGAATTCAAGGCCCGCTACGGCACGACGCTGGTCACCGGCTTCGCCCATATCCACGGCATCCCGGTCGGAATCGTCGCCAACAATGGCGTGCTGTTCAGCGAATCGGCGCTCAAGGGCGCGCATTTCGTGGAACTGTGCAGCCAGCGGGGCATCCCGCTGGTGTTCCTGCAGAACATCACCGGCTTCATGGTCGGCCGCAAATACGAGGCCGGCGGCATCGCCAAGGACGGCGCCAAGCTGGTCACCGCCGTGGCCACCACGCGGGTGCCGAAGGTCACCCTGATCGTGGGGGGCAGCTTCGGGGCGGGCAATTACGGCATGTGCGGGCGGGCCTATTCCCCGCGATTCCTCTGGACATGGCCGATCAGCCGCATCTCGGTGATGGGGGGCGAACAGGCGGCGGGCGTGCTGGCCACGGTGAAGCGCGAGGCGATCGAGCGGGCGGGCGGCAGCTGGTCCGCCGAGGAGGAGGCGGCCTTCAAGGCGCCGACGCTGGAGATGTTCGAGCGCCAGTCCCACCCGCTCTATGCATCCGCCCGGCTGTGGGATGACGGCATCATCCGGCCGCAGGACAGCCGCGACGTGCTGGGCCTGTCGCTCTCGGCGGCGCTGAACGCCCCGATCCCGCCCACCCGCTTCGGCGTGTTCAGGATGTGACCCCGATGTTCCGCAAGCTCCTGATCGCCAATCGCGGCGAGATCGCCTGCCGCATCATCGCCACCGCCCGCCGGCTGGGCATCGCCACCGTCGCGGTGCATTCCGATGCCGATGCCGGCGCGCGCCATGTCGCGATGGCCGACGAGGCGGTGCGCATCGGCCCGCCCCCGGTGGCGGAAAGCTACCTCAGGGGGGCGGCGATCGTGCAGGCCGCACGCGACACGGGCGCCGACGCGATCCACCCCGGCTATGGCTTCCTGTCCGAGAACCCCGACTTCGTGGAACTGGTCGAGGCCGCCGGCCTGACCTTCGTCGGCCCGCCCGCCGCCGCGATCCGCGCCATGGGCCTGAAGGATGCCGCCAAGCGGGCGATGGAGGCGGCCGGCGTGCCGGTGGTGCCCGGCCATCACGGCCCGGAGCAGGATCCCGACACCCTGCTGGCGGCGGCCGAACGCATCGGCTGGCCGGTCCTGATCAAGGCGCGCGCGGGCGGCGGCGGCAAGGGCATGCGCCGGGTGGACCGGCCCGGCGATTTCCGCGCCGCGCTGGACAGCGCCCGGCGCGAGGCACAGGCCGCCTTCGGCGATCCCGCCTGCCTGATCGAGAAATACGTCGCCAGCCCCCGCCATATCGAGATCCAGGTCTTCGCCGATGCCCATGGCAATGTCGTGCATCTGTTCGAGCGCGACTGCTCGCTTCAGCGCCGCCATCAGAAGGTGATCGAGGAGGCCCCCGCCCCCGGCATGCCCGCCGAGGTCCGCGCCGCCATGGGCCGCGCCGCGGTCGAGGCGGCGCGCGCCATCGGCTATCGCGGCGCCGGCACGGTGGAATTCATCGCCGACGGCACGCAGGGGCTGCGCCCCGACGGCTTCTGGTTCATGGAGATGAACACCCGCCTGCAGGTGGAGCATCCGGTGACCGAGGCGATCACCGGGCTCGATCTGGTCGCGCTGCAGATCCGCGTCGCCGCCGGCCAGCCGCTGCCCTTCGCCCAGCATGATCTCGACATCCGCGGCCATGCCTTCGAGGCGCGGATCTATGCCGAGGATCCCGCCCGCGGATTCCTGCCCGCCACCGGGCGGATCGGCCATCTGCGCTTTCCACCCGCCGCGGAATTCACCCCCGGCCCGGTGCGGGTAGATTCGGGGGTGCGCGCGGGCGATGCGATCACCCCCCACTACGACCCGATGATCGCCAAGCTGATCGTCCACGGCCCCGACCGCGACACCGCTCTGGCCCGCCTGCAGGCCGCACTGGCCGCGACCCGCGTCGCGGGGACGGTGACCAACATCGCCTTTCTCGGCGCGCTTGCGCGCCACCGCGACTTCGCGGCGGGCCGGGTGGACACCGGGCTGATCGAACGCGATCTCGACGCATTGACCGCCGCGGCCGAGCCGCCCGAGCCGGCGATCGCGCTGGCCGCGCTGGCGGCGCTGGGGCTTCTCGCCCCGCCCGCCGGCCCCGACCCCTGGGACCGGCTGACCGGCTGGCGGGCCTGGGGCCGGGCGCGCCAGCATGCCCATCTGGAACGCGCCGGCAGCCGGCTTGAGCGCGTGGTCGAGACGCTGGGCCCGGGCGAATTCCGGATCAAGGGGGGGGCGGCGCCGCTCGCCCTCGCCGTGAGCCCCGAGGGCGAGGAGCTCGCCCTGCGCATCGACGGCCATTCGCGCCGGGCCGCGGTGGCGCGAACCGGGGCGACGGTGACGGTGTTCCTGGACGGGCAGGACTTCGCCTTCACCCTGCCCGACATGCTGGCCGGCCCCGGGGATTCCGAGGCCGCGGGCGACGTGATCGCCGCCCCGATGCCGGGAATCGTGCGCCTGTTGCATGTCGCGGCGGGCGACAGCGTGCGCCGGGGCCAGGCGGTGATGGTGCTGGAGGCGATGAAGATGGAACATGCCCTGACCGCCCCGCGCGACGGCGTGGTGGCCGAGGTGTCGGCCGCGGCGGGCATGCAGGTCGACGAGGGCATGGTGCTGGTGCGTCTGGAGCCCGGCGATGGCTGAGCGCGTCACCCTGGTCGAGGTCGGCCCCCGCGACGGCCTGCAGAACGAACCGCGCCCGATCGCCACCGCCGACAAGATCCGCCTCGTCGATCTCCTGTCCGACTGCGGATTTCCCCGCATCGAGGTGGCCAGCTTCGTCAGCCCCCGCTGGGTGCCGCAGATGGCCGACGGCGCCGCGGTGCTGGCCGGGATCCGCCGGCGCCCCGGCACCACCTATTGCGCGCTGACGCCGAACCTGAAGGGCTATCGCGCCGCGCGCGCGGCGGGGGCCGACGCCGTGGCGGTGTTCGCCTCGGCCTCGGAAGGCTTCAGCCGCGCCAACATCAACTGCTCGGTGGCCGAGAGCCTGGAACGCTTCGCCCCGGTGCTGGCCGCCGCCCGCGCCGACGGCGTGTCGGTGCGCGGCTATGTCTCATGCGTCACCGACTGCCCCTATGACGGCCCGGTCGCGCCGGCGGCGGTCGCCCGCGTGACCGAGGCGCTGGACCGCATGGGCTGCCACGAGGTGAGCCTGGGCGACACCATCGGCCGCGCCACGCCCGAGCGGGTGGACGCCATGCTGGATGCGGTGCTGGCAGCGGTGCCGGCCGCGCGGCTCGCGGGCCATTTCCACGACACCGCGGGCCGCGCGCTGGACAATATCCGCGTCGCGCTCGCCCGCGGGATCCGCGTCTTCGATGCCGCGGCGGGGGGGCTGGGGGGCTGCCCCTATGCCCCCGGCGCGGCGGGCAATGTCGCCACCGAGGCGGTGGTGGCGATGCTTGAGGCCGAGGGCTTCGCCACCGGCATCGATCCCGCGGCGCTGGCGCGCGCGGCCGCCTTCGCGCGGGGGCTGCGCGCGCCGCGGGGCTGAAGGCGGTCAGCCGCGCAGCGCCTCGTCCAGGCGCTCGCGCAGCTCCTCGGGATCCAGGCGGGTGTAGTCCTTGTCGATCTCGGCCGAGACCAGCGCCCGGGTCTCCTCGGGAAGGCTGGCGCGCAGGTCGCCGAGGAATTGCGGCGGCGCGACCAGGATCAGCCGCTCGAAGCGGTTGTGCCGCCGGTCGGCATCCAGAAACTCGGCCACCCGGTGGGCGAAGCGCTGCTTCTCGACCCGGACCGGGTCGGTGCGCGGCTCCTTCGCGTGCCGGCCGGCCCCGAACCGGTCGAAGGTGCGCCCGGGCCGGTCGTCCTCCAGCTCGCGGGCGGGCGGGATCTCGGTGTTCAGGGCATGGCCGGGCACCGGCTGCAACGGCTCGTGCCGCGCACGGGTGCGGAACAGCCTGGCGGAGGTCGCGTCGGCGACAAGGATCCAGGTCTCGATCTTCTGCATGCGACAGGTCCCCTTCGTCATGACCGGTTGCGGCGCGCATCGCCGGTCCGGTCCAGGAATGCGTCAAGATGGCGTGAAATCGTCGCGCCGGACAGCCCCAGCGCGCGGCACCGGGCGGGCATGCCCGCCCGCGCCGTCGGCCGGGTCGGGGATCAGTCGCCGGCCGCATCCAGAAGCCGGCGCACCTCGGCGTCGGCCAGCTGGTCGAAATTCCGGTAATGGGCGCCGACCGCGATGAAGGCGGCGGGCCGCATCGGGCAGATCACCGCATCGGCTTCGCTTTCGAGCGCGGCCAGCCGGTCGGGCGGGCCCACGGGCACGGCGAGGATGACCCGCCCCGCGCCCCGCGCCCTCAGCGCCTGCACCCCCGCCCGGGCGGTGGCGCCGGTGGCGAGCCCGTCATCGACCAGGATCGCGGTCCGCCCGGCGACCGGCACCGGCGGCCGGTCGGAAAGCCACAGCCGCCGGCGCTCGGCGATGGTGGCCAGCTCGCGGGCGCGCAGCGCGTCGAACTCCGCCTCGGACAGGCCCAGCGCCGCGATCACCTCGGCATTGCGCACCGTGATCGGCCCGTCCTCGCCCTCGGCCACCGCGCCGGCGGCCAGCTCGGGCTGGCCGGGGGAACCGATCTTGCGCACCAGCAGCAGGTCGAGCGGCGCGCCCAGCGCGCGGGCCACCGGCAGCGCCACCGGCACGCCGCCGCGCGGCAGGGCCAGCACCACCGGCTCGGGCCCCGGA
>RFGB01000268.1 GCA_003697125.1 Alphaproteobacteria bacterium
CGTGATCGCCGCCGTCAGCGTCGTCTTCCCGTGGTCGACGTGACCGATGGTGCCCACGTTCACATGCGGCTTCGTCCGCTCAAACTTCGCCTTAGCCATGGCACTTCTTCCTTCTTGTCTCGACTGCGGGCCGAGGCCGCGTCAGGCGTATTTCTTCTGGATCTCTTCCGACAGGTTGGCCGGCACGGGTTCGTAGTGGTCGAACTGCATGGTGAACACCGCTCGCCCGGAGGTCATCGAGCGCAGGTCCGAGACATAGCCGAACATGTTGGCCAGCGGCACGAAGGCGCTGATGACATTGGCGTTGGCCCGGCTGTCCTGACCGAGGATCTGGCCCCGGCGCGAGTTCAGGTCGCCGATCACCGATCCGGTGAACTCCTCGGGCGTGACCACCTCGACCTTCATGATCGGCTCCAGCAGCTTGGCCCCGGCCTTCTTCAGAACCTCGCGCATCGCGGCGCGCGCGGCGATCTCGAAGGCAAGAACGCTGGAGTCGACATCGTGATAGGCGCCATCCACCAGCCGGACCTTGACGTCGATCACCGGGAAGCCGGCCAGCGGGCCGGAATCCATCACCGACTTCACGCCCTTCTCGACGCCGGGGATGTATTCCTTCGGAACCACGCCGCCCACGATCTCGGAGGTGAAGCTGAAGCCCTCTCCGGGCTCGGCGGGCTCGACCACCAGCTTGACCCGGGCGAACTGCCCCGAGCCGCCGGTCTGCTTCTTGTGGGTATAGTCGATCTCGGCCTGATGGCTGATCGTCTCGCGATAGGCAACCTGCGGCTGGCCGATATTCGCCTCGACCTTGAATTCGCGGCGCAGGCGGTCGACCAGGATCTCGAGATGCAGCTCGCCCATCCCGCGCATGATCGTCTGGCCCGATTCGGGATCGGTGTAGACCTGGAACGAGGGATCCTCGGCGGCGAGCCGCGCCAGGCCCATCGCCATCTTCTCCTGGTCGTTCTTGGTCTTGGGCTCGATCGCGATCTCGATCACCGGGGTCGGGAACTGCATCGTCTCCAGGACCACGGGATCGGCCGGATCGCACAGCGTGTCGCCGGTGGTGGTCTCCTTCAGCCCGGCAAGGGCGATGATGTCGCCCGAATAGGCCTCGGTGATCTCTTCCTGCTTGTTCGCGTGCATCATCACCATGCGGCCGATGCGCTCGCGCTTGCCCTTGGTCGAATTCAGGATGCTGTCGCCCTTCGACAGGGTTCCCGAATAGATGCGGGTGAAGGTGAGCGAGCCCATGAAGGGATCGTTCATGATCTTGAAGGCGAGGGCGGTGAAGGGCTGGTCATCTCCGGCCGAGCGGGCGACGTTGCGCGTCTCGGTCTCGTCACCCGGCCGGAAGCCCATATAGGGCGGCACGTCCAGTGGGCCGGGCAGATAGTCGATCACGGCGTTCAGCATCGGCTGCACGCCCTTGTTCTTGAAGGCCGAGCCGCACAGCACCGGCACGAAGGCCATCTTCAGGGTGCCCGCGCGGATCAGCCGGCGCAGGGTGGCCAGGTCGGGCTCGCTGCCTTCCAGATAGGCCTCCATCACCGCATCGTCCATCTCGACCGCGGTCTCGATCAGCTCCGCGCGCATCTCGGCCACGCGGTCGGCCAGCTCCGCCCGGACCGGACGACGCTCCCAGGTCGCGCCCAGATCCTCGCTGTGCCAGATCCACTCCTCCTGCGTCAGCAGGTCGATGATGCCCTCGAACTCGTTCTCGGCACCGATCGGGCACTGGATCGGCAGCGGGCGCGCGCCGGTGCGGTCCTTGATCATCCGCACGCAGTTGAAGAAGTCGGCGCCGGTCTTGTCCATCTTGTTGACGAACACGATGCGCGGCACCTTGTAGCGGTCGGCCTGGCGCCAGACCGTCTCGGTCTGGGGCTCGACCCCGGCATTCGCGTCCAGCACGCAGACCGCGCCATCGAGCACGGCCAGCGAGCGCTCCACCTCGATGGTGAAGTCCACATGGCCCGGCGTGTCGATGATGTTCAGCCGGAACCTGGCCTTCTGCGGATCGTCGCCATATTCGCCCGACGGAGTCCGGCCGTCCTCGGTCCGGAACCAGAAGGTCGTGGTCGCGGCCGAGGTGATGGTGATCCCGCGCTCCTGCTCCTGCTCCATCCAGTCCATCGTCGCGGCGCCGTCATGCACCTCGCCGATCTTGTGGCTCTTGCCGGTGTAATAGAGGATGCGCTCGGTCGTGGTGGTCTTGCCGGCATCGATGTGGGCCATGATGCCGAAATTGCGGTAGCGCTCGAGCGGATATTCGCGGGCCATGATATGTCGTCCTGCCGTGTCCGGTTACCATCGGTAATGGCTGAACGCCTTGTTGGCGTCGGCCATCTTGTGGGTGTCCTCGCGCTTCTTCACGGCGGCACCGCGGGAGTTCACCGCGTCCAGCAGCTCGCCCGCCAGACGCTCCTCCATCGTCTTCTCGCTGCGCGCGCGCGAGGCGGCGATCAGCCAGCGGATCGCAAGCGCCTCGCGCCGCTCCGGACGAACCTCGACCGGAACCTGATAGGTCGCGCCGCCAACACGCCGCGAACGAACCTCGACCGACGGCTTCACATTGTCCAGCGCCTCGTGGAACAGCTCGACCGGCGAGCGGCGCGTGCGCGCCTCCACGCGGTCCAGCGCCCCGTAGACGATGCGCTCGGCAACCGACTTCTTGCCGTCATGCATCAGGTTGTTCATGAATTTCGTGAGCACCCGGTCGCCATACTTGGCGTCGGGAAGAACCTCACGCTTCTCGGCGCGGCGGCGTCGCGACATTCTCTCTCTTCCTCAGAAGTTCGGGCTTACTGGTCCGAGCAGAAACTCACTTCCACCCGGCACCCGGTGTTGTTGTAGTCCCGGCAGGTGTTCAGGGCCTTGCGCTCGGCCTCGCGGATCGTCCTGCCCCAGCTGGCCCCCCAGCCATTGCCGTCACCCACGGCGAGGGCGCCGCAGGCATTGCGGAACCAGGTCGCCATCACGCAGTCGCGCGGGCGCGACCGGTGCCGGCGGCACTCGTTATAGGCGGCATCCTCGGCCGCCTCCTGGGTGCGATAGTTCCAGGAGTAGCCATAGGCGCCGGTGTCCTGCGAGAAATAGATCGCCCCGTAATCGGCGCTGGCGGTTGCGGCGGACACGAGGAAAGCGGCGGCGGCGAATCCGGTGATCCTGATCATTTTGGCCTCTTGGCTCCGTATTTCGAACGACGTTGCCGGCGGTTCTTCACCCCCTGCGTGTCCAGGACGCCGCGAAGGATATGGTAGCGAACCCCCGGTAGATCTTTAACACGGCCGCCGCGAATCAGCACGACAGAATGTTCCTGAAGGTTATGGCCCACCCCGGGGATGTAGGAGATCACCTCATACCCGTTGGTCAGCCGCACCTTCGCCACCTTGCGAAGCGCCGAGTTCGGCTTCTTCGGGGTGGTGGTGTAGACGCGGGTGCACACGCCCCGCCGCTGCGGGCAGGACTGCAGATGCATCGATTTCGACCGCACCACGCGGGGCTTCCGCGGCTTGCGGATCAGCTGCTGGATCGTCGGCATCGGCGTCCTCACCCTCGTCTGTCGTCTCGCCACATGGAGCGCGCCCCTGCATCACCCCCACGGCACGATCGTTCCCGGGACGGGACGGAACCTGCCCCGGGGGAAAGTCAGAGGACCGGGGCCGGGCGGCCCGGGTCTTGCCCGTCGATCGGTCGCAAAGGATCGGCGATCCGCAGGAGAATCGCGTTCCTGAGTGCGCGGACCCTACGGATGGCCCCGGGGGTTGTCAACCGCCCCCGATCATGTTGCGGCCGATCTGCCGGCACCGCGAAAGTTCCGCTGTTTCAGCAGCTTGGCCGCAAGACGAGGCGGCCCGGCGCCTGCGCGCCGGGCCGTCCCGCGCCCCCGCCGGCGGGGGAATCAGTCGAACAGCGGCGCCTCGCCCGCCGCGGAATCGCCGGGAAGCTCGCTCAGCGCCTTCGCCGCCTCGGCCTGCCGCTCGGCGATGATCTTGGCGTCGCGCTGCTGGGCGATGCGGCGGATCTCCTTGATCGCGCTGCCGGTCCCCGCCGGGATCAGCCGGCCGACGATCACATTCTCCTTCAGGCCCAGAAGCTTGTCGCGCTTGCCCTGGACCGCGGCCTCGGTCAGCACCCGCGTCGTTTCCTGGAAGGACGCGGCCGAGATGAAGCTGCGGGTCTGCAGGCTGGCCTTGGTGATGCCCAAAAGCACCGGCCCGCCCTTGGCAGGCTCGCGCCCTTCCGCGATGGCCTTGCGGTTGATCTCCTCGAACTCATGCCGGTCGATCTGTTCGCCGGGCAGCAGGGTGGTGCCGCCGGATTCGGTGATCTCGATCTTCTGCAGCATCTGCCGCACGATCACCTCGATGTGCTTGTCGTTGATCTTCACGCCCTGCAGGCGATAGACCTCCTGCACCTCGTTGATCAGATAGTCGGCCAGCGCCTCGACGCCGAGGATGGCGAGGATGTCGTGGGGGGCGGGGTTGCCGTCCATGATGAAGTCGCCCTTCTGGACGAAGTCGCCATCCTGCACCGGGATGTGCTTGCCCTTGGGCACCATGTACTCGACGGGCTCCACACCCTCCTCGATCGGCTCGATGGTGATGCGCCGCTTGTTCTTGAAGTCGCGGCCGAAGCGGACATGGCCGTCGATCTCGGCGATGATCGCGTGATCCTTCGGCCGCCGCGCCTCGAACAGCTCCGCCACCCGCGGCAGACCACCAGTGATGTCCTTGGTCCGCGCCCCCTCGCGCGGGATGCGCGCCAGAACCTCGCCCGCCTGGATCTCCTGTCCGTCCTCGACCGACAGGATGGCATCGACCGACATCGCGTAATGGGCCGGATTGCCGTTCTCGAGGCGGACCGGCTCGCCGGTCTCGGGATCGACGACGATGATCTCGGGCTTCAGCTCGTTGCCCCGCGGCGCCGAGCGCCAGTCGGCGACGATCTTCTGGGTCACCCCGGTCAGCTCGTCGGTCTCCTCGCGCAGCGACAGGCCGGTGACCAGATCGACGAAGCGGACCCGGCCGCCCTTCTCGGCGATGATCGGCAGGGTGAAGGGATCCCACTCCATCAGCCGGGTGCCGCGCTTGACCTCGTCACCCTCCTTGACCAGCAGCCTTGCGCCATAGGGCACCTTGTGGGTGGCCCGCTCGCGCCCGTCCCCGCCGGTAATGACGATCACGACATTGCGCCCCATGGCGATGACGTCGCCCTTGGGGTTGACGATCAGGTTGGGGTTGCGCAGCGAGACCCGCCCCTCGACCGAGGATTCCACGAAGGACTGGCTGGCGCCCTGGGCGATGCCGCCGATGTGGAAGGTGCGCATGGTCAGCTGGGTGCCCGGCTCGCCGATCGACTGGGCGGCGATGATGCCGACCGCCTCGCCGCGGTTGACCCGGGTGCCGCGGGCCAGGTCCCGCCCGTAGCATGTGGCGCAGACCCCGTCATCGGCCTCGCAGGTCAGCGGCGAGCGGATCTTGACCGACTGAACGCCGGCCGCCTCGATCGCCTCGCTGTCCTTCTCCTCCAGCAGATGGCCGGCACGGTACAGCACCTCGCCCGACACCGGATCGACCACATCTTCGAGCAGGGTGCGGCCGAGGATCCGTTCGCTGAGCGAGGAGACCACCTCGCCGCCATCGACCACCGGGGCGACGGTGATGCCGCGGTCGGTGCCGCAATCCTCGATGGTCACGATGCAGTCCTGGGCCACGTCGACCAGGCGGCGGGTCAGATAGCCCGAGTTGGCGGTCTTCAGCGCCGTGTCCGCCAGACCCTTGCGCGCGCCATGGGTGGAGTTGAAATACTCCAGCACCGTCAGGCCTTCCTTGAAGTTCGAGATGATCGGCGTCTCGATGATCTCGCCCGACGGCTTGGCCATCAGGCCGCGCATGCCGCCCAGCTGCTTCATCTGCGCCGGAGAGCCGCGCGCCCCCGAATGCGCCATCATGTAGATCGAGTTGGGCTCGAGCTCGCGCCCGTTCTCGTCGAAGCGCACGGCCGAAATCTCGGCCATCATCGCATCGGCGACCCGGTCGGTGCATTTCGACCAGGCATCGACGACCTTGTTGTACTTCTCGCCCTGGGTGATGTAGCCGTCCAGATACTGCTGCTCGAAGTCGCGCGTCAGCTCGCGCGTCTCGTTGACGATCTCCCACTTGTTCTTCGGGATCAGCATGTCGTCCTTGCCGAACGAGATCCCGGCGCGGCAGGCCTCGCGGAAGCCGAGCCCCATGATCTGGTCGCAGAAGATGACCGATTCCTTCTGCCCGCAATAGCGGTAGACGGTGTCGATCACCTCGCCCACCTCCTTCTTGCGCAGCAGCCGGTTGACCAGCGAGAAGGGCGTCTTGTGGTTGCGCGGCAGCAGCGCGCCGATCTTCAGCCGGCCCGGGGTGGTCTCGTAGCGGGTCCAGACGGTGTTGCCGTTCTCGTCAACCTCCTCCACCCGGGCGGTGATCTTGGCGTGCAGATGCACCGCGCCCGCGTTCAGCGCATGCTCAACCTCCTCGGTGTCGCGGAAGGCCATGCCCTCGCCTTCCATGCCCTTGCGCATGACCGACAGATAGTAGAGGCCGAGGATCATGTCCTGGCTGGGCACGATGATCGGCTTGCCGTTGGCGGGGCTGAGGACGTTGTTGGTCGACATCATCAGCACGCGCGCCTCGAGCTGC
>RFGB01000269.1 GCA_003697125.1 Alphaproteobacteria bacterium
CCGCGCGGCTTCGGCGCGAGGGCGGCACGGCGCGACTCAGGCTGACCGTGGCGCGCGACGGCACGCTCGAGGCGGTGGCGATCGCCGCATCCTCGGGATCGCCGGCGCTGGACGCGGCGAGCCTCGCCGCCGCCCGCGCCGCGGCGCCCTTTCCGCCGGCGCCGGCGGGGCTGGCGGGCGCGCGGCACGTCTTCCTGCTGGCCATCGTCTATCGTCCTTGACGCGGGGCCGGGCGGCGCGCTAACCGGATCACGCTCAGGTTCCGGGTCGCGCCTTCGGTGCGGCCCGGATGAAAAGGGAACGCGGTCCGGGCCCTGGCCCAAAGCCGCGGCTGCCCCCGCAACTGTAGGCGGCGAGCCCCGTCCCGGATGCCACTGGCCGGATCGGCCGGGAAGGCGGACAGGGGGCGAAGACCCGCAAGCCAGGAGACCTGCCTGGGCATCGTCACCCACCCGAGGTGCGGGGTGCGCCGAGGGGCGGTCGATCCGCAGCGGTGACCATTTGTCGCCGTCTGTGCGGGGTTTCCCCACAGACCTGTCGCAATCCCGGCGGCCGCCGGCCGCCCGGCTTGAGGGAGGAGAGGATGCCCCGCCTCGTTCCCGCGATCCTCGCCCTGCTTCCCGTCTCCGCCGCGGCCCAGACCGCGACGGTGCTGCCCGACATCCTGGTCACCGCCGGCCGTACCCCGGCCTCGGCCGAGGCGGTCGGCCGGTCCTACACGGTGATCACTGCCGAGGAGCTCGACCGCCGCCAGGTCACCCATGTCGCCGATGCGCTGCGCCAGGTGCCGGGCCTTGCGGTCAGCCAGGCCGGAACCCCGGGCAGCGTGACCCAGATCCGCATCCGGGGCGCCGAGGGGAACCATATGCTGGTGCTGATCGACGGGGTCGAGGTGTCGGCCATCGCCACCGGCGAATATGATTTCGGCGGGCTGATCGTCGACGACATCGAACGCATCGAGGTGCTGCGCGGCCCGCAATCCGCGCTGTGGGGGTCGAACGCGACCGCGGGGGTGATCAGCATCATCACCCGCGCCGCGGCCCGCAACCAGACCCGCCGCGGCGTCGCCGTCGAGACCGGCACCGATGGCAGCGTGATGACCCGGGCCTTCCTGCACCACGGGGCCGAAAGCTGGGACGCCGCCCTGTCGGCCGCCTTCCGCCGCAGCGATGGCCATGACATCGCCGCCACCGGCCCCGAGGAGAAGGAGGGCGAGCGCAACCTGACCCTGAACGCGCGGGTGAACTGGGATCCGCTGCCATGGCTCAGCCTGGGCGGGACCCTGCGCCATGTCGACCGGGTCGCCGAGACGGATGGCTTCGACTTCTCGGGCGGGCCGCTGCAGGGGCTGGTGATCGACGAGGTGAGCGAGAACGACCAGCGCGAGCTGTTCCTGTCGGGCTTCGCCCGGGCCGAGAGCCTGGGCGGCCGGCTGAACCACGAGCTGCGGCTCGAATACGCCGATGTGTTCTACGAATCGGTGGTCAACGGCGCCTCCAGCTTCGCCTCCGACGGCTACCGCCTCGCCGGGGGATATCAGGCCAGCTATGTCTTCGAGACCGGCCCGGTCAGCCATCTTGTGACGGGTGGCATCGACCTCAAGCGCGAGGTCAACCGCGCCAGCACCGGCAGCCAGACCCGCGACAGCCTCGGGCTGGTCGGCGAATGGCGCATGGCCTGGCAGGATCTGGACCTGACCGCGGGGCTGCGCCACGACTTCAACGACGCCTTCCGCGACGCGACCACCTGGTCGGTGGCGGCAAGCTGGCGCCTGCGCGAGGGGACGCGGCTGCACGCCTCGATCGGCACCGGGATCACCAACCCGACCTTCATCGAGCAGTTCGGCTTCTTCCCCGGCAGCTTCATCGGCAATCCCGCGCTTGCGCCCGAGCGCAACTTCGGCTGGGATGTCGGGGTCGAACAGTCCTTCCTGGGCGGGCGGCTGGTGGTGGATGCCACCTATTTCAACAATCGCCTGACCGACGAGATCGTGCCCGGCTTCGACCCGGTGGCGGGGCTGCCCACCTCGGTCAACGCGGCGGGAACCAGCCCCCGCCAGGGGGTGGAGCTGTCGCTGACCGCGATCCCGTGGGAGGGGATGACGCTGAGCGCCGCCTACACCTATACCCTGTCGCAGGATGCCGCCGGCCTGGCCGAGCTGCGCCGGCCGCGTCATGTCGCCAGCCTTGCCGCCGACCAGGCCTTCCTGGGCGGCCGCGCCCATGTCGGGGCCGAGGTGATCTATACCGGCAGCCAGATCGACCTCGACTACCGCAACTTCTTCGCCAATGGCTTCGTGGCCGACCGGGTGCGGCTGTCGCCCTTCGTGGTGGTCAATCTGACCGCCTCCTATCAGCTGACCGAGACGCTGCGCATCCAGGGCCGGGTCGAGAACCTGTTCGACGCCGACCGGGTGGAGCAGTTCGGCTATGTCGCCCCCGGGGTGACGGCATGGCTCGGGCTGAGGGCGGCGTTCTGATGCGCCGGCCGGCGGCGCTGGCGCCATGCCTTGCGCCGCTGGCGCTCTGCCTCGCCCTTGCCGCGTCGGCCGCCCCCGCCGCGCCCGCGCGGGTGGTCTCGATCAATCTGTGCACCGACCAGCTGGCCCTGCTGCTCGCCGCGCCGGGCCAGCTCGTCTCGGTCAGCCATGTCGCGGCCGACCCCGACAGCTCGGCCCTGGCCGGGGCGACGGCGGGGCTCCATCTGAACCATGGCAGCGCCGAGGAGGTGTTCCTGCTGGCCCCCGACCTGGTGCTCGCCTCGACCTGGACCCCGCCGGCCACGGTGGCGATGCTGGAAGGGCTGGGGCTGAGGGTGGCGCGCATCGCGCCGGCCAGCGACATCGCGGGCACGCGCGCGGCGATCGCCGAGATGGGCCGGCTGCTGGGGCGCGAGGCAGCCGCCGCCGCCGCCCTTGCCGCGCTGGATGCCCGGCTTGCCGCGGTGACCCCGGCGGGGGGGCGCCTTGCCGCGCTGGTGGCGCCGAACGGCTTCTCCTCGGGCCGGGGGTCGCTTGCCGACGCGATCCTGCGCGCGGCGGGGCTGCGCAATCTCGCCGCCGAGCGGGGCATCGCGGGGGTGGGGCGGCTGCCGCTGGAGGTGGTGGTGATGGCCGGCCCCGATC
>RFGB01000270.1 GCA_003697125.1 Alphaproteobacteria bacterium
CAAACTTACCCAACGAAGCCGTTACCGCCCAACTCAACGAGTTGAACTTACTCATCGAACTGCAACGCTGGGAGGATGCCCCCGTCGGGCAGATGGGCGAAGACGCGATCGCCCGCCGCGGCGCCCGCCCGCAGGATGTCGGCAAGGTGGTTCCCGCCCCCGGTCATTCCGGCCCTGTCATGCTGATGGTCCCCATGGCCCCCGCGGCCCCCGCGGCCCGCCCGGCCGGGCGGCGCGGCCGCGCGCGGGTTCCGGTGGTCGGAGTGGCGCGATTCGAACGCGCGGCCCCTGCCTCCCGAAGACAGTGCTCTACCAGGCTGAGCTACACTCCGGACCCGGCAGCGGTATTAGCGCCTCGCCCCGGCCTCCGCAAGCGGGGAATGCCGCGGGCGGGGCCTGCGGGCGATGGACGGCCCCGCTTGCCAGCGCGCGCGCCCGCGACTAGAAGCGGGCAGGTTTGGGGCGTGGCCAAGCGGTAAGGCAGCGGGTTTTGGTCCCGCGATCCCAGGTTCGAATCCTGGCGCCCCAGCCAGCGCCCCGCGCCGCGCGACGGCCGGTCAGCCCTCGGCCTCGGCCAGCCGTTCCGGCGCGCGCTCGGCCGGCTCGGCCGCCGCCGGGCCCGCCGCGCGTTCCAGCACATGGCGCGCGATGTCGGGGCGGAAATAGTGGCCCGCGGGATCGGCGAAGACCTTCGCGGCCTCGATCATCTCCAGATCGATCTCGGCGATGGCGAAGCCGTCGGCGGTCTCGTCGATGGGCTCGGTCATCCTGAAGCCGTCGGGCGCGAAGATCGCCGCGGCGCCGCCGCCGGGGCCGACCAGGGCGCGCAGCGCGTCATTGCCCATGGTGATGCGGTCGATGCTGTCCTCGGAGATGATCGAGTTGGCGGCGAGCACGAAGCACCCGCCCTCCAGCGCATAGCTCGCGCTCTCGTTCAGATTCGCCTCGGCCGACAGGCAATAGGCGCTGCGCACGCCCTTGAACATGGCGAACGAGGGCCAGCTTGCCACATGGATCTGTTCGCCCAGCTGATACATCCCCTGCCGGTTCAGGGGCTGGATGTTCTCCCAGCAGTTCAGGCCGCCCACCCGGCCGAACGGCGTCTCGACCACGCGGATGTCGGTGACCGGCCCCTCGCCCCAGACGGTGCGCTCCATGTGGGTGGGGCGCAGCTTGCGGCGCGACATCACCACCTTGCCATGGTCGTCGATCAGCGCCTGGGCGCAATAGATGCTGCCCCGGTCGCGTTCGGCGAAGCCGAGCATCACCCATGTCCCGGCCCGGCGCGCCGCCTCGCCGATGGCCTGCATCTCGGGGCCGTCGACGGTGATCGCATTGCGCCGATGGGCCATCACGATCTCCATCGCGGCCATCGGCGGCTGAAGCCAGATGGTGAAGGGATAGCCGGGCAGCCATACCTCGCCGAAGGCCAGCAGCTCGATGTCCTGCCGCCCGGCATCGGCGATCAGCGCAATGGTCTTGTCCAGCGTGCCCCTGGCATCCATCCACACCGGCGCGGCCTGGACGGCGGCGATCTTGGTCATCGGATCCTCCCCCGCTGTCAGTTCCCGATGCCGGGAATCCTGGCACCGCGGAAGCGGGGGCATCAGTCCCCGAACGGGGACCCGCGATCGCCGCAACCCGCGCGCCAGGCGGCGGCCATGGCGGTGCGGGTGGCGGTGCCGAACAGGCGGTTGAGCTCCTTCATGTGCTTGTGCACCGCCGCGGTGCCGGTGCCCAGCTCCTCGGCGATCTGGCGGTTGGTCAGCGCGCGCGCTGCGAGCATCGCCACCTCGTTCTGCCGGCGGGTCAGGCGCGGGTGCCGGGGCGGCAGCGTCACCAGCCCCACCGCGGCGCGCATGGCATGGGGCGACATGGTGCACAGCCCCTCATGGTCAAGCCGCCGGGCGCCGGCCGCGGCCAGCGCCCCCAGGCACAGCACCCCCGACATCCGGTCCCCGGCATAGAGCGGGAAGGTGGCGAAGCCCGCCAGCCCGAAGCGGCCCGATATCCGCCGGTAGAGCTGGCACTGCGTCCATCTTGCGCCGAGCGTGACCAGCGTCGAGGCCGGCGCCCCGGTGGCGCGCACCTGCGCCAGCACCGGATCGATCGCCACGCCCTGGCGCTGATATTCGCGCGCGAAGGCTTCCGGCAGGCCGAGCACCACCCCCCGCAGCCCGCCATCGGGACCGGACAGGTAGAGCCCGGCGCAGTCCATGCCCGAGGCGCGCAGCGCCCCTTCCGCGACATGCGCCAGCGCCGCGCCGAGATCGCGCTCAACCCAAGCCATGCGGGAAGGCTATGCCGAATCGATCCCCGGGCAAAGCCCGATGCGGCGCATGCGCACACCCCCTCGCCATCGGCGCCGGCGGCGGATAAGTTTTCTCGCCGCGACGGATGGCGGAGTTCGGGCGATGATGCGACTGCTTGTGCTGCTGCTCGTGACCGGCATGCCGGCGACCGTCCGGGCGGCGCCGCCGCTCGCGGTCGAGATCATCACCGCCCGCGCGATACCGGTCGAGCGCAGCTTCAGCCTGACCGGCGAGGCGCGGGCGCGCGAGCGCCTCACCGCCTCCTTCCCCATGGGGGGGCGGATCGCCCGCATCCTTGCCGATGTGGGCGACCGCGTCGCGGGGGGGGCGCTGCTCGCGCGCCTCGAATCGGTGCAGCAGGAACAGGCGGTGATCGCCGCGCGGGCGGGGCTGGCGACCGCGATGGCCGATCATCGGCAGGCCGAGGAGGATCTGCGCCGGCAGGAGGCGCTCCTGGCCCGCGGCGCCACCACCCGCATCGCCCGCGACGGGGCCGAGGATGCGCTGCGCATCGCCGAAGGCGCGCTGGCGCAGGCGCAGGCCCAGCTGGACCGGGCGCTGAAGGCGCTGGCGGACACCGAGCTGCGCGCCCCCGCCGCGGCGACGGTGACCGCGCGGCTCGCGGAACCCGGCGAGGTGATCGGCGCCGCCCAGCCGGTGCTGGAGCTGGCGATCGGTGACGGGATGGAGGCGCGTTTCGACGTGCCCGAAGTGGTGCTGACCTGGCCGCCGGGCGATCCCGTGGTCACCCTGACCCGGATCGACGATCCCGCCACGACCTTTCCGGGCCATGTCGGCGAGATCTCGCCGGTGGTGGACGCCCGCACCGGCACCGTGGCGGTCACGGTGATCATCGACGCGCCGCCGCCGACGCTCAGCTATGGCGACCCGGTGCGGGGAACGGCCTCGGTGACCGGGCCGGCACGGATCGCCATCCCCTGGCAGGCGCTGACCGCCACCGCCGAAGGGCCGGCGGTCTGGGTGGTCGATCCCGAAACGATGACCGTCGCGCTGCAGCCGATCACCGTGGAACGGCACCGCAATGGCGACGTGCTGGTGGCCTCGGGGCTTCGCGAAGGCATGCTGGTGGTGGGACGGGGGGCGCATCTCCTCCATCCGGGGCAGCGGGTGGTCCCGGCCGGGGGGACGCAATGAGGGCCGCCGCCGCGCTGGCCGCGGCCTGTCTGGCCGCGCTGCCGGTCGGGGCCGAGGAGGCCGCACCGCGCCCGGTGGTCTCGGTGATCGTCTCGCCCCGCACCGATCTGCCCGTGGGGCATGTGGGAACCGTCGTCGCGCGCATCGAGGCCGATCTGGGCTTTCCCCTGGCCGGGCGGCTGGCCGAACGCCCGGTCGAGATCGGCGATCTGGTGCGCCGGGGCGATGCGGTGGCGCGGCTCGACCCCGAGCAGCTGGAGGCGGATCTGCGCGCGGCCGAGGCGGGGGTCGCGGTGGCGCGGGCGCAGCTGCGCTCGGCCCGGGACGCGGCGGAGCGGGCGCGCGCGCTGGTGGAACGGGGCGTGGGGACGCGCACGCGCCTCGAGGATGCCGAACGCGCGCTGGTCGCCGCCGAGGCGCGGCTCGATCAGGCCGAAGCCACGCGCAACCGCGCCGCCGATCTGCTGGCGCTGGCCACCCTGCGCGCGCCCCATGACGGCGTGGTCACCGCGGTCCGGGCCGAGCCGGGCGCGGCGGTCTCGGCCGGCCAGCCGGTGCTGAGCCTGGCCGCGACCGCGCCGCGCGAGATCGTGATCGACATGACCGAGCGCGACGCGGCGGCGCTGACCCCGGGCACGGAATTCCTCGCCCGGCTGGTGGTCGACCCCGACATCACCGCGCGCGCCACGCTCGACCGGATCGACCCGGTCGCGGCACCGCTGACCCGCACGCTGCGGGTGCATCTGGCGCTTGCCGATCCGCCCGCCGGGTTCCGGCTGGGCGCCCTGGTCGCGGTGGAACCGCTGCAGGAGGCGGCCGGCGGCATCGTCCTGCCCCGCACCGCGCTTGTGGAGACCTCCGAAGGCCCCGCGGTGTGGGTGGTGGACCGGCCCGGCGGCCGGGTGCGCCTGGTCCCCGTGGCCATCGCCGGGGCGGGCGAGGGCTTCGCGGTGGTCCGGGCGGGACTTGTGCCGGGGGACGAGGTGGTCGTCCGCGGCGTTCATTCGCTGAGGGAGGGGCAGATGGTCGGCCCGCGATACCCCGGATGACGCGCTTCAACCTCTCGGAATGGGCGCTGCGCCACCGCTCCTTCGTCTGGTTCCTGATGCTGGTCTCGCTGGTCGCGGGGATCATGGCCTATGTCCAGATCGGCCGCGAGGAGGATCCCCAGTTCGCGATCAAGACGATGATCATCTCCGCCGCCCTGCCCGGTGCGGATGTGCGCGAGACCCTGACCCAGGTCACCGACCGGATCGAGCGCAAGCTCGAGGAGCTCGACGAGCTCGACCACACCCGGTCGGTCACCCGGCCGGGCGAGGCGATCGTCTATGTCGAGCTTCTGCCCACCACCCGTTCGGCCGAACTGCCGCGCATCTGGCAGAAGGTGCGCAACATGATGGCCGACATCCGCGCCGAGTTCCCGGCCGAGTTCGCCGGCTTCCGCTTCAATGACAGCTTCGGCGACGTGTTCGGCAATCTCTATGCCTTCACCGCCGACGGCTTCACCCCGCGCGAGCTGCGCGATCAGGTCGAGCTGGTGCGCCGGGCGGTGCAGGCGCTGCCCGATGCCGGCAAGGTGGAGATCTTCGGCGCGCGCGAGGAGGTCATCCATCTCGAATTCTCGACCGAGCGGCTGGCCGCGATGGGGCTGAACCAGCAGGCGGTGCAGGCGACGCTGGCCTCGCAGAACGCGATCCTGCCCTCGGGCGTGATCGAATCGGGCCCCGAGCGGATCCTCGTCCGCCTCGGCGGCCGCTTCTCGGGGACCGAGAGCCTGCAGGCGATCAACCTGCGCGTGGGCGACCGCTTCTTCCGCCTGGCCGACGTGGCGACGATCCGGCGCGGCTATCAGGACCCGCCCGCCGAGATGTTCCGCTATCGCGGGCAGGACGCGATCGGCCTTGCCGTCGGCATGAAGGCTGGCGCGAACATCCTGGAATTCGGCAGGCAGCTGGACCAAGTGATGGCCGAAGCCCGCGCCGCCCTGCCGGTGGGGATCGAGATCCACCAGATCGCCAACCAGCCCCATGTGGTCGCCGACGCGGTGGGCCATTTCCTGCAGGCCCTGCTGGAGGCGGTGCTGATCGTGCTGGCGGTCAGCTTCATCAGCCTGGGCCTGCGCGCGGGGCTGGTGGTCACCATGACGATCCCGCTGGTGCTGGGGATCACCTTCGTGGTGATGCATTATTCGGGCTTCACGCTGCAGCGCATCTCGCTTGGCGCGCTGATCATCGCGCTGGGGCTTCTGGTCGATGACGCGATGATCGCCATCGAGACGATGATCGCCCGGCTGGAGAAGGGCGACAGCCTGCCGGGCGCTGCCTCCTATGCCTGGACATCGATCGCCTGGCCGATGCTGACCGGCACGCTGGTGACGGTGGCCGGATTCATCCCGATCGGGCTCAACAATTCCGCGGCGGGGGAATTCACCTTCTCGCTCTTCGTGGTGATCGCGGTCTCGCTGCTGGTGTCGTGGATCGTCGCGGTGCTGTTCGCCCCGCTTCTGGGCGTGACATTCCTGCCCGAGAAGCTGAAGCACGCCCATGCCGGACCGGGCCGCCTGCGCCGGGCCTTCCATGCGGTGCTGCACAGGGCCATGGTCCATCGCTGGACCACCATCGCGCTGACCGTCGCGGTCTTCGCCCTGTCGGTGTGGGGGATGCGCTTCGTCGAGCAGCAGTTCTTCCCCAGTTCCGACCGGCCCGAGCTTCTGGTCGATGTCACGCTGCCGCAGAACGCGACCATCGCCGAGACCTCGGCCCAGATCGCCCGGATCGAGGCGCATCTCGCCGACAGCCCCCATGTCGCCTACTGGGCGTCCTATGTCGGGCGCAGCGCGCCGCGCTTCCTGCTGGCCTATGACGTGCAGACGCCGGGACCGAATGTCGGGCAGATCGTGATCCAGACCCCTTCGGTCGAGGACCGCAACGCCCTGCAGGCGCAGCTGCGCGACATCGCCGCGCGGGAATTTCCCGGCGTCGATGTCTTCGTGAAGTTCCTCGAGATCGGCCCCCCGGTGGGGCGGCCGGTGCAGTATCGCATATCGGGCCCCGACCCGGCGGTGCTGCGCGACCGGGCGCGGGATCTGGCCGCGGTCGTCGCGACCGATCCGCGGCTGCGCGACATCGTGATGGACTGGAACGAACCCGCCCGCGTGATCCGGGTCGAGATCCTGCACGACCGCGCGCGCCAGCTGGGCATCGCCACCACCGACATCGCCAATGCGCTGGCGATGATCTTCGAGGGGCGGACGGTGACCCAGCTGCGCGACGCGACCTATCTGATCGACATCCGCGCCCGGGGCGACAGCGACTCGCGGGGCTCGATCTCGGCGCTGGAGGGCCTGCAGCTGACCGCCGGCGACGGGCGCACGATCCCGCTGCGGTCGGTCGCGACCTTCACCCATGGCACCGAGCAGCCGGTGATCCACCAGCGCAACCGGATGCCGACGATCACCGTGAAGGCGGCGATCGAAGGCCGCGACCAGCCCGCGACCATCGTCGCGGCGCTGGCCGGGAAGATCGCCGACTTCGCCGCCACCCTGCCCTTCGGCTATCGGGTCGAGGTCGGCGGCACGGTCGCCGAGAGCGCCAAGAGCCAGGCGCCGATCGCGGCGGTGGTGCCGCTGATGGCGCTGATCATGCTGACGCTGATCATGATCCAGATGCAGAGCTTCCGCCTCGCCTTCGTGGTGCTGTGCGTGGCGCCGCTGGGCCTGATCGGGGTGGTCGGGGCGCTGCTGCCCGCGGGCGCGCCGCTGGGCTTCGTGGCGATCCTGGGCGTGCTGGCGCTGGTGGGCATCCTGATCCGCAACTCGGTGATCCTGGTCGACGAGATCGAGGCGCTGAAGGCCAGGGGCACGCCCCCCTGGCAGGCGGTGTTCCAGGCCACCGACACCCGCGCCCGCCCGATCCTGCTGACCGCGGCGGCGGCCAGCCTCGCCCTGATCCCGATCTCGCGCCAGATCTTCTGGGGGCCGATGGCCTATGCGATGATGGGCGGCATCATCGCCGGCACGGTGATCACTCTGGTCTTCGCACCGGCGCTCTATGTCGCGGTGTTCCGGCTGCGCCCGCCGGGCTGACCGGGGCCGGGCGCGGTCAGCCCCCGCGCCCCCCTTCCATCAGCGCGAGGAGCGCCGCGATCAGCGCCGAGGGCGGCGGCGGGCAGCCGGGCACCCACAGATCCACCGGGATCACCCTGTCCACCCCGCCCAGGATCGCCGGGCTGCCGGCGAAACAGCCCCCGTCGCGGGCGCAGTCGCCCACCGCGATCACCCATTTCGGGGCGGGCGTGGCCTGCCATGTGCGCTCCAGCGCCTCGGCCATGTTTCGCGTGACCGGGCCGGTGACCATCAGCACGTCGGCATGGCGCGGCGAGGCGACGAAATGCACGCCGAAGCGTTCGATGTCGTGATAGGGATTGTTCAGCGCGTGGATCTCCAGCTCGCAGCCATTGCACGAGCCGGCATCGACCATCCGGATCGCCAGGCTGCGGCCCAGGCGGGTGCGCACCGCCGCCTCCAGCGTCGCGCCCAGCCGCCGCGCCTCGGCCTCGGGGGCGGGTTCGGCCAGCGGCCGGCGCAGGAGTCCCTCGATCAGAAAGCTGTGCATCCCCGCCTCTCAGAGGTCATGACCGGAATAGGAGCAGTTGAACGACTTGTTGCACAGCGGGAAGTCCGCGATGATGTTGCCCTCGATCGCGGCTTCCAGCAGCGGCCACTGGAACCATGACGGATCGCGCAGATGGCAGCGGGCGATGCGCCCCGCCCCGTCCAGCGACAGCCACACCAGGATGTCGCCGCGAAAGCCCTCGACCAGCCCCAGCCCCTCGGCCGGGCCGGCCGGGGCGGGCAGATCGGCCTGTACCGGCCCGCCCGGCAGGTTGCGCAGCATCCCCTCGATCAGCGCGCAGGACTGCTCCACCTCGCGGATCCGGACCCAGACCCGGGCGTTGACATCGCCTTCCGCCAGAACCGGCACCGCGAAGCGCAGCCGGTGATAGGGCGCATAGGGCAGGTCGCGCCGGGTGTCGAAGTCGCGCCCCGAGGCGCGGCCAACATGGCCGCCCGCGCCGAAGCGGCGGGCGAGATCGGGTGCCAGCCGCCCGGTTCCCACCATCCGGTCGAGGAGCGACGCGGTCCCGTCATAGAGCGCGACCAGCCGCGGGAAGCGCCCGCCGATCTCGGCCAGAAGCGCCGCGATCGCCGCCGCGCCGGCGGCATCCAGATCGGCGGCGACGCCGCCGGGGCGGATGACGTCGCGCATCAGCCGGTGGCCGAAGGCCGCGGCGGCGGTGCGCAGCACCCGCTCGCGCAGCGCGCCGGCATGGCTCAGGATCAGCGGAAAGGCGGCGTCGTTGCAGATCGCGCCGATATCGCCCAGATGGTTCGCCAGCCGCTCCATCTCGGCCATGATCCCCCGCAGCCACAGCGCCCGGGGGGGCGGCTCGACCCCCAGCGCCGCCTCGGCCGCCTGGGCGAAGGCCCAGCCGCAGGCCACGGTGCTGTCGCCGCTGAGCCGCTGGGCCAGCACCGCGCCGCGGTCGAGATCGGCCCCGCGCATCAGCCCCTCGATGCCCTTGTGCACATAGCCCAGCCTTTCCTCGAGCCGGACCACCGTCTCGCCCTGGGCGGTGAAGCGAAAATGGCCCGGCTCGATGATCCCGGCATGGACCGGCCCCACCGGCACCTGATGCAGGCTCTCGCCCTCGGCGGGCAGGAAGGCATAGGGGGCGGGCTGGTCCCC
>RFGB01000271.1 GCA_003697125.1 Alphaproteobacteria bacterium
AAGATCACCACGAAGCTGAGCAGCGCTGCGATGAGCAGGTTCTTGTTCTGATCGTCCATCGGGGGCTCCGCCGGTTGTCGCGGGTCAGCGCCCGGTTCAACCCCCTGTGCTGACCAAGGTCAAGGGATTTCCGGCCCGCGGCGCCGGGGCGGCCGCCCGCCGGGGCGGCGGTCAGCCCGCCTGGGCGCGGCGTTCGGCGACATGGCCGCGCGCGGCCAGCCAGCCGGGAAGCTCGGCTGCGGGCATCGGGCGCCCGAACCAGAATCCCTGCCCGTAGCGGCAGCCCAGCCGGCGCACGACCTCGGCCTCCTCGGCACGCTCCACGCCCTCGGCCAGCACCTCCAGACCCAGGCCGCGGGCCATCGCGACCATCGCCCCCACCATCTGCTGCTGCCGGGGCGTCGCGTCGATGTTGCGGATGAAGCTGCGGTCGATCTTCAGCCGGTCGACGCTGAGGAACAGCAGGTTCGACAGCGACGAACGCCCGGTGCCGAAATCGTCCAGATCCACCCCGAAGCCATGGGCGGCCAGCGCCGCCATGTTGGCCGCCAGGGCATCATCGGCCTGGTGGATCAGCACCGTCTCCAGCAGCTCGATGCGGATCAGCTCCGGGGGAAGGTCGCGCATCTCGACCTCCCATTTCAGCCAGTCGACGAAGCGGCGATCGGCCAGCTCGGCCGCGGAGAGGTTGAGCCCGATCTCGAACCCCCCCAGCCCCGCCGCCCGCCAGCCCCGCAGGGCCTCCAGCGCGCGGACGATCACGCGGCGCCCGATCGGCACGATCAGGCCGTTTTCCTCGGCCACCTCCATGAAGGCGCCGGGCGCCACCGGTCCCCGGGCGGGGTGGATCCAGCGCATCAGCACCTCGAAGCCGGTCACCGCGCCGCTCATCAGTTCGATCTGCGGCTGGAAGAACGGCTCGAAGCGATCCTCGGCCAGCGCCTGGGACAGTTCGTCGCGCAGCCGTGCCCTGGCCACCGACTGAGCGCGCAGCTCGGCGGTGTATTCCGCGATTCCCCGCCCCGGTCCCCGCCGGACCGCATTGAGGGCCATGTCGGCCGCGGCCAGGGCGGCGGCGGGGTCGTCCTCGCCGCAGCGCGCCAGCGTCCAGCCGATGCTGGCGTCGAGCTGCACCCGCTCCTCGCCCAGATGGATCGGATCGCGCAGCCGCTGCAGGATGCGCCGGGCGACCGACTCGCCGATCTCGCGCGAGAGGACATCGGCCAGAACGACCACGAAGGCATCCCCGCCGACGCGGGCGACGAAATCATCGCCCCGTGTCTCGTGGCGCAACAGTTCCGCCACGCGGACCAGGACCCGGTCGCCCACCAGGAAACCGCTTCGGTCGTTCACGCTCTTCAGCCCGGTCAGGTCCAGATGACAGATGGCGACCGAGCGCGCGCCGTCATCCGCCCCGGCCCAGAGTTCGCCCAGATATTCCTGCAGCCCCAGACGGTTCGGCAGCCCGGTCAGCGCGTCGATCCGCGACCGGCGCGCCGCTTCCTCCAGGGCCAGCCGCCGCCGCCGCGAATCGGCCAGGATCCGGCTGATTCGCGGGCGCAGCCAGGCCAGCCAGCCCAGCGCGAGCAGCGCGGAGACCAGCAGATTTTCCGCGAGGAAGCCGGGAACCTCCGACCAGCCGGCCGGAACCGGATACGCGGCCCGACGATCCAGGAGATGTTCGCCCATCCGGGCCAGCGGTTCGACCAGGATGATCGCCAGGGCGCCAAGATCCAGCAGGCGCAGGAAACGCCGCTCCTGCTCCGGATCGCGTGCCGCGCCCCGCTTCGCCTGATCCGGTGGCATCCGCCCTCCCGCCCTCGCGCTGCCCGAATGCGGGAAGAATGGGCAGGAAATACTTACTTTTCCTGAATCGGCGCCGCGGCCGCCGATGGCAGGATCGCCGCGAAATCGGTCAGCGCGGGGTCGGGCAGCTGGCCCGGGCGCACATTGGTCAGGGCGCGGAACATCACCTGCCGCCGCCCCGGGCTGCGTCGTTCCCATTCGTCCAGCATCGCCTTGATCTGCATGCGCTGCAGCCCCTCCTGGCTGCCGCACAGATCGCAGGGGATGATCGGAAACCCCATCGCCCGGGCGAAGCGGGCGCAATCGGCCTCGGCCACCAGCGCCAGCGGCCGCAGCACCAGAAGGTCGCCTTCGTCATTCAGGAGCTTCGGCGCCATGGCGGCGAGGCGTCCGCCATGGAACAGGTTCATGAAGAAGGTTTCCAGGATGTCGTCGCGGTGATGGCCCAGCACCACCGCGGCGCAGCCCTCCTCGCGGGCGATGCGGTAGAGATGCCCGCGCCTGAGCCGCGAGCACAGCGCGCAGTAGGTCTGACCCCGGGGAATCTTGGCGGTGACGACGGAATAGGTGTCGCGGTATTCGATCCGGTGGGGGATGCCATGCCGCGCCAGGAATTCCGGCAGGACCGAGGACGGAAAGCCCGGCTGGCCCTGATCGAGGTTGCAGGCCAGCAGATCGACGGGCAGCAGCCCGCGCCATTTCAGCTCGACCAGCGCGGCGAGAAGGGTGTAGCTGTCCTTGCCGCCCGACAGGCAGACCAGCCAGCGGTCGCCGGCGCGGACCATGGCGTAGGTCTCCAGCGCCTCGCGCACCTGGCGCAGGATGCGCTTGCGCAGCTTGCGGAATTCGGTGGTCGCGGGCGCGCCGGCCAGAAGCGGCGGCAGATCGGTGTCGTCGAACATGGGCGCTTGATACCCTGCCCCGCGGCGGGGTGACAAGCGACCCCCGGCAGGGGTGGCGCGCCCCAGCGCATCAACCGGCAGTTGATGTGCCCCTTGATCGCCCTGATTTACCTTGTTTTTGTTTTCATTTGTTCGGGTCTTGATCCCGGCGTAGATTGATTTGCCGGTCTGTGTGCCGGGGTGGAGGAAAATCATGCGTTTCACGGCATTTCTGGCGGCAGCGGCCGCGGCGCTCGCGCTGGGCGGCGCCGCACAGGCGGCGGTGCTGAGTTGCAGCACCACCGGGCCAAGCGGCGCGAGCTTCTCGCTTGGCAATGCGCTGGACAAGAGCTGCGTCTCCGGCGCCAACGATACCAATACCATCACGTCCAGCTACAGCCTGTTCGGCAAGACCGGCTGGACGCTTTCCGACAAGAACGACGACGCGGTGACCGGTTCTCCGGTCAGCTTCGCCACCGGTCCGGTCAACGGCACCAAGTCCGGCACCTGGAGCGTCGCCAGCTGGGCCGGCCTGACCGAGGTGATCATCACGCTGAAGGCCGGCAACGGCTTCGCCGCCTTCCTGATCGACGTGGCCGCGGGCCTCGGCGGCAGCTGGAGCAGCAGCAAGGACCTGTCGCACGCCTCGATCTATTATCGCGGCACGCCGACGACACCGATCCCCCTGCCCCCTGCGGCGCTGATGCTGCTGGGCGGGCTCGGGGCGCTGGGCGCGCTGCGATTCGGCCGGCGCAGGGCGGCCTGACCGGCAGCCGGGCCGATCAGGTCGGGATCAGGGGGCGCGGGCAGCCGCGCCCCCGTTGCATGCCGGGGCGGCGGTCAGTCCGGCACATTGTCGATTCCCGATCCCCCCCAGGGGTGACAGCGCATCACGCGCCGCAGCGCCAGCCACCCCCCACGCAGCGCGCCATGGCGTTCCAGCGCCTCCAGCGCATAGGCCGAACAGGTCGGCAGATAGCGGCAGTTCCGCCCGACCCAGGGCGATGCGATCAGGCGATAGGCGCGCACCGGAAGCGACAGGATCCACGCCGCCGGGGTCATGGCGCGCCCCCGTGAATCCGCTGAAGCGCCTGCCTCAGGTCGCCCAGCAACAGGGCAAAGGGCCGCGCGACGGTCGCGCCGGGCCGGCCGATCAGCACATAGTCCCAGCCCGGCCGCCCCGCCTCGGCCAGGACCGCACGCGCCGCCGCGCGCAGCCGCCGCCGCGCACGGTTGCGCGTGACCGCATTCCCGATCCTGCGCGAACAGGTGAACCCGACCCTGGGCGGATCCGAATCGCCGCGCCGGCGCGCCTGCAGCACCAGACCCGGCATGACCTGGCGCCGCGCGGAGGCGGCGGCCAGGAAATCGCGGCGCTTCTTCAGCCTCTGCAAGCCCGGCCGTGCATGCCCGGCCACCGCGCCCGCCGGGCGCACCGCCCGGCGCGGATCAGGCGGACAGGCGCTTGCGCCCCTTGGCGCGGCGGGCATTGATCACCCGGCGGCCGTTCTTCGTGGCCATGCGCGTGCGGAACCCGTGGCGGCGCTTGCGGACGAGCCGGCTGGGCTGATAGGTGCGCTTCATGTCCCTCTTCCCCTGCAGGATGGTGCAGCCGCAACGATCCGGTCGCACCGCCGGCGGCGGGCCACCTCGACGACCGGAGGTCAGGGGACTAGCCAAGCCGGCGCCGCTTGTCAATCGGCGCCGCGAGGCCGCCGCCCCGACGGCCGGGCGCGCCCGCGCCGGATCATCCCCGCTCACCATTGGGTGAGGGCGGTTGTGTCCCGCCCCCGCGCTGCCTATGCCGGAGGCATGGCGGGCAATGGCGGCATGGCGGGCGGGCACGGGACAGGCCGGGACGGGGCAGGCGGTGACGGGGCGACCCCGGGCGCGGCCCGGCGCCTGTCGGTCGGCCGGCTGCTGCCGCTGCTGCTGATCGCCGCCGTCGCCGTGACGGCGGGAATCTGGGGGTCCGGACATGTCGGCTTCGAGACGCTGCGCGAACACCGCGCCGCGCTGATCGCCTTTCGCGACGCCCATCCGCTGGCGGCCGCGGCGCTCTACGCCCTGCTCTATGTCGCGCTGGTCGCCTTCTCGCTGCCCGGGGGGGTGTGGATGACGCTGGCCGGCGGCTTCCTGTTCGGCGCCGTGGCGGCCACCGCGCTGACCGTGGTCGCGGCCACCGCCGGGGCGACGATCCTGTTCCTGGCCGCCCGCCACGGGCTGGGCGCGGCGCTGCATGCGCGGCTGGCCGGCCAGGGGGGGCGGATCGCGCGGATGGAACGCGCGCTGCGCCGCAACGAGGCCAGCGTCCTGCTCCTGATGCGCCTGGTGCCTGCGGTGCCGTTCTTCGTGGCCAATCTTGCCCCGGCCTTCCTGGGCGTGCGCACGACGACCTTCGTGTGGACGACATTCCTCGGCATCATTCCGGGCACCGCGGTCTATGCCTGGCTGGGCGCGGGGCTGGGCGGAATCCTCGATGCCGGCGGCCGGCCGGATCTGGGCGTGATCCTGAGCTGGCCGGTGCTGGGGCCGATCCTGGCGCTGTGCGCGCTGGCCGCGCTGCCGATGGTGATCCGGGCGCTGCGCGCCGTCCGGGAAGGCTGATCGCGCCAGCGGTCTTCCCGCGCGCTGTTCTTGCGGCGCGCAGGGCGGATCACTACCATTTGTTGCGTGATGCGCAACATGCAGGAAGAGGGACATCCGCGCGGCCGGGCGGGATTCCGGCTGTTCGGAACCCTGTCGGGGCGGCTTCTGATCCTGACCGTGGCCTTCGTGATGATCGCGGAGGTGCTGATCTTCCTGCCCTCGGTCGCGCGGTTCAGGGTCGAGTTCCTGCGCGAACGGCTGGAACGGGCGCAGATCGCCTCGCTGGCGCTGCTCGCCACCCCCGACGACATGATCGCCCCGGATCTGGAGCGCGAGCTGCTCGCCAATGCCGGGGTGCTGAACATCGTGCTGCGGCGCGAGGCCCGGCGCGAGCTGGTGCTCTCCGCGCCCATGCCGGGGCCGGTGGCCCAGACCGTGGACCTGCGCAGCGAACCGGCCTTCGCGCTGATGCGCGACGCGATCCTGTGCATGCTCTATCCCACCGAACGGGTGATCCGGGTGATCGGCGCGCCGGTGAAGGGGGGCGGGCTGGTCATCGAGGTGACGATGGAGGAAGCCCCCCTGCGCGCGGCGATGCTGCGCTATGGCGGGCGGGTCCTGATGCTGTCGCTCGCAATCTCGGCGGTGACCGCGCTGGCGCTCTTCCTGGCCGTGCGCCGCTTCATCACCGCGCCCATGGCCCGCGTGGCGCAGAACATGGCCCGTTTCAGGGACAATCCCGAGGATGCGGGCCGCATCATCACGCCCACCTCGACCCTGAAGGAACTGGCCGAGGCCGAGCAGGCGCTGATGGAGATGCAAAGCCGCCTGATCGCGGCGCTGCGCCAGAAGGACCGGCTGGCGGCGCTGGGCGGCGCGGTGGCGCGCATCAGCCACGACCTGCGCAACATGCTGACCACCGCGCAGCTTCTGGCCGACCGGATCGAGACCAGCGCCGACCCCGCCGTGCGCCGCGTGGCCCCGAAGCTGATCGCCTCGCTCGACCGCGCCATCGCGCTGTGCGAGCGCACCCTTGCCTATGGTCGCGCCGAGGAACCCCTGCCCGAGCCGCGCCGCGTGCGCCTGCACGCGATGGTCGAGGACCTGGCCGGCGCCGAGCTGCCCGGAGGTGCGCAGCTGGTGACCTTCCGCAATCTGGTGCCCGAGGCGCTGACCGTCGAGGCCGACCCCGAACAGCTCTACCGCGTGCTGGACAACCTGCTGCGCAATGCGCGCCAGGCGATCGCCGCCAGCGGCCGGCCCGGAGAGATCCTGGTCAGCGCCACCGCCGACCCGCAGGGCGCCGAGATCGAGATCCGCGACACCGGCCCCGGCATTCCCAGCCGGGCCCTCGCAAGCCTGTTCGAGCCCTTCCGCGGCACTGCCCGCGCGGGCGGCAGCGGTCTGGGCCTCGCCATCGCCGCCGAGCTGGTGCGCGGCCATGGCGGCCGGCTGGAGCTGGTCGAGACATCGACCGCGGGCACCATCTTCCGCATCTTCCTGCCCCGCCGGCCGGCGCCGCTGGGCGGCGCGGGCGCGGTCACTTCGCCCTTGCATCCCGCGGACGGCGCCGATAGATACTCGGGCCCAGGCACCCGTAGCTCAGCTGGATAGAGCACCAGACTACGAATCTGGGGGTCGGGCGTTCGAATCGCTCCGGGTGCGCCATCCCTCCACCCAGGCAGCCAGGCAAGGCTTCAGGCAGCCATCGCCGCAAGGCGCCCTGCCCGCCCGCGGCCGCCTTCAGCCCCGCGCCGCCTTCAGCGTGTCGCTCGGGCTCAGCCCGTAGCGCGCGCGATACTGCCCGGCGAAGCGGCCGAAATGGCCGAATCCCCATTTCAGCGCCACGCCGGTCACCGTCGTGCCCGGCGCGCCGGCGCTCAGCTCGGCATGGGCGCGGGCAAGGCGCAGATCGCGCAGGAAGGCCAGCGGCGTGGTGCCCCGGAAGCGGCGGAACGCCATCTGCAGCGCGCGGGGCGAAACGCCGGCCGCCGCGGCGATCTCGTCCAGCGTCAGCGGCCGGTCGAGATGGGCCTCGACATAAGCCTCGGCCAGACGCAGATGCCGCGGCCTGGGTGCCGCCCTGACGCGGGCGATCGCCCCGGCATGGTCATGGGCGCAGCCTTCCAGAAGGCCGGCAAGCAGCGTGGCCTCGATCTGGGCGCCCATCAGCCCCGGGCCGATCGGGCAGGCGCCGCAATCGGCCTCGGCCACCAGCCACATCACCAGCCGCCGGAAGGCCGCCCCTGCCCCGCTTTCCAGATCGAGCGGGCCGAGGAAGGTCAGCGGCCGGTCCGGGGGCCCGCCCAGCAGCCCGGCGAGATGGCGCTGCATCGCCGCGCGGTCGATCTGGACCAGCACCTGCCGCGTGCCCTCGGCCCAGATCATCCGCGTGGGCAGATGCGGGTTCAGCACCGCCGCCCGCGCGGGGGTGGAATGATAGCGCTGGGTGCCGTTGCGGATCTCGGCCGCGCCCTGAAGCGGGATCTGGATCAGATAGAAATCCGTCAGCGCCCCCGGATCGATCAGGGTGCGCGCCCCATACTCGATGTAGTTGAGCGACAGCATCCGCCCGCGCAGATGGTGGTGGCAGGCGTCGAATCGCGCCCGCTCGGCCACGGTCTGGAGCCGGTGCGGGCAGAACACCGCGGCGACACGCTCGCGCGCCTCGTCCAGATCGCGGGATCTGAACAGCGCATGCCGGGCCAGGGGAAGCGCATCGGGCGTCTGGGCCATGGGGCGATTCCGGTTGGGCGGCGACAGTCTAGCACGAAATCTGCCGCCGCTGCGGCCGGGCGCCGCAGTTTGCTTCGTTTTCCGGATAGTCGCTGCGCGGCGCGGATAGCGCCCGCCCGGGCCTTCGCGGAAAGCTGCGGGCCGCCGAAGACAGGGAGGGATCTGCCCATGCGCGGACTGAAGGACAGGGTCGCCATCGTTCCCGGGGGGGTGACGAAGATCGGCAGGGCCGTGGTGTCGGCCTTCTTGGATGCCGGCAGCCGGGTGATGGTGGCCGACATCGTCGAGCCCGACGGGCCGCTGCCCGACGGGGCGGCCTTCACCGCCTGCGACCTGCGCGACGACGCCCAGATCGCCGCGCTGGTCGATGCGACGAAGGCGCGTTTCGGCCGCATCGACTTTCTGGTCAATGTCGCCTGCACCTATCTGGAAAATGGCGCGGCCTCGACCCGCGCCGAATGGCTCGAGGCCTTCGACGTCAACCTGGTAGGCTCGGTGGTGCTGATGCAGAAGGCGCGCGCCGAACTGGCACGCAACCGCGGCGCGATCGTCAATTTCGGCTCGATCTCCTCGCGCGTGGCCCAGACCGGGCGCTGGCTCTATCCGGTCTGCAAGGCGGCCATCCTGCAGCTGACGCGCAATCAGGCGATGGATCTGGCCCCCGACGGAATCCGCGTCAACGCCGTCTCGCCGGGCTGGACCTGGTCGAACGTGATGGACCAGCTGACCGGCGGCGACCGCGCGAAGACCGACGCGGTGGCCGCCCCCTTCCACCTGCTGGGCCGGGTCGCCGACCCCGAGGAGGTGGCCGCGGCGGTGCTGTTCCTGTGTTCGGACGAGGCGAGCTTCATCACCGGGACCGATATCCGGGTCGATGGCGGCTATACCGCCATGGGCCCCGAACAGGCGGTGCCGGCGATCCCGAAACTGATGGAATGAAGCAACTTACAGGGAGGAACGCATGCGTCGCATCACCATCATCGGCGGCGGCCAGGCCGGTCTGCAGCTGGCCATCGGCCTTCGGAAGAACGGCTATCGGGTGCGCGTGATCCAGAACCGCACCGCCGCCGACATCGCCGGCGGCCGGGTCCTGTCGAGCCAGTGCATGTTCTCGAACGCCGTCCAGCACGAGCGCGATCTCGGGATCGACTTCTGGTCCGACACCTGCCCCCCCGTGCAGGGGATCAACTTCATCGTGCCCAATCCCGACGGATCGGGCACCAAGATGATCGACTGGACCGGCCGGCTCGACCGCGACGCGTTCTCGGTCGATCAGCGGGTGAAGATCCCGCGCTGGATGGCGGAATTCGAGAGGCTGGGGGGCGAGCTGGTGATCGCCGAGGCCGGGGTGGCGGAGATCGACGCCTGCGCGGCCGAGGATGACCTGGTCATCGTCGCCTCGGGCAAGGGCGAGGTCGGCCGCATCTTTCCGCGCAATCCCGACCGGTCGCCCTTCGACAAGCCGATGCGGGCGCTGGCGCTGACCTATGTCACCGGCATGACCCCGCGCGCGCCGCATTCGGCGGTGGAGTTCAATCTGATCCCGGGCGTCGGCGAATACTTCGTGTTCCCGGCCTTGACCACCAACGGCCCCTGCGAGATCATGGTCTTCGAGGGCATTCCCGGCGGCCCGATGGACTGCTGGGCGGATGTGAAGACCCCGGAACAGCATCTGGAGCGGTCGCTGGAGATCCTGAAGACATTCCTTCCCTGGGAATATGAACGGTCCCGCGACTGCGCGCTGACCGACGACAACGGAATCCTCGCCGGACGCTTCCCGCCCACGGTGCGCCACCCCGTCGCCACCCTGCCCTCGGGGCGGAAGGTGCTGGGCCTGGCTGATGCGGTCTGCCTCAACGATCCGATCACCGGCCAGGGGTCGAACAACGCCGCCAAGGCGGCCGCGATCTATCTGCGCCGGATCCTGGACCATGGCGACCGGCCCTTCGACGAGGCATGGATGCACGACACCTTCGAGGCCTACTGGGACTATGCCCAGTGGGTGGTGCGCTGGACCAACATGCTGCTGCAGCCCCCCCCGCCCTTCGTGCTGGAGATCATGGCCACCGCCTGCAGCGAGCCGCGCCTTGCCCACCGCATGGCCAACGGCTTCGACGATCCCCGCGACTTCTTCCCCTGGTTCGCCGATCCGGCGGCGGCATCGGCCTATCTTGCCGAACTGAAGGCGGCCTGAGGCGGCGATGGCGGTCGATCCCGACAGCTTCCGTGCCGCGATGGCCCGCTTTCCGGGCGCGGTGACCATCGTCAGCACCGCGGCCGGGGGCGAGCGGCGGGGCATCACCGCCACCGCCGTCTGCTCGGCGACCGCCGATCCCCCCAGCCTGCTGGTCTGCCTGAACCGCAAGACCGGCACCTGCGCCATGGTGCACCAGACCGGGCGGTTCAATGTCAGCCTGCTGGCCGGCGACGCGCAGGACATCGCCCTGCGCTTCGCCGGCGCGGGCGGGGTCACCGGCGACGCAAAGTTCGAGCTCGGCAACTGGTCCGCCGATTCGCGCGGGCTGCCGGTGCTGGCCGACGCGGTGGCGACCTTCTCATGCGATGTCACCGCCACCACCGAGGCCGGATCGCACAGCGTGTTCATCGGCCGCATCGTGGAACTGTCGATCGGCGATGCCGAGGCGCTGGTCTACGAAAGATCGCGCTTCCACCGCCTGCAGCCGATCTGAACCGGCGCCGCCGGCGCGCCGCCCCGGATGGCGATCCCCCGGCAGGGCCCGTCCCGGAACACCGGCGCACGGGGGCGCGCGATGCCCGGTCGATGGCGTTGGCCCAGGGCCCGGGCGGCGAGGCGACGTGTTCGGGCGCGACGGGCCCGGCCCCGCCGGCCGCCCGCGCGATGGCGTCACGAATGCGGCTCGCCCTTCAGCCCGATGACTGCCGCCCGGATGTCACATCACCGCGCCGATCTGCCAGGGGACGAATTCCACCCCCCCGAAGCCCAGCGCCTCGCTCTTCGTCCGGGCGCCCGAGGCCACCCGAAGGAACATCTCGAAGATCTCGCGCCCCTTCTCCTCGATGCTCGCCGCGCCGGTGGCGATGTCGCCGCAGTCGAGGTCCATGTCGTCGGACATCCGCGCATACATCTCGGAATTGGTGGCAAGCTTGATGCAGGGAACCGGCTTGTATCCCGACACCGATCCGCGTCCGGTGGTGAAGGCGATCAGCGTCGCGCCGCTGGCGATCTGGCCGGTGACCGAACAGGGATCGTAGCCCGGACTGTCCATGAACACGAAACCCGGCGTGCGGATGGGTTCGGCATAGCGGTAGACGCCGTTCAGCGGCGCGGTGCCGCCCTTGGCCACGGCGCCCAGAGACTTTTCCAGGATGGTGGTCAGCCCGCCGCGCTTGTTGCCGGGCGAGGGGTTGTTGTCCATCTCGCCGCCATTGCGCGCGGTGTAGTCCTCCCACCAGCGGATCCGCTCGATCAGCGCCTCGCCGATCTCGGCCCGGGCGGCGCGGCGGGTCAGAAGATGCTCGGCGCCATAGATCTCGGGGGTCTCGCTCAGGATCGTCGTGCCGCCATGGCGCACCACCAGATCGGAGGCCGCGCCGAGCGCCGGGTTCGCGGTGATGCCGGAATAGCCGTCCGATCCGCCGCATTGCAGCCCCACCACCAGATGCCGCGCCGGGACGGGTTCGCGCCGCGCCGCATTGGCGACCGCGGCCATTTCGCGCAGCATGGCCAGGCCGCGCTCGACCGTGCGGCGGGTTCCGCCGGTCTGCTGGATGGTCATGTAACGGAAACTGCCATCGTCGCGCATCCGCCCGGCGCCGACCAGGGCGGGAACCTGCATCACCTCGCAACCCAGCCCCACCAGCAGGATGCCCGCGAAATTGGGGTTGCGCGCATAGCCGGCAAGGGTGCGGAACAGCGTGTCGTATCCCTCGCCCTGCCCCGCCATGCCGCAGCCCGAGCCATGGACGATCGGCACGACGCCGTCGACATTCTCCATGCCGTCCAGCAGCCCGGTGCGTTCGGCGGCCTCGGCGATGAAGCGCGCGACACTGCCCGAGCAGTTGACCGAGGTGAGAACGCCAAGATAGTTCCGCGTTCCCACCTGCCCGTCGGCCCGCCGATAGCCGAGGAAGCTGCGCGCCTCTTCGGCCGGGGGCAGGGGCCGGGCATCGCGCCCATGGGCATAGTCCTGGCGGTGATCGCCCATGCCGAGGTTGTGGGTATGGACATGCGCCCCCGGCGCGATCGGGGCGGTGGCGGCACCGATGATCTGGCCATAGCGCAGGACCGGCGCCCCCGCGGCCACGGGGCCGAGCGCGATCTTGTGCCCGCGCGGGATCGCCGCGCCGGTGGTCACCCCGAGCTCGGGCAGCTCGGTTCCCGCCGGAAGATCGGTCAGCGCGATCGCCACATTGTCGGCGGGATGCAGCCTGATCGCGCGTCTTTCTTGGTCTGCCATGGGGTTCCCGTGACTCGTCGCCCAGCTTGACCGCAGGGGCGGCGTGGCGCTAACATTCTAACATGTTACAGGACAATGGCCGCGCTTCGCAAGCGCCGGATCGGGCGGCGCGGCGCCCGCGCCCCCTCGACGCCTTCACCGGGTCGCTTGCCCAACGCGCCTATCAGTCGCTGCGCGAGGCGATCCTCAACCTCGACTATCTGCCGGGCGAAGCGCTGCGCAAGCGTGACATCTGCGCCGCGCTGGGCGTCTCGCGCTCGCCGGTCAGCGAGGCGATCGCGCGCCTTGCCCAGGAAGGCCTGGTGCAGGTGGTGCCCCAGGCCGGCACCTATGTGGCGCGATTCTCGCTGCACGAGATCCGCGAAGGGGCATTCCTGCGCGAGGCGATCGAGCTTGCGGCCATCGAGCTTGTGGCACCGGCCATCACCGACGATCAGCTTGTGCAGCTGCGCCGCAACCTGCGCCTGCAGGAAGCCCACATGGCCGAGGGCGACTTTCCCGGCTTCTACCGGGCAGACCGCGAGTTTCACGCCCTGATCCTGTCCTTCACCGGCTTCCGCAGGCTCGGCCAGGTCGCCGACACCGCCTTCGTCCATGTCGATCGCGCGAGGCAGCTCATCCTGCCCGCGCCCGGGCGCGTGGCCGAGACGCTGGAGGAGCATCGCGCGGTCTTCGCCGCGCTGGAGGCCCGCGATCCCCCCCGCGCGCGCGAGGAGATGCGCCGGCATCTGCGCCAGCTGCTGACCCGTCTGGCTCCGCTTGAACGCGAACACCCCGACCTGTTCAATCCAGGCTGACCGGCCCCGTCTCGCAACAGGTTCCCCGCATGAACACCGAACGCCCCAACCGCCCCCGCTACGCCGCGCGGCTGAATGCGTTCCGCGCATCCGGCGCCACCGGCATTGCCGGGATGATCGCCGCGGCCGGCCGGGTCGGCGGCATCGACGCGGCGGATCTCAACTTCCCCGACCATTTCGCCGATCATGATCCCGCGGCGCTGGGCGCGCTTCTGCAGTCGGCCGGCATGGCCCTGAACGGGATCGCCATGCGCTACTACTCCGATCCCGGCTTCGCGATCGGGGCGTTCACCAATCCCGACCCTGCCCGGCGCCGCGCCGCGATCGACCTGACCCGGCGCGGCATCGACGCCCTGTCGCGGATGGGTGGCCGGCTGATCACCCTGTGGATGGGCCAGGACGGCTTCGACTATTCCTTCCAGGCCGATTATGCCCGGCTGTGGGACGATACCGTATCCGCCCTTGCCGAGGTCGCCGACCACAACCCCGACATTGCCGTCGCGATCGAATACAAGCCCAGCGAACCGCGCGCCCATGCGCTGATGCCCGATGTCGCGACCACGCTTCTGGCGATACGGGAGACGGGGCGACCGAATCTCGGGGTCACGCTGGACTTCGCCCATTCGCTCTATGCCGACGAGATGCCGGCCCATGCCGCGCACCTGGTCGCGCGCCATTCGCGCCTTCTCGGCGTCCATCTGAATGACGGCTACGGCAAGCGCGACGACGGCCTGATGGCGGGCACGGTCCATCCGGTCCAGACCGTGGAGCTTCTCGTCGCGCTGGAGCGGATCGGCTATGACGGGGTGATCTATTTCGATACCTTCCCGGACCATTCCGGCCTCGACCCTGTCGAGGAGGCGCGCACCAACATCCGCCTGGTCGAGCGGCTGCGCGCGATCGCCCGGCAGCTGTCGGGCGATGCCCGCCTGGCCGCCGCGATGGCGCGCCAGGACGCGGCGGAAAGCCAGCGGATCGTCGCCGCGGCGCTGTGCGGGGCCTAGCGATGCAGGTTCTGGTCGCCGGGGCGCTGCATCTCGACATCATCGTGGATGCGCCCCATCTGCCCCGGCGCGACGAGACGGTGACCGGCAGCGCGGTGGCCTATCGCATGGGCGGAAAGGGCGGCAACCAGGCGGTCGCCGCCGCGCGCATGGGGGCGGTGACCGCCATGGCCGGGCGGGTGGGGCGCGACGGCTTCGGCGCGCGGATCCTGGAGGCGCTGGACGCGGCCGGGGTCGACCGGTCCCGCGTGGTCGCGGGCGACGGCCCCACCGGGATCAGCGTCGCCATCGTCGAGGCCACGGGCGAGTATGGCGCCGTGATCGTGTCGGGCGTCAACGGCACGGTCAGGGCCGACGACATCGAGCTGCCGGCGGGGCTGCGGGTGCTCATGCTCCAAAACGAGATACCCGAGGCGGTCAACCTCGCCCTGGCGCGGCGCGCCGCACCCGGAACCCTTCTGGTGCTGAATGCCGCGCCGGCGCGGCCGGTGGCGCGCGAACTGCTGGCCCGCACGGATGTGCTGGTCGTGAACCGGATCGAGGCGGCGCAGATGACCGGCGCAGCGCCGGCGCTGCCCGATCCCGCCGCGGCGGCCCGGCTTCTCCGGGGGCTTGGTCCGAAGGCGGTGATCGTCACGCTGGGCGCGGATGGTCTCCTCGCCGCGACGCCGGACGGCATGTTCACG
>RFGB01000272.1 GCA_003697125.1 Alphaproteobacteria bacterium
CCAGCGCCGAGACCTCGCCCACGCGATAGGCCTCGATGGTCAGCATCATCCCCGTCGCCCCCAGCCCCGCCGCGGCCAGCACCAGCGCCGCCGCCCCGGGCGCCAGCGGCCGCCAGTCGAGGATCGCGAAGGGCAGGGCGCCCAGGCTCGCCACCAGCCCGATATGGAACATGATCGTCGCGGTCGCCTCGGTGCGGGCAAGGATGCGGTTCAGGAACACCAGCGCCGCCGCGGCGGCCGCCGCCCCCAGGCCCATCCCGACCCCGGGCAGGCTGGCCAGCCTGGCGCCGCGGCCAGCACCACCCCGGCAAATCCCAGCACGGTCATCGCCCAGCGCCAGGCGCCGACCCGCTCGCCCAGCACCGGCCCGGCCAGCGCCACGACGAACAGCGAGCTGGTGAAGGTCAGCGTGGTGGCCAGCGCGAAATCCAGGCTGCGGAAGCTGGCATAGTAGAGCCACCAGCACAGCAGGCTGGTCGCCCCGCGCGCCAGATGCATCAGCGGCCGGCGGGTGCCCAGCCGCGCCGGATCGGTGGCCAGGATCCACAGCCCCACCGCCGCCAGCTGCAACAGGCCGCGCGCGGCGACCAGCTGCGCCTGCGCCGCGTCCGGCCCGATCAGCCGCACCAGCGTCGCCTCGGCGGTGAAGGCCAGCGCGGCCAGCGCCAGCATCAGCGCACCCTTCAGGTTGTCCGCCCGCGCGGCCCCGGGCGCGGCCGTGCCGCCCATGACCCTCAGCGCCCCCGGAAGGCGGCGTAATCCGCGCCGTCCTGCCCGCCCACGCGGCGCAGCGTGGCGATCCAGGCGGCGATCCCCTCGCCGATCGCCGATTCGCGCAGGAATTCGTCGGGGGCGTGGATGTTCTCGTCGGCGGTGGCATAGCTCAGCATCACCGTGTCGATGCCGAGGATGTCGCGCATCAGCGCGGTGACCGGCAGGCTGGCGCCGATCCGCACCCGCAGCGGCCGGGTGCCGTGAACCTCCTCCAGCGCCGCCTCGGCCGCGGCCAGAAGCGGATGGTCGGGGGCCAGCGACCAGGCCGGGGCCTGGCCCTTCTCGGCCCCGAAGTGCAGCCGGGCGCAGGGCGGGCAGGCCGCGACCAGATGCGCCTTCAGCGCGGCGAGGCAGGCGGCCGGGTCCTGTCCGGGGACGAGTCGAATGGTGATCTTGGCATGGGCCTCGTGCGGGATCACGGTCTTGGCCCCGGCCCCGAGATGGCCGCCCCACATGCCGTTGACCTCGATGGTGGGCCGCAGCCACAGCCGCTCCAGCGGGGCATGTCCCGCCTCGCCCCAGGGCATCGCGCCCGTGGGTGCGAGGAACGCGGCCGCGTCGAAGGGAATCGCGGCGATGGCGGCGCGCTCCTCGGGCGAGGGCTCGGCCACGCCGTCGAGGAAGCCCGGCACGGCGATGCGGCCGTCCCCGTCATGCAGGCTGGCGATCAGCCGTGCCATGAGATGCAGCGCATTGGGAACCATGCCGCCATAGCGGCCCGAATGCAGGTCGCGCCCGGCGGTGCGCAGGGTCAGTTCCAGCCCCGCGGTGCCCCGCGCGCCGACATTGACCGACACCAGGTCGGGCCGCCAGCGCGCGCCGTCGGCCGACAGCACCGCATCGGCGGCCAGCGCGGCGGCGTTCTCGCGCAGGATCCGCGGCAGCGAGGGGCTGCCGGTCTCCTCCTCGCCCTCGATCAGCAGCTTCACGTTCACCGGCAGCCGTCCCTCGGCCGCGACCAGCGCCGCCATCGCCTCCAGCGCGATCAGCAGCGGCCCCTTGTCGTCGGAGGTGCCGCGGCCATGGATGCGCCCATCGCGGCGCGTGGCGACGAAGGGCGGGGTGGTCCATGCCGCGACCGGGTCGGCGGGCTGCACGTCGTAATGGGCATAGACGATCAGCGTCGGCCGGCCGGGGGCGTCCATCCTTTCGGCGAAGATCGCCGGCGCGCCCCCGCCGTGCAGACGGCGGATTCCCTGCCAGCCCGACTCGGCCAGCCAGCCCTCGATCAGGCGGCGGGCATCCTCCATTCCCTGCGCCGCGGCGGGATCGGCGCCCACCGAGGGGCAGGCGACCAGCCGGCCCAGCCTTTCGATCACGCGCGTCTGCCGCGCGGCGGCGCGGGCGGGGTCCGTCATGCGGTGCCCCCGTCCACCGACAGCACCTGGCCCGAGATCCAGTCGGCCTCCTCCGAGACGAGGAAGGCGACCGCGGCGGCGATGTCCTCGGGCCGGCCCAGCCGGCGGCGGTGGATGCGTCCGATCAGCTGCGCCTGACCCTCGGGGCCGTAGCTCTCCCACTGCCGCTGGGTGGCGGGGTTGGAGAGGATGAAGCCCGGCGCGACCGCATTGACGGTGATGCCGTGGGGGGCCAGCTCGTGCGACAGCTGCCGGGTCAGCCCGACCAGCGCATGCTTGGCGGCGGTGTAGGCCTGGATGCCGGTCAGCGAGGGGCGCAGCCCCGCGCCCGAGGCGATGGTGACGATGCGCCCGCGCCCCATCGCCTTCAGCTGCGGCGCTGCGGCCTGGGCGAGGAAGAAGGCGCTGTCGACATTGGCCGCGAAGATGGCGCGCCAGTCCGATTCGGGCACCTCCTCGATCGGGCGGTGGACCTGGCCGCAGACCCCGCCCGCGGCCGAGACGATGATCTCGGGCGCGCCATGTTCGCGGCTGATGCGGCCGATCAGGGCGAAGGCGCTGTCGCGCCTGCCCAGATCGGCGCCGATGGCCGGCAGGTCCAGCCGGCGGGCCGCCTCGTCCAGCGCCGCGCCGGGCAGATCGGTGATGATCACGCGGGCGCCGTCGCGGGCCAGCCGCTGGGCGATCGCGGCGCCGATGCCGCCGACGACGCCGGTGACCAGCGCGACCCGGCTCATGCCGCCGCCTCGCCCAGCACGGCCGACAGCGCGGCGAAGGTTTCGCCCGATTGCGGCCGGCGGCCCTCCTCGATGTCATGGATCAGCGCGACGAGGCGGTCGAGCAGCGGGGTGGGGATGCCGTGGCCGCGGGCGATCTCGCAGACCACGCCCACCTGCTGATCCACCTCGGTGCGGCGCCGGCGCACCGCCAGGTCGCGCCAGATCCCGGAATGCGTCTTGGCGGTGCGGGCGGTGAATTCCACCAGCGCGGCGATCGAGGCGCGCGCGGCGTCGGGCGGGGCGTCGGGCATGTAGGCGGCGGGGTCGAAGCCGTTGAAGGGCCGCGGGGTGACCCCCTCGGCGCGGGCCACGGCCATCACCTCGCGCGCAAGCGCGATTAGCACGGGCGCGCGGGCGGGGTCGGCGAAGCTGGCCGACATGCTGTCCTGTGTCAGCGCGGTGGCGAAGAGCTGGGCGCCATAGCCGAGCTTGCCCCACAGATAGCCCCAGATGTCGCGGGTCAGCTCGGCTTCGGGTTCGAAGATCTGCATCAGGCGGTGCATCTCGCGGGTGCGCGGGCGGATGCTGCCGTCGATCTCGCTCACCACCACCGCGCCGCGATTGCCGAACAGGATGCGGCCCGGGGCGAGCCAGTCGGCGGCGAAATTGACGAAGGCGCCCATGGTGCGCCCGGGACCGGCCATGCGGGCGATCGTGCGCTCGTTCAGCCCGTTCTGGGCCGAGAGCACGAATCCGTCGGCTGCGAGATGGGGCAGGATCTGCGCCATCGCCGCCTCGGTCGCCGGGGCCTTCACCGCCAGCACCACGCGCCGCCACTGGCCGGAAAGCCGGTCGGGCGTCACGCAGGGGACGACCTGGCGGAAGCTCTCGACCGGACCCTCGATCGCCAGCCCCTCTGTGGAACAGGCGCGGGCATGCTCGGCGACGATGTCGACCATGCGCACCGGGATGCCGGCGCGCGCCCACCAGGCGCCGAGGCAGCCCCCGATCGCGCCCGCGCCCCAGATCAGCACCTCGTCCGTGGCTGCCATCGCTCAGTCCTCCTCGGGCCAGGGGCCTTCCAGCGCGGCGCGCGTCTCGTCCACGCCGGTCTGCCACAGCCTGTGCATCGCCTCGTCCGGCATCTGGTAGGGCCCGCCGAAGGCCCCGTCGCCCAGCGCGGCGCGGATCGCCCCGGCCGACAGGCCGCGGATCGCGGCGCTGTCCACCGGGGGCTTGGGCGCCGCCGGGGCGGGGGCATGGGCCAGCCGGGTCCAGGGGAAATTCTCCATCCAGTTGGCGTGGCTCGCGCTGGGGTCGATCGCCATCGCCTGCGCCCAGGTGCGCGGCGCCTTCCACCATTCATGGAACCGCACCGACAGGCCGGGGGTGGTGGCGGACAGCTCCTGCGCCAGCCCGCCCACCGGCGCGTTGCCGCCATGGCCCGAGACGATGAGGATGCGGCGGAAGCCCGCGCGGCGCAGCGAATCGACCACGTCGCGCACCACCGCCAGCAGCGTCTCGACCCGCAGGGTGACGGTGCCGGGATAGGCGGCGAAATAGGGTGCAAGCCCGTAGGGCATCACCGGGAAGACCGGGATGCCCAGCGGCCGGGCGGCCTCGACCGACACCCGCTCGGCCAGGATCGAATCGACCGCGAGCGACAGCTGGGCATGCTGTTCCGTGGAACCCAGCGGCAGCACGCAGCGCGGATCGCGCGCCGCCGCCGCCTCCACCTCGCGCCAGTGCATCTCGGCTACGCGCATGGCCTTCCTCCCTCGATGCGGTCGGGCAGATCGGCCGCCGCGACAACGATCTTCGCCATCAGCCGCGACAGGGTCTCCTGCTCGGCCGGGGTCAGCGCGGCAAGCATCGCCCCTTCATGCGCGATGAAGGCCGGAAGCGTGGCATGGAACAGCTCCCAGCCCGCCGCGGTCAGATGCAGCGCCTGCGCCCGTCCGCCCCCGGGCAGGGGGCGGCGTTCGATCAGGCCCAGCGATTCGATCCGCTTGATGGCCCGCGACAGGGTGTTCTTGGGAAATCCCGAGGTTGCGGTGATGTCGCGCGCCTGCCCGCCATCGGCCAGCGCCAGCGAATAGACCACCACATATTCCGGCCGGCTGAGGCCGTGTTCCCGGCGGATCCAGTCATAGAGCGGGCCGTTGTAGCGCAGCGCCAGATAGTTCAGCCGGAACGAGAACCAGCAGGGATTCGCCCACAGCTTCGCGGCCAGCATCGCCGCGGGTCCCGGCGCGGGATCCGCGCCAGCTTCGGCGGCCGGGTCGGGGGTGCTGTCCGTGGTCATCCCGAAGTTCCATGTCGAACTTGACGCAGGGCAGTCTAGCCATCATGCTCGCCACTGCAAGTTCCATTTGGAAGTTGCCTGCGGAACCAGCCGCAGGCCGAACGGCAGAGAGGAAGAGAGATGAGACGAGCGATGCTCCTGCGGCCGGCGCTGGCCGCGCTGGGGCTGGCGCTGGCGGCCGGTGCGGCGCCTGCCCAGACCCTGATCATGGGCGTGCGCGGCGGCCCCGAATCGATGGACCCGCATTATTCGGCGCTGGGCGTGCATGCCGAGGCTGCCAAGCACATCTTCGACACCCTGGTCTGGTCGGGCGACAACCTGCAGATCGAGCCCGGGCTGGCAACCGAATGGCGTGTCGTCGACGAGGACACCTGGGAATTCAAGCTGCGCAAGGGCGTGAAGTTCCATGACGGTTCCGACTTCGACGCCGAGGATGTCGTCTTCTCGATCAAGCGCGTGCCGGTGGTCTCGGGGCCGACCACGACCACGATCTATGTCCGCCGGGTCAAGGAGGTCGAGGTCGTCGACCCCCACACCATCCTGATCCACACCGACGGGCCGGCGGCGACGCTGCCCTATGAC
>RFGB01000033.1 GCA_003697125.1 Alphaproteobacteria bacterium
GAAAACACATCGCAAAAACACTCGGAACAGACAAAACAACCTGATCACCTCAATCCGCCCCCCGACCACTCGCCGCCAGCCGCCGCACCGCCGCGCCGCGTTCATACCAGGGGCGGGTCGCGTTCACGATCCGGACCACCGACAGCATCACCGGCACCTCGATCAGCACCCCCACCACGGTGGCCAGCGCCGCGCCCGAGGTCAGGCCGAACAGGCTGATCGCGGTGGCCACCGCCAGCTCGAAGAAGTTCGACGCCCCGATCAGCGCCGAGGGCGCGGCGACGCAGTGGGCCTCGCCCAGGCTGCGGTTCAGCAGATAGGCGAGCCCCGCATTGAAATAGACCTGGATCAGGATCGGCACCGCGATCAGCGCGATGATCAGCGGCTGGGCGATGATCTGTTCGCCCTGGAAGCCGAACAGCAGCACCAGGGTCAGTAGGAGCGCGACCACCGAGGTCGGCCCCAGCCGCGCGAGCAGCGCCTTCAGCGCCGGCTCGCCCCCGCGCGCCAGCCGGTTGCGCCGGATCAGCTGCGCCACCACCACCGGCACGATGATGTAGAGCCCGACCGACAGCGCCAGGGTCTGCCAGGGCACGGTGATCGACGACAGGCCCAGGAGCAGGGCTACGATCGGCGCGAAGGCGACGATCATGATCGCATCGTTCAGCGCGACCTGTCCCAGGGTGAAGTGCGGCTCGCCATCCGACAGGTTCGACCACACGAACACCATCGCCGTGCAGGGCGCGGCGGCGAGGATGATCAGCCCGGCGATGTAGCTGTCGATCTGGTCGGCGGGCAGCCAGGGCCGGAACAGCCAGCCCAGGAAGACCCAGCCCAGGAGCGCCATCGAGAAGGGCTTCACCGCCCAGTTGACGAACAGCGTGACACCCACCCCGCGCCAGTGGCCGACCACGCGCCCCAGCGCCGCGAAGTCGATCTTCAGCAGCATCGGGATGATCATCAGCCAGATCAGCACCGCGACGGCGAGATTGACATTGGCCAGCTCGAACGCGCCCAGGGCGCGGAACAGCCCCGGGACAACCTGCCCGAGCCCGATTCCCGCCACGATGCACAGCACGACCCAAAGGGTCAGATGACGTTCGAAGGCATTCATGCCGCCCCCCCGATGCGCAGGGCCGGAACGCGCCGGCCGGGGCGGCTTCTAACCCGGCCGTGCGGAGGGGGCAACCGCGCGCGGCCGCGCTAGCCGCGCCGGGCCGGGCCCGTGTCGGGGCAGCCGGTTCCCGCCGCCTCGCCACGCGCGCTGTCGGCCTTCATCGCCACCGTTCCGGTGGCGAAGACCGGCCGGCCGGAATTGGTCCAGCCGATCAGCGCCGCCCCGCGCGCGGCCTCGGCCCAGGCATCGCCGCGGGCGTCGTCGAGCGGACAGCGCCGGTGCGGCGGGCGGTCCAGCACCCCGGGGATTCCGATCGACCAGGGATCCGCGCGCCCCTCGGGGGCGTCGATGTCCCAGTGTTTCCTGATGTCGGTATCGGCAACCATCGAACCCACCCTTCATCCTGATGCCGGATCTACGCGAAGCGCGGGGCCGTCCGGCAGCGGTTCCCAACCCATGGCTAGCCGATCATAGCCGAATCGGCTGTGACCGGCCGCACTTCGATGCAAAACTGGTTAAAATCCGCCCGGTCGCGGCAGGGGGCGGCCGCCGGGGCCGGCGCCTCAGGGCGCCCAGTCCACCCGCGCGCGGTCCAGCACCAGCCGGACCGGCGCCGCCCCGACCGGCCCCGGCGCGCGGGCGCGTTCCAGCGCGGCGCGCTTGTCGGCCCCGGTGATCAGCACGAACAGCGCCCCCGCCCCGCGCAGCACGGGGGCGGTCAGGGTCAGCCGCGGCTCCGGCGCGCCCGGGGCGCGCAGCAGCATCACCGGCGGCGCGTCGGGGGCTAGCGCCGCATCCAGCCGGTCGGCCCCGGGGAACAGAGAGGCGATGTGCCCGTCGCTGCCCATGCCCAGCACGCAGACATCCAGCGGCAGCGCCGCATCCACCTCCTGCACCAGCGCGGGCAGCGCATGTTCGGGCCGGGCGACCATCATCGGGCCCAGGAAGGGCAGGAAGCGTGCCGCCGCGGCGGGCCCGCGCATCAGGCTGCGGCGGATCATGGCGCCGTTGTCGCGTTCCGACCCCGGGGTGACGATGCGTTCGTCGGTGGGCATCACCGTGATGCGCCCCCAGTCGAGCCGTGCCTGCCCGAGCCGTTCGAGGAAGGGTGCGGGCGTGGTCCCGCCCGGCACCGCGAGGCTTGCCGCGCCGCGCCGCTCCAGCGCCCCGGCAAGCCGCGCGGCCACCTCGCGCGCCAGCCCCTCATGCAGCGCCTCGCGGTCCGGCCAGTCCATCTCGATCACGCGCCCGCCCTCCCCTCAGGGTTCGATCTCGCGCCAGCGCCGGCCGTCGCGATGCATCAGCATCAGCGCATCCTCCGGCCCCGATCCGCCCGGATCATAGGGCCGCGGCGGAACGCCCGACTCCTCCCACGCGGCGATCACCGGATCGATCCAGGCCCAGGCCGCCTCGACCTCGTCGCCGCGCATGAACAGGGTCTGGTCGCCGCGGATCACGTCCATCACCAGCCTTTCATAGGCATC
>RFGB01000034.1 GCA_003697125.1 Alphaproteobacteria bacterium
GATGCCTATGAAAGGCTGGTGATGGACGTGATCCGCGGCGACCAGACCCTGTTCATGCGCGGCGACGAGGTCGAGGCGGCCTGGGCCTGGATCGATCCGATCATCGCCGCCTGGGAGGAGCGCGGCGACCGGCCCGCGCCCTATGACCCCGGTTCCTCGGGACCGGAGGATGCGCTGATGCTGATGCATCGCGACGGGCGGCGCTGGCGCGAGATCGCGGCGTGACCGGGCCGGCCGCCGCGGCCCTGCCGGACGAGTGAGGGAGGAAGCAATGCATCCCACCATCGAGGCGGTCACCGAACGGATCCGCAGCCGTTCGGCCGCAACGCGTGCGGCCTACATGGACATGTGCCGCCGCGCCATGGAACAGGGGCCGGGGCGCGCGCATCTGTCCTGCGGAAACCTGGCCCATGCCGCCGCCGCGGCCGGCGAGGACAAGGCCCGCGTCATCCGGCCCGACCTGCCGGTGATCGGGATCGTCACCGCATACAACGACATGCTCTCGGCCCATGCGCCCTTCGCCCGCTTTCCCGATGTCATCAAGCGGGCGGCGCATGATGCGGGCGGCGCCGCGCTGGTGGCCGGCGGGGTTCCCGCGATGTGCGACGGGGTCACCCAGGGCCGCCCGGGCATGGAGCTGAGCCTGTTCTCGCGCGATGTCATCGCCCTCGCCTCGGCGGTGGCGCTCAGCCATGACTGCTTCGATGCGGCCATGTTCCTGGGCGTGTGCGACAAGATCGTGCCCGGCATGGTGATCGCCGCGGCCCGATTCGGCCATATCCCCGCCGTCTTCGCCCCGGCCGGCCCCATGCCCTCGGGCCTGCCGAACGAGGAGAAGGCCCGCATCCGCCGCCTCTTCGCCGCCGGCGAGATCGACCGCGACGCGCTGCTGCGCGCCGAGATGGCCTCCTATCACGGGCCGGGCACCTGCACCTTCTACGGCACCGCCAACACCAACCAGATGCTCATGGAGTTCATGGGCCTGCACCTGCCCGGCGCCAGCTTCGTCAACCCCGGCGATCCGCTGCGCGACGCCCTGACCGCCGAGGCCGCGCGCCGGGCGCTGGCGATCACCGCGCGCGGCACCGAATTCACCCCCGCCTGCGCGGTGCTGGACGAACGCGCCTTCGTCAACGCCATGGTCGGGCTGAATGCCACCGGCGGATCGACCAACCTGGTCATCCACCTTGTCGCCATGGCCCGCGCCGCCGGCATCCTGATCGACTGGGCCGACATGGCCGAGGTCTCCTCGGTCACGCCGCTCGTCGCCCGGGTCTATCCCAACGGGCTGGCCGACGTGAACCATTTCCACGCCGCGGGCGGGCTGGCCTTCGTGATCGGGGAACTGCTCGAGGCGGGCCTGCTGCACGAGGATGTCACCACCATCGCCGGCCCCGGGCTGCGCCGCTATACCCGCGAGCCGAAGCTGCGCGACGGCGCGGTCGTGTGGCAGGACGGCCCGCGCGAAAGCGCGGCCGAAGGCATCCTGCGCCCGGTCTCGTCGCCGTTCCAGCCCAGCGGGGGGCTGCAGCTTCTGCAGGGCAATCTGGGGCGGGCGGTGATCAAGGTTTCGGCCGTCAAGCCCGAGCACCGCGTCATCGAGGCCCCGGCGCGCATCTTCCACGACCAGGAGGCGGTCAAGGCCGCCTTCCGGGCCGGAGAGCTCGACCGCGACGTGGTGGTGGTGGTCCGCTTCCAGGGCCCGCGCGCCAACGGCATGCCGGAACTGCACGCGCTGACCCCGGCGCTGTCGGTGCTGCTGGACCGCGGGCACAAGGTGGCGCTGGTCACCGACGGGCGGATGTCGGGCGCATCGGGCAAGGTGCCCGCGGCGATCCATCTCAGCCCCGAGGCGGCAGCCGGCGGCCCGGTTGCGCGGCTGCGCGACGGGGATATCGTGCGGCTTGATGCCGGGGCGGGCGTGCTGGAAGCTCTGGTCGACGCCGACCGGCTGGAGGCGCGCGAGCCGGCGCGGCCCGACCTGTCGGCCAATGCCGCAGGGCTGGGGCGGGAACTGTTCGCCCTGTTCCGCGGCGCGGTGGGCCCGGCCGAGTCCGGCGCCTCGCCGATCATCTGAGGGGGAATGCCGCCATGCGCATGTCCGAGATCGACCGGGCGTGGGAGGATGTCCTCGCCCATGCCCGAAGGCTGCAGGGGCTGTCGCTGCGCCAGCTTTTCGACGGGGATGCGGACCGCTTCGCCCGGCTGTCGGCGCGGCTTGACGATCTGGTCGTCGACTTCTCGCGCGAGAAGCTGGACGGGCCGGCGCTGGAGGCGCTGATCGGGCTGGCCCGCGCCGCCGGGGTCGAGGCGCTGCGCGACGCGATGGCGGCGGGCGAGCCGGTCAATCTGACCGAGGGGCGCGCGGCGCTGCACATGGCGCTGCGCGGCTCGGTCCCCGCGCCCGAGGGCGACGACCCCGAGGGGACGCTGGTGCGCTTCCTCGACTTCGCCGAAGCGGTGCGCGCGGGACGCTTCGCGGGGGCCGGCGGGCCGTTCACCCATGTCATCAACATCGGCATCGGCGGATCGGATCTGGGCCCGGCGATGGCGGCGCGGGCGCTCGCCCCCGACATCGACGGGCCGCGGCCCGTCTTCGTCTCGAATGTCGATGGCGCCGATTTCGCCGAGGCCGCGGCCGGGCTGGATCCCGCGCGCACGCTGGTGATCGTCTCCTCGAAGACCTTCGGCACGCTCGAGACGCTGGCCAATGCCCGGCTGGCGCGCGACTGGCTGGGCGCGCATGCCGCCGGCCAGATGGCCGCCGTCTCGGCCAATGTCGCCGCCTGCGGACAGTTCGGCATTCCGCCCGAACGCGTCTTCGGCTTCTGGGACTGGGTGGGGGGGCGCTACTCGGTCTGGTCGGCGATCGGGCTGTCGCTCGCCATCGGCATCGGGGCGGAACGCTTCCGCGCCTTCCTGGCCGGGGCCGCGGCGATGGACCGCCATTTCCTGACCGCGCCGCTGGCGCGCAACCTGCCGGTGCTGCTGGGGCTGATCGGCGTGTGGCGGCGCAACGCGATGGGCTGGCCGACCGTCGCGCTGATCCCCTATGACCACCGCCTGAGCCGCCTGCCCGCCTATGTCCAGCAGCTCGAGATGGAATCGAACGGCAAGCGCGTCACCCGCGACGGCGCGCCCTGCGCCATCGCCACCGCCCCGGTGATCTGGGGCGAGCCGGGCACCAATGCCCAGCATTCCTTCTTCCAGCTGCTGCACCAGGGCACCGACATCGTTCCGGTCGACTTCATCGCCGCCGCCCGGCCGCGCGCGGCCGATCCGCACCATCACGACCTGCTGCTGGCCAACTGCCTCGCCCAGGCCCGGGCGCTGGCCTTCGGCCGCACCGAGGCCGAGGCCGCCGCGGCGATGGCCGCCGCGGGCGAGGATCCCGGGCGCATCACCAGGCTTGCCCCGCACCGGACCTTCCCGGGCGACCGGCCCTCGACAACCATCATCCATCGCCAGCTCGACCCCTTCGCCCTGGGCCGGCTGATCGCGCTGTTCGAACACCGCACCTTCGTGCAGGGCGCGATCTGGAACGTGAATTCCTTCGACCAGTGGGGGGTCGAGCTGGGCAAGGAGACCGCGCGCAGCCTGATCGACGCCATCGGCGCGGGCGAGGCGCCCGATGCCGACCAGGCCACGCGGGCACTGATCGAACTGGTGAGGGAGCTTCGCCGATGAATGCCGAAGAGATCTGCCGCCTCGCCCCGGTCATTCCGGTGCTGACCATCCGGGATGCCCGGCTCGCCGCGCCACTGGCGCGGGCGCTGAGCGCGGGGGGGCTTCGCGCGCTCGAGGTCACGCTGCGCACCCCCGCGGCGCTGGAGGCGATCCGCGCCATGGCCGCCGCCGCCCCCGACGCGGTGGTGGGCGCGGGCACGCTGACCCGGCCCGATCAGGTCGCGCAGGCGGTCGAGGCCGGGGCGCGCTTCGGCGTCTCGCCCGGGGCGACACCGGCGCTGATGGAGGCGGCGCGGGCGGCGGGGCTGCCGCTTCTGCCCGGGGTGGCGACGCCGTCCGAGGCGATGGCGGCGATGGAGCGCGGCTTCACGACGCTGAAGTTCTTCCCCGCCGAGGTCAATGGCGGCGTCGCGGCGCTGAGCGCCTGGGCCGCGCCGCTGGCCGGGCTGAAGTTCTGCCCCACCGGCGGAATCACCCGCGCCAATGCGCGGGACTATCTGGCGCTGTCCAATGTGCTGTGCGTCGGCGGATCATGGGTCGCGCCGGCCGATCTGGTCGCCGCCGAGGACTGGCGCGCGATCACGCGCCTTGCCGCCGAGGCCGCCGCCCTGCGCCCCGCGGCGGCGTGATCCCGCCGCGCCGGGCGGGGGGTGCTCAGACCCCCTGCCCCGCGGCACGCGGCCCCGCCACCAGCCAGATGACGAAGCCGATCAGCGGCAGCAGCAGCACCAGAAGCGTCCAGGCCACCTTGCTGCCGGTTCCCGCACCCGAGGAGACGATCGACACGATCGCCCACACATCCAGCACCAGCAGGATCAGCCCGCCGATTCCCCCGATCTCCAGCATGTCGCCTCCCTTCCGCGCGCGGCGGTTCCGTCCCTTCCTGCGCAGGACAACGCGGGCGGGCCGGGCGCGGTTCCCGCGCCGGCCTTGCCGGGCGCCGGCCGGGGGGCAACCATGCCGGCGTGAGGCATGATTCGGATCCCGGCCGCCCGCATGCGGGCGCAGCACCACCGGCCGGCCGCGCGCGGCGGGGCGCGGAATGATCCCCGCGCTGGCGCCCGAACCGCGCTGGCTGGTGGTGGCCGCGCTGGGTTCGGCGCAGACGATCGGCTGGGCGTCGAGCTATTACCTGCCCGCGGTGCTTGCCCGTCCGATGGCGGCCGCGGTCGGGCTGGAGCCGGTGGCGGTCTTCGCGGCCTTCTCGGCCGCGCTGGGCATCTCGGCGCTGATCGGGCCCTGGGCGGGCGCGCGCATCGACCGGCTGGGCGGACGCAGGCTGCTGACGGCCTCGAACCTGGTCTTCGCGACGGGGCTGGCGGTGCTGGCCGCGGCCCCGGGGCCGGCGGTGATGGCCGCCGGCTGGCTGATCCTGGGCATCGGCATGGGGATCGGCCTCTACGAGGCGGGCTTTGCCACGCTTGCCGGCATCTATGGCGCCGCGGCCCGGGCGCCGATCACCGGAATCACCCTGATCGCCGGCTTCGCCAGCACCATCAGCTGGCCGCTCTCGGCGGCGATGCTGGCCGAATGGGGCTGGCGCGGGGCCTGCCTGGGCTGGGCGGCGATCCATCTCGGGGTGGCGCTGCCGCTCAATGCCTGCCTGCCGCCGATGCGCGCCGCGGCGCGCGGAGCGGCGACCGCGCCGGTTTCGCCCGCCGCACCCGCGACGCCGGCCGGGGTGCCGCCGCCCGCGCCGCGCGCGCTGTGGCTGGTGGCGCTGGCGCTTGCCGCGGCCTGGTTCAACACCACCGCGATGGCCGCGCATCTGCCCGGACTGCTTCAGGCCGCCGGCGCCAGCAGCGTTGCGGCGATCTCGGCCGGCGCCCTGATCGGCCCGGCGCAGGTGGCGGCGCGGCTGATGGAATTCGGGCTGATGCGGCGCATCCACCCGCTGACCTCGGCGCGCCTTGCCACCGCGGCCCATCCCCTGGCCGCGCTCGCGCTGCTGGCGCTGGGCGCGCCGGCGGCGCATCTGTTCGCGGCGGTGCACGGGGCGGGCAGCGGCATCCTGACCATCGCCAAGGGGACGCTGCCGCTGGCGCTGTTCGGGCCGGCGGGCTACGGGCGGCGGCTGGGCTGGCTGAACGCGCCGGCGCGGATCATGCAGGCGGTGGCGCCGCTGGGGTTCGGCGCGGCGCTGGCGGCCTGGGGGGCCGATGCCATCTGGCTGACCGCTGCCAGCGGGGTCCTTGGGCTGGTCGCGCTGATGGCGCTGCCGCGCCGGCCGGGGGCGGGCTGAGCGCTGCGCCCGGCCGGCGGGCTCAGCCACCCGCCTCGAGGCTCGCCTCGAACAGCCGCCGCGTATAGGGCGCGCGGAAATCGCCGGCGGCCAGCTGCTCGCGCCGCAGCTCCTCGACCACCGCGCCGTTCTCCATCACCGTCAGCCGGTCGCACATGTGGTCGATCACCGCCAGATCGTGGCTGACCATCAGATAGGTGAGGCCTCTCTCGGCGCGCAGCTCCTGCAGCAGGTTGAGCACCTCGGCCTGCACCGAGGCGTCCAGCGCCGAGGTCGGCTCGTCCAGAAGCAGGATCTCGGGCTCGAGCATCAGCGCGCGGGCGATCGCCACCCGCTGGCGCTGGCCGCCCGACAGCTGATGGGGAAAGCGGAAGCGGAAGCTGCGCGGCAGCCCCACCGCCGCCAGCGCCGCCAGCACGCGCCGGTCGCGATCGCCGATGCCGTGGATGGCCAGCGGTTCGGACAGGACGCGGTCGACGGTGTGCCTGGGATGCAGCGAGGCGTAGGGGTCCTGGAACACCATCTGCACCAGCCGGGCGAAGGCGCGCCCGCGCGGAACCGGCCGGCCGTCGATGCGGATCGACCCCGCGCTGACCGGGGCCATGCCGCAGATCGCGCGCAGGATGGTCGACTTGCCCGAACCCGATTCGCCCACGAGTCCGTAGCTTTCCCCCGCGGCGACGGAGAAGCTGACCCCGCGCACCGCCCGCACCCGGCGTCCGCGCTGTCCGAAGGTGACGTGCAGGTCGCTGATCTCGACGCGGGGGGCGGCCATGCCTCAGCCCTCCCACGCGGCATCGCGCGCAAGCACCGGCAGCGGTCCGCGCGGCCCGCCGATGCGCGGCAGGCAGCCCAGCAGCCCGCGGGTATAGGGGTGGCGGGCATTCTCCAGCTCGCGCGCGGCGATCTCCTCGACGATGCGCCCGCGATACATCACGATCACCCGGTCGCAGAAGCGCGACACCAGTTTCAGATCATGGCTGATGAAGATCAGCCCCATGCCCCGCTCGCGCACCAGGTCGTCGAGGATGCGCAGCACCTCGGCCTGCACCGTGACATCCAGCGCCGAGGTCGGCTCGTCGGCGATCAGCAGATCGGGGCCCGGGATCAGCATCATCGCGATCATCACCCGCTGGCCCATGCCGCCCGACAATTCGTGCGGCCAGGCCTCCATCACCCGCTCGGGGTCGCGGATGCGCACCGCCTCCAGCGCCGCGATCGCCCGCCGGCGCGCCTCGCGCGCGCTCATCCGGTCGCGCAGGCGCAGCCCCTCGGTCAGCTGGCGGCCGACCCGCATCACCGGATTCAGCGAGAACTTGGGATCCTGCATCACCATCGCCATGCGCCGGCCGCGCAGCGCGCGGCGCGCACCTTCGCCCATGGCGAGAAGATCGCGCCCGTCGAAGGCGAGCCGTCGCGCCGCGAGCCGCGCCGGCGGGCGCACCAGCCCCAGCACCGCGCGGCCGGTGATGGTCTTGCCGGACCCCGATTCGCCGACCACGCCCAGCCTTTCGCGCCCGAGCCGGAACGAGATGCCCCGCACCGCCTCGACCGGGCCGGCCTCGGTGGGGAAGGTGACGCGCAGATCCTCGACCTCGAGCAGGCTCACCGCCCCGCCCCCCGCGGATCGAGCACGTCGCGCAGCCCGTCGCCCAGCAGGTTGAATCCCAGCGAGACGATGAAGATCGCCAGCCCCGGCATGGTCGCGATCCACCAGTTGTCGAACAGGAACTTCCGGCCCGAGGAGACCATCAGCCCCCATTCGGGCAGGGGCGGCTGCGCGCCCAGCCCCAGAAAGCCCAGACCCGCGGCGGTCAGGATCACCCCGGCCATGTCGAGGGTGACGCGGATGATGACCGAGGAGACGCACATCGGCGCGACATGGCGCAGGACGATACGGCCATGCCCGGCCCCGGCCAGGCGGATCGCGGCGATGTAGTCGGCCGAGCGCACCGTCAGCGTCTCGGCCCGCGCCACCCGCGCATAGGGCGGCCAGGCGGTCAGGGCGATGGCCAGGATGGCGTTCTCTACCCCCGGCCCCAGCGCCGCCACGAAGGCCAGCGCCAGGATCAGCCGCGGAAAGGCCAGGAAGATGTCGGTCAGCCGCATCAGCACCGTGTCGGTCCAGCCGCCGAAATAGCCCGAGACGGTGCCGACCAGAAGGCCGAACAGCGGCGCGGTCAGCGCCACCAGCGCCACGATCTGCAACGTCACCCGGGCGCCGTGGATCAGCCGGCTGAGGATGTCGCGCCCGAATTCGTCGGTGCCCAGCAGATGCCCCGGCGACAGCGGCGGCCGCAGCCGGTTGGCGAGGTCCTGCGCCAGCGGGTCGTGCGGGGCGATCCACGGCGCCAGCGCCGCCACCGCCACCAGCGCCAGCACGATGATGAGCCCGGCCACCGCCAGCGGGTTGCGCAGGAACCGCAGCCAGCCGAGATAGGCCACCCCCAGCCGCGCCTGGAGCGGGGAGGCGGGCTCCTCGCTGAGCAGCCATGCCCGGGCGGCGGCCGGAATCATGCGCGCGCCCTCGGGTCGATCAGGCGATACAGCAGGTCCGAGGCGAGGTTGAGCAGGATGAAGGCCGCCCCGACCACGATGGTGCTGCCCATCACCGCCGCCATGTCCGCCGACAGCAGCGCATTGGTGATGTAGAGGCCGAGCCCCGGCCAGGCGAAGACGGTCTCGGTCAGCACCGATCCCTCCAGCAGGTTGGCATAGGACAGCGCGATCACCGTGATCAGCGGCACCATGACATTGCCCAGCGCATGCACCCAGACCACGCGCCATTCGGGCATCCCCTTCACCCGCGCGGTGGTGACGTATTCCTGGCCCAGCTGCTCGATCATGAAGCTGCGGGTCATGCGGCTGATATAGGCCATCGAGTAATAGGCCAGCACGCCGGCCGGCATCACGATGTGCGACAGGGCGTTGCGGAAGATCTCCCACTCGCCGGCCAGCGCGGTGTCGATCAGGATCATGCCGGTCCGGGCGGGAACCTCGAACTCGTACATCATCTCGTGCACGGCATCCAGCCGGCCCGGCCCGCCGACCCAGCCGAGCATGCCGTAGAACAGGAGGAGCCCCATCATCCCCAGCCAGAACACCGGCATCGAATATCCCATCAGCCCCACGACCCGGACGATCTGGTCGGTGATGCTGCCCGGCCGGGTGGCGGCCAGCACGCCCGCGGGGACGCCCAGCAGCACGCCGAGGATGGTGGCGATGGTGGCCAGCTCCAGCGTGGCCGGGAACACGCGGCGGACATCGTCGATGACCGGATTGGCGGTCAGCAGCGAGGTGCCGAAATTGCCCGTCGCCGCATCGCGCACATAGATCGCGAACTGTTCGATCAGCGGCCGGTCCAGCCCCAGCGCCTCGCGCGCGGCGGCATACTGCTCGGCCGAGGCGCGCTCGCCCAGGATGGCAAGCACCGGGTCGATCGGCACCACGCGCCCGATCAGGAAGGTCACCGCCAGAAGCCCGACCAGCGTGGCGGCCAGCGTGACGACGAGCCCGACGAGGCTGCGCAGGCGGCGCAGGACGGCGCCGGCCAGCGGCCGCGGGGGGGCGGAATCCGCCCCGGCCGCGCCGGCCGGCCCGGGCAGGGCGGTATCGGTCAGGGCGTCGCGATCACGCACGGAAGGGCTCCCGGAACGGAAGGGGGGGCGGCGCTGCCCGGCCGCCCGGCCCCCGCGCGGGGGCCGGGCGCGCCCGCATCAGGCCTTGGTGACCTTCCAGTAGAACACCGAATGGATCGCGCCGCCGGCGACGAAGCCGTTGACATTGGCACGCAGCGCGACCTGCTCGATCTCCTGGAACATCTCGGCAAAGGGGCTCACGCGCTGATGGATGCGCTGCATCTCCTCATACAGCGCGCGCCGCTTGTCGGTGTCCTTCTCCAGCACCGCCGCCTCGACCAGCGCGTGGGTCTCGGTCGCCGGCCAGGCGTTGCGCCAGGCCAGCACGCCCGTGAGCTTCGCCTCGTCGGAATTGTCGGGGTTCCATGCGAAGGTCGACGCATTGGTATGCGGGTCGGGATAGTCCGGCCCCCAGGCGCCCAGATAGATCTCGTGATTGCGGGCGCGGTATTCGCCCAGGATCTCCTTGCCGGTGCCCACGCGCAACTCGGCGGTGATTCCGGCCTGGGCCAGCGTGCTCTGCAGCGACTGGGCCATCTCCAGCCGCTCCTGGTCGTTGCGCACGAAGATCCGGACGGTGAAGGGGCCGACCCCCGCCTCCGCCAGCAGCGCCTTCGCCTTCGCCACGTCCAGCCGGTAGGGGCGATCCTCGATCGCGCCCAGGAAGCCCTTGGGCAGGAAGGACTGATGCGGCACATAGGCGCCCTTGAGGAAGGAGCCGGCCATGCCGTCATAGTCGATCAGGTACTTGAACGCCTCGACGACCTTCGGATTGTTCAGCGGGGCGACCTTCTGGTTCAGCGCGATATACATGATCCGCCCGCGCGGTTCGGCCTGGACCTTCACGTCGGGATTGCCCGCGATGCCGTCGATGTCGACGGGCGTCAGCCGGCGCGCGATGTCCACATCGCCCTTCTCCAGCATCAGGCGCTGGGTGGCGGGCTCGGCGACATGGCGCAGGAACACCCGCTTCATCGCCGGCGCGCCGCGCCAGAAGGCGTCGTTGGCCTCCAGCAGATAGCTGTCCGAAGGCTTGTAGGCGCGCAGCCGGTATGCGCCCGAACCGGCGGTGTTGGTCTTCAGCCAGCCATGGCCCATGTCGCCGTCGCTCTCGTGGGCCAGCGCCTCCTCCTTGTCCACGACCGAGGCGATCGCCGCGGTCAGGCAGTTGTAGAGGAAGGAGGGCGCATAGGGCTTGTCGGTGACGATGGTCAGCCGGTCGCCCTCGAAGGTGACCTGTCGGTCGACATTGTCGGGCGTCAGCCCGAACTGGGTCAGGATGAAGGAGGGGGTCTTGTTCAGCTTCACCGCCCGCCGCAGCGACCAGGCCGCATCCTCGGCGCGCACGGGGTTGCCGGAATGGAAGGTGACGCCCTTGCGCATCACGAAGGTATAGGTCACCCCGTCATCGGCCAGCGACCAGCTTTCGGCCAGCCCCGGCACCAGCGCGCCGAGATTCTCCGGGTCGAGCTCGACCAGCGTGTCGTAGACGTTGTTGATCAGGTCGTTGCCCGAGAACTCGAAGCTTTCGGCCGGGTCGAGAGAGACGATGTCGTCGATCTTGTCGGCGATCACCAGCGTGTCGTCCGGGGTCCTGGCCCCGGCGAGACGCGGCATTGCCGAGGCGACGCCGATCGCGGCGGCACTGCCCAGAAGCTGGCGGCGTGACAGGCTGGTCATCTTGCTCTCCCTGTGTTTCGTTCCCCTGACCCCGCAGGCGCCTGCGGCCGCGCCTGCGGCCGGGCCGGGGCCGGATGGCCGCCACATTGACTCGGCCCCGCGCCTCTTGTCCAGTGCGGCCAGTCCTGCCGCAGACAGCCGGGCCCCGCCGGGCCCGCCCGCAATCCGGAGCCGCCCATGACCACCACCCCCCAGCCCGTCTTCGATGGCCACAACGACGTGCTGCTGCATCTTTGGCGTGCGGGCGACGCCGAGGGCCAGGCCTTCTTCGACGGGCGCCCCGGCGGCCATCTCGATCTTGCGCGCTGCCGCGCGGGCGGCTTCGCGGGCGGGCTGTTCGCGGTCTATGTGCCCGGACGGCGGTCGCGCGGCGACACGCTGCGCCCGGACCCGGACGCGGCGCTTCCCGATCCGGTGGAGCCGGGCGATGCGCGGCGCGACATGCTGGAGATCGCGGCCACGCTGATGCGCATGACGCGCGCGCGGGGCGACGCGCTGCGGCTGTGCCGTTCGGTTGGAGAGATCGAGGCGGCCCGTGCGGCGGGGGCGATCGCGGCGGTGATGCATCTGGAGGGCTGCGAGGGCATCGGCCCCGATCTGGCCGAACTCGAGGTGCTGCACGCGGCGGGGCTGCGTTCGCTGGGGCCGGTCTGGTCGCGCAGCAACATCTTCGGCACCGGGGTGCCGTTCCGCTTTCCCGCCGATCCCGACATCGGCCCCGGCCTGACCGGGGCGGGCCGGCGGCTGCTGCGCCGATGCGAGGAGCTGGGCATCCTCGTCGATCTCAGCCACATCAACGCCGCGGGCTTCCGCGACGTCGCCGCCCTGTCCTCGCGCCCGCTGGTGGCCAGCCATTCCAACCTCCACGCCATCGCGCCATCGGCGCGCAACCTGGTGGACTGGCAGCTCGACGCGATCCGCGAATCGGGCGGGCTGGTGGGCGTCAACTTCGCGGTGGGCTTCCTCAGACCCGACGGGCGGGCCGATCCGGACACGCCGCTGTCGGTGATGGTCGACCACATCGCCCGGCTGGTGGACCGGCTGGGCGAGGGGGGCGTGGCGCTGGGGTCGGACTTCGACGGCGCGGTGATCCCCCGGGCGATCGGCGACGCGGCGGGGCTGCCGGCGCTTCTGGACGCGCTGCGTGCGGCGGGCTTCGGCGAGGCGCTGGTCGCGCGCATCGCCTGGGGCAACTGGATCGGGCTGCTGCGCCGCGTGATCGGCTGATCGCCGCCCGGCCCCTTGCGCCGCGCGGCGTCCTGGGTCAAGGGTGGCGCCATGAAACCGATTCATATCCTGAACGGCCCGAATCTCAACCTTCTCGGCCAGCGCGAGCCCGAGATCTACGGACATGAGACGCTGACCGACATCGAGGCCGACTGCGCGCGCGTCGCCGCGGCCTTCGGCCTCACCGTGGTGCTGCGCCAGTCCAATCACGAGGGGCAGATCATCGACTGGATCCACGAGGCGCGCGAGGCCGCCAGCGGCATCGTCATCAACCCCGGCGCGTTCACCCACAGCTCGATCGCGATCCTCGATGCGCTGAACGCCTTCGCGGGGCCGGTGATCGAGGTCCACATCTCGAACATCCACCGGCGCGAGGCGTTCCGCCACCACTCCTATGTCTCGCTGCGCGCCGACGGGGTGATCGTGGGCTGCGGCGCCGAGGGCTACGCCCTCGCCGTGCGGCGGATGGCGGGGCTGGTGACGAGATGACGCCGCAGCAGCGCGTGCTGGCGCTCCTGCACCGCCGCATGGCCGGGATCGAGAAGGGGGCGCCCACGGGCCTGCCGATCGTGCCGTCCACCGTGTTCCACCTGCCGGGCGAACCGGCGGCGCCCTTCACCTATGCGCGCGACGCCAGCCCCACGGTGCGGGAGGCCGAGGCCGCGCTCGGCCTGCTCGAGGAAGCCGACTGCGTGCTGTTCCCCTCGGGCATGGCCGCGATCGCCGCGGTGCTGCATGCCCATCTGCGTCCGGGCGACCGGGTCGTGTTTCCCGCCGACGGCTATTATACTGGCCGGCTGCTGATCGAGGAATTCCTTGCGCCGATGGGGGTCGAGGCCGTCTTCGTGCCGACGCGCGAGATGGACGGCGCCGATCTGCGCGGGGCGCGGATGATCTTCCTGGAAACGCCATCCAACCCCTGTCTCGACGTCTGCGACATCCCCCGCATCGCCGCGCGCCGCGGCGGGGCGATCCTCGTGGTGGACAACACCGCCGCCACGCCGCTGCTGCAGCAGCCGCTGGAACTGGGCGCCGACCTGACGGTGCATGCCGGAACCAAGGCGCTGAACGGCCATTCCGACGTGCTGGCCGGCCATGTCGCGGGGCGCGACCCGGCGCTGGTGGAACCGGTGCGGCGCTGGCGCAAGCTGGCCGGCGCGGTACCGGGGCCGTTCGAGGCCTGGGCGCTGCATCGCGGGCTGGAGACGCTGGAGGTCCGGCTCGCGCGCATGGTCGCGACCGCCGAGCTTCTCGCCCCCCGCCTCGCCGCGCATCCCGCGGTGCGGGCGCTGCGCTATCCCGGCCTGCCGGGCGACCCCGCCCACAGCGTCGCCAGGCGGCAGATGGCCGGATTCGGCGCCCTCATCGGCATCACCTTCGCCGATGCCGACACCGCCGAGCGCTTCCTCGCCCGTGCCCCAC
>RFGB01000273.1 GCA_003697125.1 Alphaproteobacteria bacterium
GCCGGGCTGACGGTGCTTCTGGCCGAGGACAACGCCACCAACCAGATCGTCGCCTCGCAGATGCTCGGGGCGCTGGGGGCGCGGGTGGTGCTCGCCTCGGACGGGGTGGAGGCGCTGGAGCTGTTCGAGCGCCATGAAGTCGACATCCTGCTGGTCGATATCGAGATGCCGCGCATGTCGGGGATCGAGGTGATCCGCGCCGTGCGCGCCAGGCCCGATGCGCGCGCCCGGACCACGGTGATCGCGCTGACCGCCTATGCGATGCGCGAACACCGCGCCCGCATCCGCGAGGCCGGCGCCGACGGGATCATCGCCAAGCCGATCATGGGGATCGAGGAGCTTGGCCGGGCGATCAGCACCCTCCATGCCCAGCGGCGCGGCCGCGACGATTCGGGCGCGGCCGCCCGCGATGGCGGCGTGGATCCGGTGGTCTTCGGCGAGTTGTGCGCGACGATCGGGCCCGCCGCGATGATCGAGTTCCTCGAGAAGGTCGAGGGCGATCTGGCCGAGGTGGGCGAGGGGCTGCGCGCCGGGCTCGAAGCGGGCGATCTGAAGCTGATCGGCGCGCGCAGCCATGTGCTAATCAGCGTCGCCGGCGCGATCGGCGCGCGCGAGATGCAGCATCTGGCCGAGGAGCTGAACCGGCAGGTCCACGCGCGGGCGCGCGCCGAGCTGCCCGGACTGGTCGGGCGCATCCATGCGGGGATCGGGAAGCCGTGTGCCTTCGTGCGGCGCGAGCGGGAGGCGCTGGAGCGCGATGGCTGAGGGCGCGCCGCTTCTTCTGGTCGAGGACACGCCGTCGCTGTCGATGGTCTACGAGACCATCCTGCGCAAGGCCGGCTATCAGGTGGCCACCGCCTTCACCTCGGCCGAGGCACGCGCGGCCTATGACCGGATGCGCCCGGGCATCGTGCTGCTCGACCTGCTGCTGCCCGACGGGGACGGGCGGGACATCCTGCGCCATGTCGCCACGGTCGATCCCGGCTGCAAGGTGATCGTGATCACCGCCAACGGCTCGGTGAACCGGGCGGTGGAGGCGATGCGCGAAGGCGCCTTCGACTTCCTGGTCAAGCCCTTCGACGACCGCAGGCTGCTCTCGGCGGTCGGCAATGCGGTGCAGTCCCTCGCGCGCAACACCCGACCCGAGACCGGCCGCCAGCCCGATGTCGCGCAGGTCGGGGGGTTCATCGGCTCCTCGCCGGCGATGCGCGAGGTCTACCGCAAGGTGGCCAGCATCGGCCGATCCACCGCCACGGTCTTCATCACCGGAGAGAGCGGCACCGGAAAGGAACTGTGCGCCCAGGCGATCCACGCCATGTCGAACCGCGCGCGGGGCCCCTTCGTGCCGCTCAACTGCGGCGCGATCCCGGCCGATCTTCTTGAATCGGAGGTATTCGGCCATCTGCGCGGATCATTCACCGGCGCCATCGCCGACAAGGTCGGTGCCGCCGCGGCGGCCGATGGCGGCACGCTCTTCCTCGACGAGATCTGCGAGATGGATCTGACCCTGCAGACCAAGCTGCTGCGCTTCCTGCAGACCTCGATGATCCAGCCGGTGGGGGCGGTGACCCCGCGCAAGGTCGATGTGCGCATCGTCTGCGCCACCAACCGCGACCCGATGGCCGAAGTGCGCGCCGGCCGCTTCCGCGAGGACCTGTTCTACCGGCTGCATGTCATGCCGATCCATCTGCCGCCCCTGCGCGCGCGCGGCGACGACGTGAACGAGATCGCCGAGCGCATGCTGGCCCAGTTCGCCGCCGAGGAGGGCAAGCATTTCACCGGGCTCGCCCCCGAGGTGCGCGATCTGTTCCGCCGCCTGCCCTGGCCGGGCAATGTGCGCCAGCTCCTCAACGTGCTGCGCAATGTCGTGGTGCTGAATGACGGACCGGTGGTGCATGTCGAGATGCTGCCCCCCGATCTTCTGGCCCAGGCCGGCCGGGGCGGGCCGGAGGCGCCGCCGCCCCCGCCGCCGGTCCCCGACGTGATGAATGGCCGCCCGGGCGAAGCCGCCGGGCAGCCCGGCTTCGATGCGGCGATTCGCGCCCTGGTCGGCCGTCCCATGGCCGAGATCGAGCGGCACCTGATCGAGGCCACGATCGCCGAATGCGCGGGCTCGATCCCGCGGGCGGCGCGGCTTCTGGACCTGTCCCCCTCGACGATCTACCGCAAGCGCGAGGCCTGGGCCCGCGGCGATGGCCGCCACGGCCGGACGCAGCGGAAAGGCTTGCCATGAGGCGCGTTTTCGGGTGCCCTGTGCGCCTGACCGGCCGCCGCGGCGGGCGGCGCAATGGCCCGTCGCGGGCCTGACAGGAGAGGTGACAAGATGTTGCGCAAGCTGATGGCGGCGCTGGCGGCCGCCCTGATCGGCGGGGCGGCGGCCGCCGCCGAGATCAAGCCCGCGGTCGTCTATGACCTGGGCGGCAAGTTCGACAAGAGCTTCAACGAGGCGGCCTGGATGGGGGCCGAGCGGTTCAAGGCCGATACCGGCATCGACTATCGCGACTTCGAGATCCAGAACGATGCCCAGCGCGAGCAGGCGCTGCGCCGCTTCGCCCAGCAGGGCTACAACCCGATCATCGCCATCGGCTTCTCGCAGGCCGCGGCGGTCGAGAAGGTCGCCGCCGAGTTCCCCGAGGTCAATTTCGGCATCGTCGACATGGTGGTCGACCTGCCCAATGTCCGCTCGATCCTGTTCAGGGAGCATGAGGGCTCCTTCCTGGTCGGCGTCATGGCCGCGATGGCCTCGAAGACCGGAAAGGTCGGCTTCGTCGGCGGCATGGACATCCCGCTGATCCGCCGCTTCGCCTGCGGCTATCTGGGCGGGGTCAGGTATGTGAACCCCAAGGCCGAGGTGTTCCAGCAGATGACCGGTGACACCGGCGCGGCCTGGAACGATCCCGCCAAGGGGGCCGAGATCGCCCGCAGCCAGATCGACCGCGGCGCCGACGTGATCTATCACGCCGCCGGCGGCACCGGCGTGGGCGTGCTGCAGGCCGCGGCCGAGGCGGGGGTTCTGGGCATCGGGGTCGATTCCAACCAGAACGGCTTGCATCCGGGCCATGTGCTGACCTCGATGCTCAAGCGTGTCGATCAGGCGGTCTATAAGGCCTTCGAGGATGCGATGAAGGGCCAGTTCACCGCCGGCATCTATGTGCTGGGCCTGAAGGAGGATGGCGTGGGCTATGCCATGGACGAGAACAACGCCCCCCTGGTCACGCCCGAGATGAAGGCCGCCGTCGAGGCGGCCGCCGACAAGATCCGCTCGGGCGAGATCGTCGTCCACGACTACATGAGCGACATGAGCTGCCCCTACTGATCGCGCGCCCTGCCGCGGGCGCCCCCGGCGCCGGTCCGCGGCAGGGCAGACCCCCCGATCCGGACCGCATGCCGCGGAGGAGATGAATGCGCCTTCTCAGCCTTCTTGCCGCCATCCTCGCCGCCCAGCAGGCGCTGGCCGAACCCGCCGTGGTCTATTCGATCGGCGGCAAGTTCGATGCCAGCTTCAACCAGGCCGCCTGGGTCGGCGCGGAACGCTTCCGCACCGAGACCGGTCAGGGCTATGCCGAGTTCGAGCCCGAATCGGTGGCGCAGTTCGAACAGGCCCTGCGCCGCTTCGCCCGGGCGGGGAACGATCCGGTGGTGGCGATCGGCTTCCTGCAGGCCGATGCGGTGACCAAGGTCGCCGCCGAATTCCCCGACCGCCGCTTCACCATCATCGACATGGTGGCCGAAGGGCCCAATGTGCAGTCGGTCGTCTTCCGGGAACACGAGGGCGCCTATCTGGCCGGGCTGATGGCGGCGATGGCCAGCCGGACCGGCCGGATCGGCTTCGTCGGCGGCATGGACATCCCGCTGATCCGCCGCTTCGCCTGCGCCTATGCCCAGGGCGCGCGTTCGGTGAACCCCGCCATCGAGGTCTATGTCGCCATGACCGGCGACACCCCCGCCGCCTTCGCCGATCCGGTGCGTGGCGCCGAGATCGCCCGCGGCCAGATCGACCGCGGCGCGGATGTGGTGATGCAGGCCGCCGGCGGCACCGGCGTGGGCGTGCTGCAGGCCGCGGCCGAGGCCGGGGTTCTGGGAATCGGCACCGACTCCAACCAGAACGGCCTGCATCCGGGCCATGTGCTGACCTCGGTGCTCAAGCGCATCGATGTCGCGGTGCATGGCGCCTTCACCGCGGCGCAGGACGGCAGCTGGAAGCCGGGGGTGCGCAGCCTGGGCCTTGCGGAAGGGGGCATCGGCATCGCGCTGGACGAACACAACCGCCCGCTGGTCACCCCGCGGATGGCCGCCGCCCTGCGCGAGGCCAGCGACGCCATCGCCACCGGGCGGATCCGGGTCCACGATCTCTATACCGACGGCCCCTGCCCGTGGGGCTGACCGTGCCGGCGGTCACGGGGGTTTTCGGGACCCGGGCGCGGCATTAGGCTGAAGCCCGTGCCGCGCCGGCCGGACCGGCGGGATGGGGCAGCAGGGGGCAGGGGGGGCCATGGCCGCACCGGCGATCGAGCTGATCGGAATCGACAAGCGCTTCGGCCCGGTCCACGCCAACCGGAACATCCATCTGCGCGTCGAGGGCGGCACCATCCACGGCATCGTCGGCGAGAACGGCGCCGGCAAGTCGACGCTGATGTCGATCCTCTACGGCTTCTATCAGGCCGATGCGGGCGAGATCCGCGTCAATGGCCGCCCGGTGCGCATCCGCGACAGCCAGGATGCGATCCGGCTGGGCATCGGCATGGTGCATCAGCATTTCATGCTGGTCGAGCCCTTCACCGTGCTGGAGAACGTGATGCTGGGGGTGGAGGGGGGCGCGCTCCTGGCCCGCGGGCGGGCCCGCGCCCGGGCCGAGCTGCAGCGGCTGGAGGCGGATTACGAGCTGCGCGTGGATCCCGATGCGGTGGTGGGCGACCTGCCGGTCGGGTTGCAGCAGCGCGTCGAGATCCTGAAGGCGCTCTATCGTGGCGCCGAGATCCTGATCCTCGACGAGCCCACCGGCGTGCTGACCCCCGAGGAGGCCGACCACCTGTTCCGCATCCTCGCCCGGCTGCGCGACGAGGGCAAGACGGTGATCCTGATCACCCACAAGCTGCGCGAGATCCTGGCGATCACCGATCGCGTCAGCGTGATGCGCCAGGGCGAGATCGTGGCCACGCGCGAGACCGCCGCCACCGGGGCGGAGGAGCTGGCCGAGCTGATGGTCGGCCGCCGCGTGCTGCTGCGGGTCGAGAAGGGCCCGGCCCGGCCGGGGCCGGTGCGGCTGGGGGTGCGCGATCTGCGTGTCGTCGATGCCCAGGGGGTGGAGCGCCTGCGCGGGGTCTCCCTCGACGTGCGCGCGGGCGAGATCGTCGGCATCGCCGGGGTGTCGGGCAATGGCCAGTCCGAGCTTCTGGAGGCGATCGCCGGAATCCGCGCCCCGGCCGCGGGCCGGATCGAGATCGCCGGCAGCGCGGCGCAGGGCCTCGACCCGGCCAGGATGCGCGCCCTGCGGCTCGCCCATGTGCCCGAGGACCGCCACCGCATGGGGCTGGTCACCCGCTTCGAGGCGCGCGAGAACGCGGTGCTGGGCTATCACAACGATCCCCGCTACGGCCGCGGGGCGCTGATCGACCGCGCCGCCGTGCTGGCCGAGTGCCGCCGGCAGATGGAAAGCTTCGATGTCCGCCCCCCCGATCCCTTCCTGAAGGTGGCCAACTTCTCGGGCGGCAACCAGCAGAAGATCGTGCTGGCACGCGAGATCGGGCGCGACCCCGAGGTGCTGATCGTCGGCCAGCCGACGCGCGGGGTCGATGTGGGGGCGATCGAGCAGATCCACCGCCGGCTGATCGCGCTGCGCGATGCGGGCAAGGCGATCCTGCTGGTCTCGGTCGAGCTGGACGAGATCCGCAGCCTGGCCGACCGCATCCTGGTGATGTTCGACGGGCGCATCATGGGCGAGGTGCCCCCCGACACGGACGAGGCGCGCATCGGCCTGATGATGGCGGGCGTGGCGGAGGGCGCGGCATGACCCCGCTGCCGCGCTGGGTCGAATACGGCCTGATGCCGGTGCTGAACCTGGCGCTGGCCTTCCTGCTGGCCGGGCTGGTGGTGCTGCTGATCGGGGAAAGTCCGCTCGAGGCGGTGCGCCACATCATCTATGGCGCCTTCGGCTATGGCGAGGGGATCGGCTTCACCCTCTATTACAGCACCAATTTCATTCTGACCGGGCTGGCGGTCGCGGTGGCCTTCCATGCCGCGCAGTTCAACATCGGGGCCGAGGGGCAGGCCTATCTGGGCGGGCTGGGGGCGGGGCTGGCCTGCCTCGCGCTCGACCGCCACCTGCCCTGGTGGGCGATCCTGCCCTTCGCCATGCTGGGCGCGATGGTCTTCGGGATGGTCTGGGGCGCGATACCGGGCTGGCTTCAGGCGCGGCGCGGGGCGCATGTCGTGATCACCACGATCATGTTCAACTTCCTCGCCGCCTCGCTGATGGGCTATCTGATCGTCAACCACCTGAAGGTGCCGGGCAATGCCTCGGTCCAGAGCCGGACCTTCGAGCCCGGGGCGCGGCTGCCCAAGCTGGAGGAGACGATGCGGCTTCTCGGCCTCGACATCGGGGGGGCGCCGCTCAACATCACCTTCCCGATCGCGCTTCTGGCCTGCCTCGCGGTATGGATCCTGATCTGGCGCAGCAAGCTCGGCTACGAGATCCGCGTCTTCGGGGCCAATCCGACCGCGGCGCGCTATGCGGGGATCCGCGGGGTGCGGATCACCGTCACGGTGATGGCGATCTCGGGCGCGCTGGCGGGGCTGATGGCGGTCAATCCGGTGATGGGCGAACAGAACCGGATCTTCCTCGACATCCCCGGCGGCGCGGGCTTCGTGGGGATCGCGGTCGCGCTGATGGGCCGGGCGCATCCGCTGGGCATCGTGCTGGCGGCGCTGCTGTTCGGGGTGCTGTATCAGGGGGGGGCGGAGCTGGCCTTCGAGATGCCGTCGATCACGCGCGACATGGTGGTGCTGATCCAGGGTCTGGCGATCCTGTTCGCCGGCGCGATGGAACAGCTGTTCCGACCGGCGCTGCTGCAGCTGTTCGCGCCGCGCGGGCCGGGGAGGGCGGGGTGATGTTCCTCGACATCCTCCTGGTTCTGGACAGCACGCTCAGGATCTCGGCGCCGCTGATCCTGGCCTGCCTTGCCGGGCTGTTTGCCGAGCGTTCCGGCGTGTTCGACATCGGGCTCGAGGGCAAGATGCTGGCGGCGGCCTTCGCCGCGGCGGCGACCGCGGCGGTGACGGGCTCGGCCTGGCTGGGGCTGGTCGCCGCGCTCGGCGCCTCGGTCTTCCTCGCCATGGTCCATGGCTTCGCCTGCATCACCCAGCGCGGCAACCAGATCGTGTCGGGGGTGGCGATCAACTTCATCGCCGCCGGGGCCACGGCGCTCTTGGGCCAGGCCTGGTTCGGGCAGGGCGGGCGCACCCCGTCGCTGTCGGGCGCGGCGAAGTTCCAGGACATCCGGCTGCCCGGGGCCGAGAGCCTGGCCCAGCTGCCGGTGGCGGGGCCGATCTGGGCCGAGCTGATCTCGGGCCACAAGCTTCTGGTCTATCTCGCCTTCCTGGCCGCCCCCGCGTCGTGGTGGGTGCTGCATCGCACCCGCTTCGGCATGCGTCTGCGGGCGGTGGGCGAAAACCCTGCCGCGGTGGACACCGCCGGGATCTCGGTCGCATGGCTGCGCTATCGCGCCCTGATCGTCTGCGGGCTGCTGTGCGGGCTGTCGGGGGCCTATCTGTCCACCGCCCAGGGGGCGGGCTTCATTCCCAACATGTCGGCGGGCAAGGGCTTCATCGCCCTGGCCGCGCTGATCTTCGCCAAGTGGCGGCCGATCCAGGCGCTTCTGGCCTGCCTGCTGTTCGGCTTCCTGGATGCGGTGGCGATCCGCCTTCAGGGGTTCGACTGGTTCGGCCTGGGCGAGCTGCCCAGCCAGGCGGTGCAGGCGCTGCCCTATCTTCTGACCGTCATCCTGCTGGCCGGCTTCATCGGGCGCGCGGTCGCGCCCCGGGCCGGCGGCGTGCCCTATGTGAAGGAAAGATGAAGCATCTGGTCGAAGCCGCCCGGCAGGTCCGGGCCCATGCCCACGCACCCTATTCGGGATTCGCGGTGGGGGCGGCGCTGGCCACCCCCTCGGGCATCCATGTCGGCTGCAATGTCGAGAACGTCGCCTATCCCGAGGGCAGCTGTGCCGAGACCGGCGCCATTGCCGCCATGGTCGCGGCGGGCGAGCGGGTGATCGAGGCAGTCGCGGTCTGGGCCGACAGCCCCGAGCCGATCGCCCCCTGCGGCGGCTGCCGCCAGCGCCTGGCCGAATTCGCCGCGCCGGGGGTGCCGGTGCTGCTGGCCGGCCCGCACGGGGTGGTCGAGACCACGCTGGGCGCGCTTCTGCCCGCGGCCTTCGGGCCGGGCCATCTGGGGCGCGGGCGATGACCGCGGCGGCCGAGATCCTGCGCGCCCGCGCCGGGGCCGAGCCGGTCGAGGTCGCGCTGATCCTGGGTTCGGGGCTGGGCGGGCTGGCCGACGCGGTCGACGGCGTCGCCGTGCCCTATGCCGAGCTTCCGGGCTTTCCGCGCGCGACGGTCAGCGGCCATGCCGGGCGGATGGTGATCGGCCGGCTCGAGGGCCGCCGCGTCGCCGTCCTCGCCGGGCGGGCGCATTACTACGAGGGCGGCGGCGCCGCGGTCATGCGCCCATGTCTCGAGACCCTGCGCGCGCTGGGCACGGGAACGCTGATCCTGACCAATGCCGCCGGCTCGACCCGCGAGGACCTGCCCCCGGGATCGCTGGTGGCGATCGCCGACCACATCAACCTGGCCGGGGCGAACCCGCTGATCGGGATCGAGGATGACAGCCGCTTCGTCGACATGGTCGACGCCTACGACCCGGCCCTGCGCGCGCGGCTGAGGTCGCTGGGCCTGCCCGAGGGGGTCTATGCCTGGTTCTCGGGGCCGTCCTTCGAGACCCCGGCCGAGATCCGCATGGCGCGGCTCCTGGGCGCGGATCTGGTGGGCATGTCCACCGTGCCCGAATGCATCCTGGCGCGGTGGCTGGGGATCCCGGTGGCGGCGGTGTCGCTGGTGACCAATCTTGCCGCCGGCATGTCGGGCACGGGCCTGAGCCATGCCGAGACCAAGCGCGAGGCGGCCGCCGCCGCGGCGCGCTTCGAGGCGGTGATCCGCGACTTCCTGCGCGACCGGGGGGCATGATGACGGGGTCTGGAGCGATGGACGACAGCGATGCCGCGAGGCAGGAGATGGACGAGATCGAGGCGGCCAAGCGCATTCTTGCCTGCCTCGACCTGACCGACCTTTCCGATGACAGCACCGCCGAGCGGGTCGAGGCGCTGTGCGACCGGGCGCGTTCGCCCCACGGACCGGTGGCCGCGGTCTGCGTCTGGCCGCGCTTCGTGGCCACGGCGCGGGCCGCGCTGGGGCAGGGGCCGGTCCGGGTGGCCACCGTGGTCAATTTCCCCGGCGGCGACGCCCCGGCGGGCGATGTGCTGGACGAGGTCGAGGCGGCGATCGCCGCCGGCGCGGACGAGATCGACCTCGTCGTGCCCTGGAAGGGCTTGATCGAGGGCGATGACGAGCCGGTGCGCGCGCTTGTGGAACGGGTGCGCGCGGCTGCCGGCGCCCCGGTCAAGGCGATCCTCGAGACCGGGATGCTGAACACCGAGGCGCTGATCCGCCGCGCGGCGCAGCTGGCCATCGCCGGGGGGGCGGATTTCCTCAAGACCTCCACCGGCAAGGTGCCGGTGAACGCAACCCTGCGCGCGGCCGAGATCCTGCTTGACGAGATCGCCCGCGCCGACCGGCCGGTGGGGTTCAAGGCGGCCGGCGGGATCCGCACCCTGGACGATGCCCGGGGCTATCTGGACCTGGCCTGCGCCCGGTTCGGGCCGGACTGGGCGCTGCCGGCCAGTTTCCGCATCGGGGCATCGGGGCTCTATGACGCGCTGATCGCCACGCTTGACGGCGCCGAAGTGCCGCGCATCGCGGGGGGCTATTGATGCTGCCCCAGGAGATCATCGCGCGCAAGCGCGACGGGCAGGCGCTGTCGGAGGCCGAGATCGCCGCCTTCGTGCGGGGGCTGTCCGATGGCAGCTTCTCGGAAGGGCAGGTGGCGGCGCTGGCGATGGCGATCTGCATCCGCGGCATGTCGGTGGCCGAGCGGGTGGCGCTGACGCGGCTGATGCGCGATTCGGGCGCCGTGCTGGCCTGGGACCTGCCGGGGCCGGTGGTCGACAAGCATTCCACCGGCGGCGTGGGCGACAATGTCAGCCTGATGCTGGCCCCGGCCCTTGCCGCATGCGGCGCCTATGTGCCGATGATCTCGGGCCGCGGGCTCGGCCATACCGGGGGCACGCTCGACAAGCTCGAATCGATCCCCGGATATGACACGCGCCCCGATATCGGGCGGCTGCGGCAGACGGTGGCGCGGATCGGCTGCGCGATCATCGGCCAGACCGACGAGATCGCCCCCGCCGACCGCCGGCTCTATGCCATCCGCGACGTGACCGCCACGGTGGAGAGCATCGACCTGATCACCGCATCGATCCTGTCCAAGAAGCTCGCCGCGGGGCTCGATGCGCTGATCCTGGATGTCAAGTGCGGCTCGGGCGCCTTCATGCGCGAGGAGGACGCCGCCCGAAGCCTCGCGCAGAGCCTGGTCGACGTCGCCCGCGGCGCCGGCTGCCCCACCGCGGCGCTGATCACCGACATGGACGCCCCGCTCGCCAGCGCGGCGGGCAATGCGCTGGAGGTCGCCAATGCCGCGGCCTTCCTGACCGGAGCCGAGATCGATGGCCGGCTGTGGGACGTGACCGTGGCGCTGGGGGGGGCGCTTCTCGCGCTGGCCGGTCTGGCCGAGGATGCCGGGGCCGGCGCGGCGCGCATCGCGCAGGCCTTCGAGAGCGGCGCCGCCGCCGAACGTTTCGGCAAGATGGTGGCGGCGCTGGGGGGGCCGGCGGACTTCCTCGACCGCTTCGCCGAGATCCTGCCCCGCGCCCCGGTGATCCGCGATGTCTTCGCCGCCGGGGA
>RFGB01000274.1 GCA_003697125.1 Alphaproteobacteria bacterium
GGCCGAGCTGCGCAAGGCCGCGATCGCGGCCCATCAGGCCGGGGATCTCGCCCGCGCCAAGCAGCTCTATCGCCTGGTGCTGGCGGCGCGGCCGGCCGATGCCGCGATCTGGACCAATCTGGGCGCGCTGCACCGGCGCGAGAAGGATTATCGCGCCGCGGTCGCCTGCCAGCGCCGCGCGGTGGAGCTGGACCCCGATTCGGTCGATTTCCTGAACAACCTGGGCAATGCGCTGCATGACGAGGGGCTTCTGGAGGAGGCGCTGGTCGTGCGCTGGCGCGTGGCCGAGCTGCGCGGCCATCACCCCGACGCGCTGCAGCATGTGGCGGCGACGCTGCGCCATCTGAACCGCTATGCCGAGGCGGTGGTGGTCTGCGACCGGGGGCTGAGGGATGATCCCGACCATTCCGAGCTGCGCGTCCAGCGGGCGATGGCGCTGCTGGCGATGGGGGATTACCCGCGGGGATTCGAGGATTTCGAGGCGCGCTGGCACGGCGACGAGATCTCCAAGCCCCCCCTGCCCGATCCCGAATGGGACGGGTCGGACCCCGCCGGCCGGACGATCCTGGTGATGCCCGAACAGGGCTTCGGCGACACGGTGCTGATGGCGCGCTTCCTGCCGCTTCTGGCCGGGCGCGGGGCGCGGGTGCTGCTGGCCTGCAAGCCGCCGCTGGCCAGGCTGTTCAGCGGGCTGCCGGGCGTGGCCGGGCTGGTGCTGGCCGGAAGCCCAAAGCCGCCCGTCGATGCCTGGACCTCGATGATGAGCCTGCCGCGCCATCTGGGCCTGACGCGCGAGACGATCCCGCCCCCCGCGCGACTGACGGTTCCGCCCGACAGCCTGCGACGGGCCGAGGCGATCGTCGCCCCCCATGCCGGCCGGCTGAAGGTAGGGGTGCTGTGGTCGGGATCGGTCACCTATCGCGCCAACCACAAGCGCAGCTTTTCCCCCGAACGCTTCTATCCGCTGGCCGAGATCCCGGGGGTCACGCTGTTCTCGCTCTACAAGGGGCCGCTGCACGAGGAGTTCCTGCGCTCGGGGCTGGCCTCGGTGGTGGTCGACGCCGCGGGGTCCGACCGCGACTTCGCCGACACCGCCGCGCTGATGCAGAAGCTGGACCTGATCATCAGCATGGATTCGGCGGTGGTCCACATCGCCGGCAGCCTCGGCCTGCCGGTGTGGAACCTGCTGCATCACTCGGCCTACTGGCTCTATGCCCCCTGGCCCGATCACACGCCCTGGTATCCCTCGATGCGGCTGATCCGTCAGCCGGCCGTGGACGACTGGGACGGCGTGTTCGCGGTGGTGCTGCGCGACCTGCGCGCGATGGCGGCGGAGCGGCGGCAGGGATGAGCGGGATCGACGACATCCTGGTGCCGGTCTCGCCGGGCGAGCTGATCGACAAGATCACCATCCTGCGCATCAAGGCCCGGCGCATCACCGATGCGCGGAAGCTTGCCAATGTGCGCACCGAGCTTGCGCTGCTGGAAGGGGTTCTTTCGCGCTGCGTGCCGCTGGAGGCGCCGCTTCCCGCGCTGGTGGAGGAGCTTCAGGCGGTGAACGAGGCGCTGTGGCAGATCGAGGACGACATCCGCGACTGCGAGCGCCGGGGGGATTTCGGCCCGCGCTTCGTGGCGCTGGCCCGGTCGGTCTATCGCGAGAATGACCGCCGCGCCGCGCTGAAGCGGGCGATCAACACCGCACTGGGCAGCCGCATCGTCGAGGAGAAATCCTATGCCCCCTATGCCCCGGACGCGCCGGGGCCGTCCACCAGCCGCCCCCAGAGGTCATAGTCGGCGGCCTCCTCGACCCGGGCGCGGATGATGTCGCCCGGCTTCAGCGCGGCGAAATCCTCGTCGATGAACAGGTTGCCGTCGATCTCCGGCGCATCCGCCTTGGTGCGGCAGGTGGCGCCATCCGCGTCCACGCTGTCCACGATCGCCTCGACCACCCGGCCGACCTTCGCGGCCATGCGCCGCGCGCTGATCGCCCGCGCGGCCTGCATGAAGCGCTGCCAGCGCTCCTCCTTGACCTCGTCGGGGACATGGCCGGGCAGGTCGTTGGCGCGCGCGCCGGCCACATTCTCGTAGCGGAAGCAGCCCACCCGGTCGAGCTGGGCCTCCTCCAGCCAGTCGAGCAGCGTCTGGAACTCGGCCTCGGTCTCGCCCGGAAAGCCGACGATGAAGGTCGAGCGTATGGTCAGCTCGGGGCAGATCGCCCGCCACTGCGCGATGCGCTCCAGCGTCTTCTCGGCCGCCGCCGGCCGCGCCATGCGGCGCAGCGTGTCGGGATGGGCATGCTGGAAGGGCACGTCGAGATAGGGCAGCACCAGCCCCTCGGCCATCAGCGGCACCAGCTCGGTGACGAAGGGATAGGGGTAGACGTAGTGGAGCCTGACCCAGGCGCCCAGCCGCCCCAGATCCCGCGCCAGCGCGATGATCGGCGCCTTGTCGGTGCGGTCCTTCCAGTCGGTGCCATAGGCCGAGCTGTCCTGGCTGATGACCAGAAGCTCGCGCACGTCGGCCGCGACCAGCCTTTCGGCCTCGTGCAGCACGGCGCGGTGGGGCCGCGAGACCAGGCGCCCGCGCATCATCGGGATGATGCAGAAGCGGCAGGCATGGTTGCAGCCTTCGGAGATCTTCAGATAGGCATAATGGCGCGGGGTCAGCCGCACGCTGCCCGCCGGAATCAGGTCGACGAAGGGATCGGGGCGCGGCGGCACGGCGGCGTGCACCGCCTCGATCACCGCTTCGTACTGATGCGGCCCGGTCACCGCCAGCACCCGGGGATGGGCGCCGGTGATCAGCTCCGGCTCGGCGCCCAGACAGCCGGTGACGATGACGCGGCCATTCTCGCGCAGCGCCTCGCCGATCGCCTCCAGGCTCTCGGCCCGGGCGGAATCGAGAAAGCCGCAGGTGTTCACGATCACCGCATCCGCCCCGGCATAGTCGGGCGAGATGCCGTAGCCCTCGGCGCGCAGACGGGTCAGGATGCGCTCGCTGTTGACCAGCGCCTTCGGGCATCCCAGGCTGACCATGCCGATGCGCGGCTGGCCCGGGCGGGGATCGGCGGCCGCGATGGTGGCGGCGGCGCGGTCGGGGCGGAGATCGGGCGGGTTCTGGCTCATCCCTGCGGCTATATGACAGGCGGGCGCGCTGCGGAAGGCCCGGGATGCCGGCCACAGGGAACGGGCGGCGCCGAGGGCCCCTGGCGCCGCCCGTTCACACCCATTCCGTTGTCGTTTCCCGATGCAGTCGAACCGCGGGTTGGAACGCTGCCCACCCCGGATGCGCTGCCGGCGGAGCCCCCACCCCGAACGCGCAACGCTTATGCGATCTGGATAGGGCGGAACTGGCGCGAATTCAAGTAGAATCCCCGCGCTTGGCACCCGTTTCCAGGGCAATCCGTGATCTTGCGCACAATCGGGGCCAGGCCCGGTCGCAGTGACGGCGGCGGAATTACTTGCGGTTGTGGGCGCCCCGATGCGCGCGATGGGCGCGCGGCGCCTGTCACAACTTCCGGTTGCTGCCTCGGGATCGGCCCGATCCTGAGGAACAGCCGGTCCGGATCAGGACCATCGCGCCCGAAGCTGCCATGCCGCCGCGGCAATTGCCGCCAGCACCACTGGCCGCGCGGTCATTTTCCGGACAGACGGGCGTGAAAGCCGCGGATCGCCGCCAGCACCGCGTCCGGCTGCTCCCAGTGCAGGGCATGGCCCGCGCCGGGAATGACCGAGACGGCAAAGCCGGGCCTTCCGGCGAAGGCCGCCCGCACCGTCCGCGGCGGGGCGAGGGGATCCTCGCGCGCGGCCAGCGCCAGCACCGGGGCGCGGATGGCGCCGGGATCGGGCGGGGCGGCGAATTCCTCCAGCATCGCCACCTGCCGCAGGAAGGCCGCCGGCGGCTGGCGGTGTGGATAGGCCAGCGCGGCGGCCACCGCCTCATCCACCGCGGCGGGATCGGCGAAGAAGCCCGCCCCGAACAGCCATGGAAACAGCAGCCGGAAGAACAGCTCGGGCCGGTCCGCTTCGCGCGACCGCAGCGCGGCCAGCGCCGCGAACACCGCCCGCGCCAGCGGCCCCGCCTGCCCGGTGCTGGCCATCACCACCACCGAGGCGACCCGGTCGGGATGGCGGGCGGCCAGATGCAGCGCCAGCATGCCGCCCATGGAATGGCCCACGAGATGCGCCCGGCCGATCCGCAGCGCGTCCATCAGCGCCAGGCAGTCGGCCAGCATCGCCTCGCGCCCGGTGGGACAGGGAATCGGCCGGGTCTGCCCGGTGCAGCGATTGTCGGGGCGGATCAGGTCGAAGCCGGCGGCAAGCCCCGCGACCAGCGGCTGCCAGCTGGCGCTGTCCGAGGCCATGCCGGCCAGCGCCAGCAGCGGCGGCCCGTCGCCTTGACGCTCGAAATGCAGCTCAATACCGTTCAGCGCGATGCGGGGCATGGGGCGCGACCTCCGCAATCCTTGTCGCCCCGCAGGGTCCGGGAGGCAAGATGCGCACCGACATTCTCGGCAATCCGGCAAGCTGCGGGGCCGAGGCGCTGGCGCTGGTCGACGATTTCGTCGACGGCTTCCTGCGCTATCAGCCGCGCGCGGCCAATGTGCTGCGCATCGCCGGGCCGGATGCGGAATGCCTGCCCAATGTCCTTGCCGGCTATCTGTGGATGTTCCTCGAACGCCCCGAGGCCCCCGATCGCGCGCGCCCCTTCCTGCAGGCGGCCGAGGCACGGGCGGGTGCGGCCAATGACCGCGAGCGCGCCCATCTCGCCGTGCTGCGGGCATGGATCGCCGGCGACATCCCGCGCGCGGCGGCGCTGGCCGAGGCGATCACCCGCGACTGGCCGCGCGATCTGGCCGCGCTGAAGATCGCCCAGTATCACCGCCTGAACATGGGCGATTTTCCCGGCATACTGCGCCCGGCGCTGCGGCTGATCCCGGCCAATCCGGGCAATCCGCAGCTTCTGGCCATGGCCGCCTTCGGGCATGAGCAGTGCCATCACCTCGATGCCGCGCGCAGCCGCGCCGAGGCGGCGCTGACCATCCAGCCCGACGAGCCCTGGGCGCAGCACGCGCTGGCCCATGTCTGCCTGACCGAGGGGCGGGTGGCCGAGGGGCTGGCGCTGATGGAACGGGCGGCGCCGGGCTGGAAGGGGCTCAACTCCTTCATGTATACCCACAACTGGTGGCATCTCGCGCTGTTCCTGATCTCGCAGGGGCGCGGGGCCGAGGCGCTGGCCCATTACGATGCCCATGTCTGGGGGGTGGAGCCCGACTACAGCCAGGACCAGATCGGCGCGGTGTCGCTTCTGGCGCGGCTGGAATTCGCCGGGGTGGATCCGGGCGGGCGCTGGCAGGCGCTGCGCCCCTGGCTGGAAAGCCGCGAGGGCGACACCACCAGCGCCTTCCTGACGCTGCAGTATCTCTACGGGCTGGCCAGGGCGGGTTCGCCCGCCGCCGACCGGCTGATGGAGGCGATCCGCCGCCGCGCCGCCACCGCCCAGCCGTGGGAGGCCGAGGTCTGGCAGGACACCGCCCTGCCCGCCGCCGAAGGGGTGCTGGCGGCCGCGCGTGGCGCATGGGCGCAGGCGGTGCGCCGCCTGTCGGCCGCCCGGGCCACGCTGTGGCGCATCGGCGGCAGCCATGCCCAGCGCGACCTGTTCGACCAGATCCTGCTGGATGCGATGATCCGCGACGGCCGCTGGGCGGCGGCGCAGCAGATGATCGAGGAGCGCCGCCGCCACGATCCCCATGGCGTGCCGCTGGCGGCGATGCGCGCGCGGGTTGAGGCCGAGCTGGGCCTTGCCCCCGCGGCGGGCTGAGGGGGCGCCTCAGCCGTCGATGCGCCGCGCGACCGCCACGCCGAAATCGGTGGGGGCGAAGACTTCCCGCAATTCGGCCAGACCGGCGGCGTTCGGCGCGAAGATGGCGGTGAAGGGGAATTCGGTGCCCTTGCGCATCGTGCGGGGCGGGAATCCGGCCACGCGGACATAGGTGCCGGGGCAGCGGATCTCCCCCTCGTGCCAGCCGGGCGCGCCCAGCACGATGCGCACCCGCCTGCGCCCGTCGAAGACGTCGACACTGCGGTTGCAGGCCAGCCGCGGCGGCACGGGCCGGATCAGCGTCAGCGCGGCGGCAAAGGGATCCAGCGTGCCCGCCTGCGCCTCGGGCGCGATCTGCCATGGCCGGGGGCGGAAGGGGGGATCGGCCTCGACCCGCCACGGCGCGCCGTCGCGATAGGTCACCACCACCCGCTGGCGGTCGTCGCGGAAGGCGGTGTCGGCGGCGAAGCGACCCGGCAGGAAGCTGTCCCCCTCCATCCGCCCCTCGGCCTCGGCGCGATAGAATCCCGAGACGAAGAAGCCCACCAGCCCGGCCATGTGCAGTTCGGACCGGCCGGAGAAGCGCGTCCCGTCCCACTCGGCCTCGACATGCATCCGGGCCACCTTCAGCCCGCCGAGATAGAGCGCGAAGGCGTGGGAAAGCCGGCCCTCGGCCGCGGCCGTGGCGGGCAGGAGACAGGCGAGCAGGGCGAGCATGCGCATCGGGCGAAGCCTTCTCGGGCGGGGGCGCCGGAAAGGATGCGGCACCTCCGGGGTCTGGACAGCGGTGCCGAAACGGGGGCATTGAGCGGTTCCGTCGCCTGCCCTGTCCTGTGTCACGGAGCGCGCCGCCTTGTCCAGACCGCCCGACCCCGAGGCCCTCGCCGAAGCGGTGCTCGCCGGTGACCGGCGGGCGCTGGCGCGGGCGATCACGCTCGTCGAATCGACCCGCCCCGATCACCGGGCGGCGGCGGCCCGGCTGATGCAGCGGGTGGCCCGCGCGGGCCGCACCGCGCTGCGCATCGGCCTGTCGGGAACCCCGGGCGTCGGCAAGTCCAGCTTCATCGAGGCGCTCGGCGGGCATCTGACCGTGCAGGGGCTGAGGGTGGCGGTGCTGGCGGTGGACCCGTCATCGGAACGCTCGGGCGGCTCGATCCTCGGCGACAAGGCCCGCATGCCGAAGCTTGCCCGCGACCCGCGCGCCTTCATCCGGCCATCGCCCGCGGGCGGCAGCCTCGGCGGCGTCGCGCGCCGCACCCGCGAGGCGGTCGGCCTTGTCGAGGCGGCGGGCTTCGACCTGGTCCTGGTCGAGACGGTGGGCGTCGGCCAGTCCGAGACGATGGTGGCGCGGATGACCGATCTGTTCGTCCTGCTGCTGGCCCCCGGGGGCGGCGACGAGCTGCAGGGCGTCAAGCGCGGCATCATGGAGATCGCCGACATCGTGCTGATCAACAAGGCCGATGGCGATCTGCGCGCCGCGGCGCAGCGGACCGCGGCCGACTACCGCGCCGCGCTGCAGCTGCTGCGCCGGCGCGACGGCGACCCGGAAGGCTATCCGATGGTGATGACCGTCTCGGCGCTGAGCGGAGAGGGCATTGCCGAGGCCTGGGCGGCGATGCGCCGGCTGGCCGACTGGCGGCGCGATGCGGGCATCCTGACCGCGCGCCGCCGCGCCCAGGCGGCCGCCGCGCTGGAGGAGGCGGTTGCGGCGCTGCTGAACGCGCGGTTCCATGACCACCCGGCCGTGCGCGCCGCCCTGCCCGGCCTGTCGGCCGAGGTCGCCGAGGGCCGGCTTGCCCCCGAGGCCGCGGCCGAGCGGCTGGTCGCCCTGTTCGCCGGCCCGGCGGGACTTGACGCCGAACCGCCGCGGGGCTAGACGACGGGGCCTGACCGGCGCGGCCCCGCGGGCTGCGCCCCCGCACCCATCCCTGACCGGGACCAAGACCGAGGACGAGCCGATGTCGCGTCGCTGCGAGCTTTCCGGAAAGGCCGTGATATCCGGCCATCGCGTCAGCCATTCCAACATCAAGTCCAAGCGGGTCTACCGGCCGAACCTGAACACCGTCTCGCTGCAGAGCGAGACGCTGGGCCGCACCTTCCGGCTGCGCATCTCGGCCGCGGCGCTGCGCACGGTCGATCACCGCGGCGGGCTCGATGCCTATCTGGCCCGGGCCGACGAATCCGAGCTGTCGCCCCGCGCGCTGAAGATCAAGCGCGACATCGAGAAGGCCCGCGCGGGCGCCTGAGGCGCCCGCCGCACCCGCGCGGCCGGGGCCCGGGCGTGGCCCTTGGTCGCATGGCGGATCGCGCCGCCCGGCCGCAGCATCCGCGCGATGCGACTCGTCCCCGCCCTTCTCGTCTCCCTGATGCTCGGCCTGATGCTGCCGGTGCCCCCGGCGGCGTCCCCGCTGCGCGAGATCTGCACCCCGGCGGGCCTGATGCGGCTGCCGGGCGACAGGGGACCGGGCGACAGGGGACCGGGCGGGGCGGCGAAGGACTGCGTGAAATGCCATGTGCTGGCCGCCGGCCTGCCCGCGGCGCCGCGCATCGGCGCCCCCGCAGGGCGCGCCCGCGCCGCCGCCCCGTCGCGGCGCACCGCGCTGCATGCCCCGCAGGCGCCCGCCCCAGGACCCGCGCGCGGGCCCCCTGGCCCTGCCTGATCCCGACCGAACCTGATCGGCAGAAAGGCAAGGAGAAACAGGATGAAACCGATATGGCTTGCCGGCGCGCTGGCGCTGGCGCTTTCGGGCATGCCGGCGCGGGCCGGAGAGATCAGCGTCACGGATGCCTATGCCCGCTCGGCCAATCCGCGCTCGGGGGCGGTGTTCATGGTGATCCGCAACAGCGGCACCGCCGAGCGCCTGGTCGGCGCGCGCACCGAGGTGGCGCGGCGCGCCGAGCTTCATGACCATGTCTCGGAGAATGGCATCATGCGCATGGTCGCCATCGAGGGCGGGATCGAGATCCCGGCCGATGGGGTGGTCGAGCTGAAGCGCGGCGGGCGCCATGTGATGCTGATGGGGCTGGTGGCGCCGCTGGCCGATGGCGACCGCTTTCCGCTGACGCTTCTGTTCGCGGACGGGCGCGAGATCACCGTCGAGGTGCCCGTGGACAATCACCGCGACGCGGGCGGGCGGATGCACGAGCAGCACGGCGGCTGATCGGTTCAGCCGTCGAGCAGTTCCGCGACCCAGGCGGGGACCAGCCGCGTGGCCGGTCCCTGCCGCAGCTCGTCGAACATCTGCGCCGCGGCCGAGGGTTCGAGATTGAGCTCGAGCGTCCGCGCCCCCGCCGCCCGCGCCTGGGCCACGAAGCCCGCCGCCGGCCAGACCTGCGCCGAGGTTCCGATGGCGACGAACAGGTCGCAGGCCTGAAGCGCGGCCTCGATCTCCTCCATCCGGCGGGGGATCTCGCCGAACCAGACCACGTCGGGCCTGACCGCCGCCGCCCCGCAGGCCGGGCAGCGCTGCGCGTCGGTCAGCGGACCGCGGTCGGGCCAGGCATGACCGCAGGCCGCGCAGCGCGAGCGCAACAGCTCGCCATGCATGTGGATCAGCCGCCGGCTGCCGGCGCGTTCGTGCAGGTCATCGACATTCTGGGTCACCAGCAGCACGTCACCCGGCCATCGGGCCTCGAGCCGGGCAAGCGCCGCATGGGCCGCGTTGGGCCGTGCCTCCAGGCAGGCCGCGCGCCGGGCCGAATAGAAGGCGCGCACCAGCCCGGGGTTGCGGGCGAAGGCCTCGGGGGTGGCCAGCTCGGCAGGATCATGGCGCGCCCACACCCCGTCGGGATCGCGGAAGGTGGCAAGCCCCGATTCGGCCGAGATCCCCGCCCCGGTCAGCACCACGATCCGCTCCGCCATCGCCGCATACCCTCCGCCGCAGGCCGGTTCGCCGCAAGACTGCCCGCCCCGGCGGGCGAAGAAAAGTGCCCGGTCGCGCGATGGGTCTTGTGCAGCGCGCGAATCCGACGCATATGGGCGCCCACGACGCCAACGCACGCGCCTCTGGCCTGGCTCACCCAGCGTTCACGTAGCGACGGTAACGTCTCCAACTGGAACTCGGCACCCCCCGCCGCGCGGGGGACTGGTCTGACGGAGATGACCATGACCGCCTACGCGAGCCTCGCGGGCCCTGTCCCGTGCGACGACCGCATCACCCGCGCCGAAGCCTTCATCGCGGCCAGCCGGTTCGACCGCCCGACGCTGGTCATCGACCTCGAGGCGGTGGCCGCCCGCTACCGCGCGCTCCGCGCCGGGCTGGGGGATGCACGCATCCATTATGCGGTGAAGGCCAATCCGGAACCGGCGGTGGTGGCGCGCCTTCTGGCCGAGGGCTGCCGCTTCGACGCCGCCTCGCGCGGCGAGATCGCGCTTTGCCTCGACCTCGGCGCCGCGCCCGAGGCGATCAGCTTCGGCAACACGGTCAAGAAGCCCGCCGACATCGCCTTCGCCCATGCGCGGGGGGTGCGGCTGTTCGCGGCGGATGCCGCCGAGGAGCTGGCGAAGATCGCCGCCAACGCGCCCGGGGCCGAGGTCTATATCCGCCTGCTGGTCGAGGAGACCGAGGCCGACTGGCCGCTGAGCCGGAAGTTCGGCGCGCCGGCTTCCGAGATCCCGGAGCTGATGCGGACCGCCGCGGGGCTGGGGCTGCGCCCGCGGGGGCTGTCCTTCCATGTCGGCAGCCAGACCCGCCTGCCGCGGATGTGGGCGCCGGTTCTGGATGCCGCCCATGCGGCGTGGCAGGCCTGCCGCGCGGCGGGATTCCCGCTGGACCTGCTCAACATCGGCGGCGGCTTTCCCGCCTTCTACGGCGAGGCGGTCCCCGATCCCGCGGCCTATGCGGCCGAGGTGATGGCGATGGTGCGCGCCCGCTTCGGTCCCCTGCCCGAGGTGATGGCCGAACCCGGGCGCGGCATGGTCGCCGAGGCCGGCGCGATCGCGGCCGAGGTGCTGCTGGTCACCCGCAAGCGCCCCACCGACATCGCCCGCTGGGTCTATCTCGACATCGGCAAGTTCTCGGGCCTTGCCGAGACGATGGACGAGGCGATCCGCTACCAGTTCCTGACCCCGCGCGATGGCGAACCGACCGGGCCGTGCATCCTGGCCGGGCCGTCCTGCGACAGCGCCGACGTGCTGTATGAACGCCGACCGGTGCAGCTGCCGCTGGGGCTGGCCGCGGGCGACCGGATCGTGATCCGCAACTGCGGGGCCTACACGTCGAGCTATGCCTCGGTGGGGTTCAACGGCTTTCCGCCGCTGGAGGTGATCTGCATCTGAACCGGCATCGGGGCGGGGCGCGAACATTGGGCGAACAGCCCCTTGGACTCGGCGCGCCTGCGCGCTATCCTGCCGCCGCGGATCCGGGCAGGGGGGCGGCATGGCGGAAGGCGGCGCGGCGAGGCTCTCTCAGATGGCGATGCCGGCGGCGGGTCCGGCGCCCTGGCTTGACGGGCTGAACCCCGAGCAGCGCGCCGCGGTCGAGACGGTGGACGGCCCGCTGCTGGTGCTGGCCGGCGCCGGCACCGGCAAGACCCGCGCCCTGACCGCGCGCATCGCCCATATCCTGGGCACCGGCCGCGCGCGGCCGTGGGAGATCCTCGCCGTCACCTTCACCAACAAGGCCGCGCGCGAGATGAAGGAACGGGTGGGCCAGCTGGTGGGCGGCGTGGTCGAGGGGATGCCCTGGCTGGGCACCTTCCATGCGCTCTGCGCCAAGATCCTGCGCGCCCATGCCGAGCTCGCCGGGCTCAGCGGCAATTTCACCATCCTGGACAGCGACGACCAGATCCGGCTTCTGAAGCAGGTGATCGAGGCGGCCCGGATCGACGAGAAGCGCTGGCCCGCCCGGCACCTGGCCGGCCTGATCGATCGCTGGAAGAACCGCGCGCTGGCCCCTGCCCGGGTCCCCCCCGAGGAGGCCGCCAGCTTCGCCCGCGCCGGGCGCGAGCTCTATGCCGCCTATCAGGAGCGGCTGCGCACCCTCAACGCGGCGGATTTCGGCGATCTGCTGCTGCATGTGGTGACCATCTTCCAGAACCACCCGGACGTGCTGGCGCGCTATCAGACCCGGTTCCGCTATATCCTGGTCGACGAATACCAGGACACCAACGTCGCCCAGTATCTGTGGCTGCGCCTGCTGGCCCGGGGGCACCGCAACATCTGCGTCGTCGGCGACGACGATCAGTCGATCTATGGCTGGCGCGGCGCCGAGGTCGGCAACATCCTGCGCTTCGAGAGCGACTTCCCCGGCGCGACCGTCATCCGGCTGGAACGCAACTACCGCTCGACCGCCCATATCCTCGGCGCCGCCTCGGCGGTGATCGCCGCCAATCAGGGCCGGCTGGGCAAGACCCTGTGGACCAGGGCCGAGGGCGGCGCGCCGGTGCGGCTGATCGGGCACTGGGATGCCGAGGAGGAGGCGCGCTGGATCGGCGAGGAGATCGAGGCGCTGGCCCGCGGCACCCGCGGCCATGACCCGGTGCCCCCCGACCAGATCGCCATACTGGTGCGCGCAAGCTTCCAGATGCGCGCCTTCGAGGACCGCTTCCTGACCATCGGCCTGCCCTATCGCGTCATCGGCGGCCCGCGCTTCTATGAACGCGCCGAGATCCGCGACGCGATGGCCTATTTCCGGGTGGTGGTCAGCCCCCGCGACGGGCTGGCATTCGAGCGCATCGTCAACACCCCGCGGCGCGGGCTGGGCGACAAGGCGCTGCGCGAGATCAACCGCGTCGCGCGCGAACGGGGTCTGCCGCTGTTCGAGGCGGCGCGGGCGCTGGTGGCGGAGGGGGGGCTGACCGCCCGCGCTCGGCAGTCGCTGGGCGAGCTGATCGCGGCCTTCGACCGCTGGCGCGCGGCGGCGCTGGCCGGCGAGGATCACGTGGCGCTGGCCGAACGGATCCTGGACGAATCGGGCTACACCGACATGTGGCGCCAGGACCGCTCTCCCGACGCGCCCGGCCGGCTCGAGAACCTCAAGGAACTGGTCCGCGCCCTGTCGGAATTCCAGAACCTGCAGGGATTTCTGGAGCATGTCGCGCTGGTGATGGAGAACGAGCAGGAGGAGGGCGCGCCGAAGGTCTCGATCATGACGCTGCATGCCGCCAAGGGGCTGGAGTTCGACGCGGTGTTCCTGCCGGGGTGGGAGGACGGGCTGTTCCCCTCGCAGCGCACGATGGACGAGAACGGGCAGACCGGGCTCGAGGAAGAGCGCCGGCTGGCCTATGTCGGCATCACCCGCGCCCGCCGGCACTGCACCATCAGCTTCGCCGCCAACCGGTCGGTGCATGGCCGCTGGCAGGCGCAGATCCCCTCGCGCTTCATCGACGAGCTGCCGCGCGCCCATGTCGAGGTGCTGACCCCGCCGGGGCTGCATGGCGGCGCCCACGGGGCCGCGGCCGCGGTCGGACAGGGGCCGGGGATCGAGGATCGCGCGGCGGGCGCCAGCGTCTACAATTCCCCCGGCTGGGCCCGGCTGCAGGCCCGCCGCGCCGGCATGGCAGCACCGCGCAGCGCCCGCGCGGCGGCGCGCGCGCTGGTGGTCGACGCCGACGCCGCCGACCGGTTCGCCGTCGGCATGCGCGTCTTCCACGACAAGTTCGGCTATGGACGCATCGAGGCCATCGACGGCGACAAGCTGACCGTGGACTTCGAGAAGGCCGGGCAGAAGCGCGTGGTGGCGGGCTATCTCTCGGCGGCCGACGACGTGCCCTTCTGAGACGCCACCCCCCCTTGCGCCATCGCCCCACTGTGGCATGGTGCGGGGCGCGCCGCGCCCGATGCGGGCGGGGCCGGAAGGGGGAGGAAACCGGATGCTGAGGGCAACGATTCTGGCCGGCGCCATGCTGGCCGCGGCGGGCGCGGCGGGCGCCGAGACGATCAGCGTGACCGTGGTGGCAGGGCACCCGCCGGTGTTCCGCTGGGTGCGCATGACCTCGGAAGTCTACATCCCCGCCGTCAACCGGGCGCTGGAGGGCACGGGATACGAGATCGCCTGGTCCGAACAGTATGGCGGCGCGCTGGCCCCGGTGGGCGGCGAGCTGGAGGCGGTCGAGGAAGGCCTGGCCGAGATCGGGCTCGTCTCCTCGCTGTTCGATCCCGCCAAGCTGGCGCTGCAGAACGTCACCTATGTGACCCCCTTCGTCTCGGACGACACGCGCACGATCTCGGCAACGATGGACCGGCTGCACGAGACCGACCCCGACATGCGCGCGCCATGGGAGGCGAACGGGCTGGAATATCTGGGCTGCGCGATCGGGATCGACGACTATCTGCTGATGACCACCTTCCCGGTCGGCAGCCTCGATGATCTGAAGGGCCGCAAGATCGGCGCCCCCGGACCGGCGGTGAACTGGCTGTCGGGCACCGGCGCGGTGGCGGTGTCGGGAAACCTGACCACCTATTACAACGAGATCAAGACCGGGGTCTATGACGGGGTGATCGTCTTCGCCTCGGCCGCCCTGCCCGGCAAGCTGCACGAGGTCGCCCCCTACATCACCCGCATGCGCTTCGGCGGGCAGTATGCCGGCGGCATGGCCGCGAACAAGGACTGGTTCGACGCCCTGCCCGAGGTGGTGCGGAAGGCGCTGAAGTCGGCCTGCCGGGATTACAGCGAGGCCTATCACGCCGATCTGGACGCCGCGGTGGCCAGGGCCTTCGAGGTGATGGCCGCCAATGGCGCCACCATCACCGACGTGCCCGAGGAGATGCGCCGCGCCTGGGCCATGGGCATGGACAATGTCGCCAAGGCCTGGGCCGAGCGGCTGGAGGCCGAGGGCCAGCCGGGCCGGCGGATCCTCGCGCTCTACATGGACACCATGCGTGCCGCCGGCGCCCGCCCGGTGCGGGACTGGGACAAGGAATGACCGCCGGCCTGCCCCGGCTTCTGTCCGGGGCCGATCGGGTGATCGGCACGCTCGCGATGGCGTTCAACATCTGCGGCACGCTGCTGATCGTGTGGCTGGCGATCCTGGTCAATGCCGACATACTGGGGCGCGAGCTGTTCGGCGCCCCGGTCTCGGGCGTGCCCGAGATGGTGTCGCTGTCGATCGTGGCCATCGTCTTCCTGCAGGTGGCCCAGTCGATGCGCGCGGGGCGGATGATCCGCGCCGAGGCGGTGGCGAACCTGATGCCGCGGCGCGCGCGGGCGGGGCTGTTCGCCCTCTACGACCTCGCCGGCGCGGCGCTGATCGGGGTGCTGATCGGGGCGTCCTGGCCCATCTTCCTGCGCGCCTGGGAGCGGGGGACCTATGTCGGGGCGGTGGGCGACTTCACCGCCCCGGAATGGCCGGTCAAGCTGATCATCATCCTGGGCAGCGCGGTGCTCCTGGCGCAGTTCCTGCTCTCGGCACTGGCCAACCTGCTGACGGCGCTTGGCCGGGGCGGGGCGCCGTGACCCCCTTCGAGATCGGCCTGGGCGCGCTGGGCGCCATCGTCGCGCTGGTGATCGGCGGCATGCATGTGCCGATCGCGCTGATGGCCTGCAGCTTCGTCGGCGTATGGCTGATCAAGGGCTCGCCGGTGCTGGGGGCAAAGCTTCTGGCGCTGGCCGCGGCCGAGACGATCGCCTCCTACTTCTTCGGGGTGGTGCCGCTGTTCGTGCTGATGGGCTTTATCGTCTCGGTTTCCGGCGTGGGGCGCGACGCCTACGAGGTGGCCAACAACCTGTTCCGGCGCCTGCGCGGCGGGCTGGCGCTGGGCACGGTGGGGGCGAACGCGGTGTTCGCCGCGGTGACCGGAATCTCCATCGCCTCGGCGGCGGTGTTCACCCGGCTCGCCGTGCCCGAGATGCGCCGCCACGGCTATTCGGCGCGCTTCGCCACCGGGGTGGTGGCGGGATCGAGCGTGCTGGGCATGCTGATCCCGCCCTCGCTGCTCCTGATCCTCTACGGGCTTCTGACCGAACAGTCGGTGGGCGACCTGTTCCTGGCCGGCATCCTGCCGGGGCTGCTTCTGGCGGCGATGTTCGGGGCGGGGGTGGTGGCGATGGCGACCCTGTGGCCCGGATTCGTCGGCCGGCCCGACCGTGGCGCGGACACCCCGGCGCTGCCCGCCCGGGTGATGGCGGCGCGCAGCCTGCCGATCGCGGCGCTGATCGCGCTCGTGCTGGGCGGCATCTATGGCGGCTTCTTCACCCCGATCGAGGCGGGCGCGGTTGGCGCGCTGGGGGCCTTCCTGATCTGGCTGGCCAAGGGCACGGTGACCTGGCGCGGGCTGTGGCAGGTGATGGTGGACACCGGGCTGGTCACCGCCGCGATCTGCTTCCTGATCATCGCCGCCCAGATGTATTCGCGCATGCTGGCGCTGTCGGGGGTGCCGATCGGCTTCGGCCAGTGGGTCGCCACCGCCGAGATCGGGCGCTGGGGGGTCCTGGTCGCCTATGTGGCACTGGTCATCGCGCTGGGCACGATCCTCGATTCCTCCTCGATCATGCTGATCCTGGTGCCGCTGATGATGCCGGTGGCGCAGTCGCTGGGGCTTGATCTGGTATGGTTCGGGATCGTGACGGTCATCGCGGTCGAGATCGGCCTGCTGACCCCGCCCTTCGGCATCTCGGTCTATGTCATCAAGTCCACGCTGGACGATCCCGACATCAGCCTGGGCGAGATCTTCGCCGGCGCCGCGCCCTTCGCGCTGATCATGCTGATCGTGCTGGGGCTGGTGATGGTCTTTCCCGGGATTGCCACCGCGCTTCTGTAGGAGGTTCCATGCCGCGCCGCTTCATCGACATCTCGAATGCGCTCGAGGCCGACATCGCCTCGGACCCGCCGATCGCGCTGCCCAAGATCCAGTATGTGGACCACCAGGCCAGCGTCGACCAGATCCTGTCCTTCTTTCCGGGCCTGAGGAAGGAGGATCTGCCCAATGGCGAGGGCTGGGCGGTGGAGATGCTGCAGGTCTCGACCCACAACGGCACCCACATGGACGCGCCGTGGCATTACGCATCGACGATGGATGGCGGAAAGCCCGCCTGGCGCATCGACGAGATCCCGCTGGACTGGTGCTTCCGCCCCGGCGTCAAGCTGGATTTCCGCCACATGGAGGACGGCTATGTCTGCACCGCGGCGGATGTCGAGGCGGAGCTGAAGCGCATCGGGCACGAGCTGCGCCCGCTCGACATCGTCGTGGTCAACACCGCCGCGGGCGCGGCCTATGGCCGGCCGGACTATGTCTCGAAGGGCTGCGGGATGGGGCGCGAGGCGACGCTGTGGCTTCTGGAACGGGGCGTGCGGGTCACCGGCACCGACGGCTGGTCGTGGGATGCCCCCTTCGTGCACACCGCGCGGCGCTGGGCCGAGACGCGCGACCCGGCGATCATCTGGGAAGGGCACCGCGCCGGCATGGTCACCGGCTATTGCCACATGGAGAAGCTGGCCAATCTCGACCAGCTGCCGCCGACAGGCTTCGAGATCTGCTGCTTCCCGTTCAAGATCAAGGCGGCCTCGGCGGGATTCGTGCGCGCGGTTGCGATCATCGAGGAGTGACATGGCCCATCTTCCCCCCGCTCCGGACGCCGATCCCGGCCTTGCCGCGCTGTTCGCCGAGGTGGAGGCCCGCATGGGCTTCCTGCCCAATTCGCTGCGCATCATGGCGCACAAGCCGCGACTTCTGGCGGGATTCCTGGCGCTGGCGCGCGAGGTGCTGGGGCCGGCCTGTTCGCTGCCGCCCGACCTGCAGCAGATGATCGCGCATGTGGCATCCAGCGCCGCGGGCTGCCGCTACTGCCAGGCCCACACCGCCCACAGCGCCGCCAGACAGGGGGCCGACCCGGACAGGATCGCCGCGCTGTGGGCGCATGAGACCTCGCCGCTGTTCACCCCGGCCGAGCGCGCCGCGCTGGCGCTGGCGCAAGCCGCGGCCGAGGTGCCCAACCGGGCCGGGGCCGAGCATTTCGCGGCGGCGCGGGCGCATTTCACCGATGCGCAGGTGGTGGAGATCCTGGGCATCGTGGGGCTGTTCGGCTTCCTCAACCGCTGGAACGACAGTCTTGCGACGGATCTCGAGGACAGCCCCCTGGCCTTTGCCGAGGCGCATCTTGCCCCGGCGGGCTGGACGGCGGGCAAGCACCGCTGACCGCCGGCGGGCGGTGGTGCGGGCGGCGGGAGTCGAACCCGCACGGGACTTGCCCGGGAGATTTTAAGTCTCCTGCGTCTGCCGGTTCCGCCACGCCCGCGGTCGCGCTCACTCCGAGCGGAACTCCTCGATGCCCTCCGCGCCGCGCTCCGTCAACATCGCGCGGATCTGCGCCGCAACCGCCTCCAGCCGGTCGGGATCCTGGCTGCGCGCCACCAGGATGCAGCCGAACCGGCCGTCGCGCTGAAAGGGGTAGGAGCCGATGGAGACGTCGCGATTGGCCGCGGCGATCTCGCCCAGCGGGCCGGCCACATCGCCCTCGGGCAGCGCGACGCGCAGCGACACCGACCGCACCGGCCGCCCGCCCTTCAGCCGCGGCACAAGCCCCTCGACCATCGCCCGGAACACCGCCGGCACCCCGGCCATCACATGGACATTGCCGATGCTGAAGCCCGGCGCGCCCGAGACCGGATTGTCGATCAGGCTGGCGCCGTCGGGAATGCGCGCCATGCGCAGCCGCGCGGCGTTCAGCTCGACCTCGGGGTTGCGGTAGTTGCGCGCCAGCAGGGCGCGGGCATCCTCGCGCACAGAGATGCCGACCCCGAAGGCGCGGGCCACCGCGTCGGCGGTGATGTCGTCATGGGTGGGGCCGATCCCGCCCGAGGTGAACACATGGTCATAGCGCGCCCGCAGCGCGTTCAGCGCCGCGACGATCTCGGCCTCGTCGTCGGGCACAACGCGCACCTCGCGCAGATCGATGCCCGATTCCGTCAGCCGGCGGGCCAGGTAGTTGCTGTTGGTGTCCTGGGTGCGGCCCGAGAGGATCTCGTCGCCGATCACCAGCATCGCGGCGGTCGGATTGTGCATCTTGGTCGTCCCTTCCCTTCGGCGCGCGCAAGGCGGCCGGATCGCCCGCCGCAATGGCTTGCACAACCGTGCGACAATGGCTAGGCCGCTCGGCCATGGAGTTTCCCGCCCCCCTGCAGCCGGCCCGGCTGATCCGCCGCTACAAGCGCTTCCTGGCCGATATCCGGCTGCCGGATGGCAGCGAGGCGGTGGCTCACTGCCCCAATCCCGGCAGCATGCAGGGCCTTGCCGAACCCGGCACGCCGATTCTGGTCATGCCAGCCGCCGCCCGGGGCGGGGCGCGGCTGCCCTGGTCATGGAAGCTGGTCGAGCTGGGCGGCGGGCATCTGGCCGGCATCGACGCGACGCTGCCCAATCGCGTGGTGGCCGAGGCGCTGCGGGCGGGCGCGATTCCGGCGCTGGCCGGCTATCGCGAGATCGCGGCCGAGGTGACGCTGGCGCCCGGCACGCGGATCGACTTCCGCCTCTCCGCACCGGACCGGCCGCCGATGTGGCTGGAGGTGAAGAACGTCCATCTGCGCCGCACGGGCGATCTGGCCGAGTTTCCCGACAGCGTCACCCGCCGCGGCGCGCGGCATCTTGAGGCGCTGGCGCACGCCGTCGCCCGGGGCGAGCGCGCGGCGATGCTCTATGTGGTCCAGCGCACCGACTGCCGGCGTTTCGGGCTGGCCCGCGATATCGACCCCGCCTATGGCAGCGCCTTCGCCGCCGCGCATGCCGCCGGCGTGACCATGCTGTGCCACGCCACCCGCATCACCCCCGGCGGGGTCTGGCTGGATGCGCCCCTGCCCGTCGAGCTGCCCTGCTGATGCGGGCCGGGGCTTGCCTTGCGTCTGGCGGCGGGCGGGGAAACCACCTATCTAGGCCGGGATGGGAGATGCGATGAAAGGCTTGGACGAACACAGCGCGCCGCGCGTGACGAAGGAGGGAATCCGGCTGCACGAGCCGGAGGATTTCGCCGGCATGCGCCGCGCCGGGCGGGTGGTGGCGGAAATCCTCGACGCGCTGGGGCCGATCGTGGAACCGGGCGTGCGCACCGCCGAGATCGACGATTTCGTGCGCCGGCGCATCGAGGAGCTGGGCGCGGTGTCGGCCACCATCGGCTACAAGGGCTACCGGCACGCCACCTGCATCAGCGTCAACCACGTCGTCTGCCACGGCATTCCCGGCAGCGAGATCCCGCCCAGCAAGCATGAACGCCGCCCGCGCGGCAACGACATCCTGATCGACGGCGACATCCTGAACATCGACGTCACGGTGATCGTGGATGGCTGGCACGGCGACAGCTCGCGCATGTATGTCGCCGGCCGGCCCAAGCCCTATGCGCGCCGCCTGATCCAGGTGACCCATGACGCGCTGATGAAGGGGATCGAACAGGTCCGCCCCGGGGCCACCTTCGGCGACATCGGCGCCGCGATCCAGGCCCATGCCGAGGCGGCGGGCTGCTCGATCGTGCGCGATTTCTGCGGCCACGGGCTGGGGCGGGTGTTCCACGCCCCGCCCAATGTGCTGCATTACGGGCGCCCGGGCACCGGCCCGCGCCTGCAGCCGGGGATGTTCTTCACCATCGAGCCGATGGTCAATCTGGGCCGGCCGGAGACCCAGGTGCTGGCCGATGGCTGGACCGCGATCACCCGCGACCGTTCCCTGTCGGCGCAGTTCGAGCATTCCGTCGGCGTCACCGAGGATGGCTGCGAGATCTTCACCCTGTCGCCTGCCGGACTGTTTCACCCCACCCGGCGCTGAGCGCGTGCGCTTAAGCCTTCGTTAACCCTTGCCCGCGCAGGCTGCGTCCATGACCAGGCAGCAGCTGTTCCCCGGCATGAACGAGGCGCCCGTTCCCGGGCTGGACGCGCCGGCGCGAACGGCCGAGCCGCATTACGTCGCGCATCGCGAGCGGCTGCGCCAGCGCTTCATGGCCGCGGGGGCCGGGGCGCTGGCCGATTACGAGCTTCTGGAGCTGATCCTGTTCCGCGCCATCCCGCGGCAGGACGTCAAGCCCCTCGCCAAGCGGCTGCTGGCCGAGTTCGGCGACTTCAACCGGGTGATCTCGGCCGCGCCCGCGCGGCTGGTGGCGGTGCCGGGGGTGGGTGATGCCGTGGTGCGCGAGCTGAAGATCGTCGAGGCCGCGGCCCAGCGGCTGGCCCAGGTGAAGGTGCTGAACCGCAACGTCATCTCCTCCTGGTCGGAGCTGATGCGCTACTGCAAGACGGTGATGGCCCATCGCGACACCGAACAGTTCCGCATCCTGTTCCTCGACCGGCGCAACGTGCTGATCGCCGACGAGCTGCAGGCGCAGGGAACCGTCGATCATGTGCCCGTCTATCCGCGCGAGGTGGCCCGGCGCGCCCTGGACCTGAACGCATCGGCGCTGATCCTGGTGCACAACCACCCCTCGGGCGACCCCACGCCCAGCCAGGCCGACATCGAGATGACCGAACGCATCCAGGATGCGGTCGAGGCGCTGGGCATCACCCTGCATGACCATGTCGTGATCGGCAAGGAACGCGACGCGAGCTTCCGCGCCCTGGGCCTGATCTGACCCGGCCCCGGCATTCCGGCCCGCGCCCGCATCGCCCGGCCCCGCGCCGCGGCCGGACAACCGGGGCGGCGTTCAGCCGCCCTGCGAACGGTTGCGCCGGGCAGCCGGCACGCCCGCCGCCATCAGATGCGATTCCGCCTCCATGTAGTGCAGCAGCGCCTCGGTCCAGAATCCCCGCTGCCAGCAGGCATCCCCCGCCTGCCGCGCGCGGCGGTGCCGTTCCATGGGCCCGCCCTCGGAAAATCCGGTGACGTCGTCCGGGCGCTCGGGAATCGCGTAATGGACATCCCGCCCGGAAGACCTGTCGAGCCTGCCCATTGCCGTCGCTCCTCAAGTCCCGCCAGAGGCCCCCGGCCCGGCATCGTCCCCGCGGGGCCCGAACCGGAAGGCCGATCCGATAACGTGTCCATTAGGCCCAGGTTCCCTAAATTTTGCGTAAAGACCGCCCGAACGGCCCAGATGACCGGCGATCAGCGCGGATCGCGCAGCCAGACCTCGACCCGCCGGTTGACGCGCCGGCCCTCGGGCGTCTCCTCGCAGCCCAGCGGCGACAGCTCGCCCAGACCCAGCGCCGACAGCGAGACCTGCCCCGCCTGCCCGGGCGCGGTCGCCAGCAGCGCCGCGCGCACCGTCTCGGCAAGGCGCAGCGACAGGGCACGGTTCAGCGCCGCCTGACCGAGCGAATCGGTGAAGCCGATCAGCAGCGCCTCGCGCCCCGCCAGTTCCGGCGACGCCAGCAGATCGGCCAGCCGGCGAATATCGGCCATGCCGCGCCCGTCCAGCCGGTCGCTGCCCGGGGCGAAGCGGAAGGTGACCGACAGCCGCTCGGCACCGAGCAGCATCTCGGCCAGCGCGCGCCGTTCGGCCGCCGGCCCCGCCGTCTCGGGCGCAAGCAGAAGCTGCGCGAGGCGCATCCCCTCGGCATCCAGCCGCCGGCGCATGATCGACAGATCGACGAATCCCGCATCGGCGATCACCGGCTGGGCGGCATCGGACAGGGCGAAATCGACCAGCCGCCGGCCGTCGGGCGGCAGCGCTTCCCGGTCCGCCAGCAGATGGATCCGCCGCGTCAGCGGATACTCCTCTGCCTTCACCGCAAAGGGATCGGGCCGCCACAGGATGCCGCATTCGCCGCGCAGGGCGAGGGCGCGGGCATTGCCCAGGAAGGCGCTGCCCACCACGCCCAGCCCCTGCGGATCGGCGGCGACCGCATCGGCCACCGCGGCATCGTCGGCCAGCAGGCGGACCTGCCCGGAGAGCCCGACGCCGTTGGGTGCGAGCAGCAGCCGTTCGAGCGATTCCCGCGCGCCGCCCCCCGGTGCGGCCAGATAGAGCCGCACCGGCCCCGGCGGCCCGCCCAGTGCGGCCCAGTCGGTGATGCGTCCCGACAGCGCGCCAACAAGATCGGCGATGGTGATGATCCCGACCGGATTTTCCGGCGCCACCGCCACCGCCAGCGCGTCGAGCGCCACGACCTGCGCCGAAGCGCCCGGGGCCGGCGGCCGGGTGGACAGCGCGATCGCCGCATCGCCGCGCGACAGCTCCTCCACCGCCGCGGCGTCGCCGATCCCCGCCGCAACCAGCTCCAGATGCAGGGCATCGCGCCGCCCCAGGCTGAGGCGCGTGGTCAGCCGGTCGACGGGTTCGCGCAGCACCGGCAGATCACGCACCAGCGCGAATTCCTCGACCAGCGCCCCCAGAAGCCCCCGGATCAGCCCGGGCGGACCGCCGGCGCGCAGCCGCTGGCGCAGCGCCTCGGGCGGCGGGCAGTCCGCACCCTCGCAGCGGACCAGATGGGCATCGAGGCGGATCTGGCCCACCCCAGTGTCGATGACATAGCCATTGCCGTCAAACGCCTTCAGCTGCCCGGTCAGCGCAATGGATCCGTCATGGCTGCGCAGCATGACCTCGCCCGCCCGCGCCGGCAGCGCCGCCAGCACCGTCACGGCCAGAACCGCCATCCACCGCGCATGCCCCATCAGCCACCCCCTGCGGACCCGCCCGCTCAGCGCCGCGACAGGATCAGATCCCTGAGCCCCGCATTGGCAAACAGCCCGTCGCCGGCGGCGCATTCGGGAAGGGCCATCCGCACGGCGCGTTCCTCGAGCCGGCGGCGCGCATCGGTCCAGATCGCCACGAAGTCCAGCCGGTCGGGACAGGCCGATTGCGGGCCGATCCCCAGGCCGAGCCGCATCACCGGCCCCGGCAGCCGCGGGCCCAGCGGCACGGTCAGCACCTCGGCCCGGAACCCCCCTGGCAGCGCCGCCCCGATCTCGGCCAGCCAGGCGCCTCCCTCGCGCCGCGCGCGGTCGGGATCACCCGGCGCCCCCGACCACACATGGGCACCCGCCCCCGGCGCGAAGCCGTGCAGGTCCAGATCCGCCGGCCCCGACCAGACCAGCGCCACCCGCGCGATGCGGTCAAGCCCCTGCACCCGCGTCTCGGCCGCCGGCGCGGTGCCGTCCCCGAGCAGCGCCGAGACCTTGGCCGGGTCCGCCAGGGCCGGCAGATCGACGCTGGCCACGCCATCCGCACCGATCAGCACCGTGGCCTTCAGCCCGGCATGGTCGAGCGTCACCGCCTGGCCCGCGCGGCACGGGGCCTCGAGCCGCACCGCCAGCATCTGATGCGGCGCGGGCCGCAGCGACAGCGACACCGGGCAGTCCGGCCCTCGGGTCGGCGCAACGGGGTCCGGCGTCGTCGACGACGGGCCGACGGTGGTGCGGCCCCAGCCC